>NZ_FNTJ01000002.1:1800000-2100000 GCF_900105185.1 Pseudomonas saponiphila | reverse complement strand
GCCGTCCCAGGTTTCCTTGCGGATCTGCGGATCGGCCGCCAGGGCCACTTGCAGCAGGCGGATGTACCAGGGGCCTTGCATGGCCTGGTATTGCTTGTCCAGGGCCAGCTGGCGCTGCAGCAAGCCGCTCAGGCTCTCGGCATCGCTGCGGAACACCGGGTCTTCGCTGGCCCGGTAGTGGGCCACCAGTGCATTCAGGTCGCCCTTGAAGAACTGCTGCGCGGTGCCCTGGAAGCCCCGCAGGCTGTTCTGCGACTCAATCAAGTGGGCTTCCACGCGCTTGGCGTAGTCGCTGATGAAACCCGGCACTTGCACACCGACCAGCAGGCCGGCGGCGAACAACACCAGCCGCAGATAACTGAGCAACATAGAGATGTCCTTATTCGGTCTGGCCGTGGCTGACGCATTCACCGCGCCGCCACAGGCTCCATTGGCCCGGCTGATAGCGGGTCCAGGTTTCATTTTCGGTCAGCGGTTCGGTGGCGATCACCGTCACTACGTCGTTGGGCGTGGTTTCGGCCTGGAAGTCGACGATCACATCGACATCCTTGAGCCGGGCCGGGCCGAACGGCGCGCGCCGGGTGATCTGCGCCAGCTTGGTGGAGCAGAAGCAGAACAGCCAGTCACCGTCACTGAGCAGCCCGTTGAACACGCCTTTGCTGCGGTATTCACTGCAGGCACGGATCAGAATCGGCAGCAGTTGCTCGATCTCCACCGGCTCGGGAAAGGCTTCGCGTACCCGATTGAGCAAGTCGCAGAACGCCGCCTCGCTGTCGGTGTCGCCCACCGGGCGATAGAAGCTGGCCTGGGGCTGGAAGTCCGCCAACTGGCCGTTATGGGCAAAGCACCAGTTGCGGCCCCAGAGTTCGCGGACAAAGGGATGGGTATTGGCCAGGCAGACCTTGCCGACGTTGGCCTGGCGAATGTGGCCGATCACCACTTCGCTCTTGATCGGGTAGCGCTGCACCAGATTGGCCACTTCCGACTCGCAACTGGCCGCCGGGTCCTGGAACAGGCGCAGGCCACGGCCTTCGTAGAAGGCGATGCCCCAACCGTCGCGGTGGGGGCCGGTGCGGCCACCGCGCTGCATCAGCCCGGTAAAGCTGAAGACGATATCGGTCGGTACATTGGCGCTCATGCCCAATAACTCACACATGCTCGGACTCTCGCTTGAATGCCGGGGCCAGGTTACAGACGCGGCTCGACCCGCGTATTCAGGGGAGTGCCCGCGGCAGGCCGACCATAACGGTCGTTGCCGGCAGCGCCAAAGGGCTGGTCATCCTCGACTTCGGCGGCCTTGGCCGCGGCTTTCGCCGCTTCGTTACGCGCGCGGCGCTCCCTGGCGGCGCGCTCGATGGGCCAGCGGATCAGCACGAACAGCAGGTACACGCCAAAGGCGATCATGCCGTACATGAACAGGTCGGATACCGCGCGCCAGGCGTTGTTGCCCACCTTGAAGGCGATGTCCAGGGCCGTGATGGCAATGGCCGGGGCAAATTTATCCTTGACCGAGTCGATGATGGTGGGGCTGAACAGCAGCACCGCCATCAGCACACGCAGCGGCTCGCGCAGCCAGCGCCACATCCAGCGGGTCAGGCGCATCCACACCAGCAGGCAGCCCAAGGCGGCGAAGGCATAGAGCCCCCAGGCGATCAGATAGTCGTTCTCGGTCATGGTGTCCATGGCAAGGCAGGCAAAGAGGCGCTTATGATAACGACTTTTCCCGTGTCAGGCTGCAACGCCGTCTGCCCAGCCCTCATTTGTCATCGCCCGAGAGCCCACCATGCCCTTAACCGCCAACGACAGCAGTGCCCCGATTGCCCACAAGGCCGCCGGCGCTGACCCGTATGCCTGGCTGCAGGAACGCGACACCGACGCGGTGCTCGATTACCTGAAGGCTGAAAACAGCTACCTCGACGCCCAGCTGGCGCACCAGGCGCCGCTGCGCGAGACGCTGTTCCAGGAGATCAAGGGCCGGATCCTCGAAACCGACCTGTCCCTGCCCTCGCCCTGGGGCCCGTACCTGTATTACACCCGCACCACCGCCGGTGACGAATACCCTCGCCACTACCGCTGCCCGCGTCCGACGGATGACAGCCTGACGGTGGACGAAAGCCGCGAACAGCTGTTGCTGGACCCCAACGCCCTGGCCAACGGCGGATTCTTCTCCCTCGGCGCCTTCAGCATCAGCCCCGACCATCAGCGCCTGGCCTACAGCCTCGATACCACCGGCGAGGAAATCTACACCCTGTTCGTCAAGGAACTGGCCAACGGCAAGGTCAGCGAGCTGTCCTTCGACAACTGCGACGGCAGCATGACCTGGGCCAACGACAGCCTGACCCTGTTCTTCGGCGAGCTGGACGACACTCACCGCCCGCACAAACTGTTGCGCTACCGCCTGGACGGCACGGCCGCCGAGGAAGTGTTCCACGAGCCGGACGGGCGCTTCTTCCTGCACTGCTACCGCTCAAGCTCCGAACGCCAGTTGCTGCTGTCCCTGGGCAGCAAGACCACCGGCGAAACCTGGGTCCTGGACGCCGCACGGCCGGAGCAGCCCTTTACCTGCATGGCGCCCCGGGTCGAAGGCCATGAATACGATGTCGACCATGGCCAGCTCGACGGCCAGTGGACCTGGTTCATCCGCAGCAACCGCGAAGGCATCAACTTCGCCCTCTACCAGGCAGCGGACACCGGCGCGATCCCCGAGCAAAGCGACTGGCAACGGCTGGTGCCGCACAACCCCGAGGTGATGCTCGACGGCGTGACCCTCAACGCCGGCGCCATGACCCTGAGCCTGCGCGAAGGCGGCCTGCCGATCATCGAAGTGCACCCGCAAGGCCTGCCCGCCTATCGTGTGCAACTGCCGGATGCGGCCTACAGCCTGCACGTGCACAACAGCCTGGAGTTTTCCAGCTCGCGCATCCGCCTGCGCTACGAGGCGCTCAATCGCCCGGCCCAGGTGCGTCAGTTGCAACTGGCCGACGGCCAGCAGCAGGTATTGAAGGAAACCCCGGTACTGGGCCCGTTCGACCCTGATGCCTACGTCAGCCAGCGCCTCTGGGCCACCGCCGCCGACGGCACCCAGGTGCCCATCAGCCTGGTGGTCAAGCGCGAGTGCCTGGGCCGGCCGACGCCCCTGTACCTGTACGGCTACGGCGCCTATGGCGAGAGCCTCGACCCCTGGTTTTCCCACGCGCGCCTGAGCCTGCTCGATCGCGGCGTGGCCTTTGCCATCGCCCACGTGCGTGGCGGCGGCGAGCTGGGGGAAGCCTGGTACCGCGCCGGCAAGCAGGAACACAAGCAGAATACCTTCGGCGACTTCATCGCCTGCGCCGAACACCTGATCGCCCAGGGCCTGACCAGCGCCCAGCAGTTGGCCATCAGCGGCGGCAGCGCCGGTGGCCTGCTGATCGGCGCGGTGCTCAACCAGCGCCCCGAGCTGTTCCGGGTGGCCATCGCCGAAGTGCCCTTCGTCGATGTACTCAACACCATGCTCGACCCGGAGTTGCCACTGACCGTCACCGAATACGACGAATGGGGCAACCCCGAGGAGCCGCAAGTCCATGAGCGGATCAAGGCCTACGCGCCCTACGAGAACGTCCGCGCCCAGGCCTACCCGGCCACCCTGGTGATCGCCGGCTACAACGACAGTCGCGTGCAGTACTGGGAAGCGGCCAAATGGGTGGCCAAACTGCGGGCCACCAAGACCGACGACAACCCGCTGCTGCTCAAGACCGAACTCGGCGCCGGGCATGGCGGCATGAGCGGCCGTTACCAGGGATTACGTGACGTAGCCCTCGAATATGCCTTCGTCCTGAACATTCTGGGCCTGGGCTGAGGAACTCTCGGCGGCGCTCCTGTCTTAACCCAGGACCGCCGCCGGCAAACGCCGGACCGGGCCTGCGCCCGTGCAACAGACACAAGAAAAAGACCCTGATCCCATGTCCGAACCCACCTTACTGAACAACGAGATCCGCGACTGGCTGATGGACTGCGGCCTGTTCGACCAACTGCTGCCCGCCGACTTCAACGCTGCGGCCGGCTACTTCAGCATCAGCAGCATCGCCCAGGGCCAGGCGGTTTTTCGCGAAGGCGATGCCGGCAGCTTCATGTGCATCATCCACAGCGGCCAGGTGGCCGTGCAAAAGAGCACCCAGGACGGCCAGCCCCTGACCATCGCCACTCTGCGCAGCGGTCGGGCCTTTGGCGAGATGGCGGTGCTCGATGGCGAGCGACGCTCGGCCACTTGCGTGGCGGCCAGTGATTGCCAGTTGCTCAACCTGGGCAAGGACTCCCTGGAAAAGATGCTCAACGAGGCACCGAAGATCGCCGCCAAGATCATCCGCGCCCTGGCCGTGTCGCTGTCCAAGCGCCTGCGCATGGCCGACGGCCAGTTGCTCGCGCAGCAGTACTGACCCCGAAAACCCGTGGTATAGCCACCCCAATGGCCGCTACTCGTTTTCACCCCTTGCAACCGGGACTCAGGTGTTGCGGCCGCTACGCGGCCGAGCGGGAGCAAGCTCCCTCGCCACACCAGCCTGCTACAACCATCAGCCCTGCGTCTTGGCCTTGTTGTCATTCTGCTCCAGCCCCGGCAGGGTCTGGTCCTTGGGTGGCTTGGGCATGTCGATCGGCGGCAGCAGGGGCGCGCTGCCACTGCTGCCGGCTTTGGGCGTGCTGGGCGGGGTCACTTGCGGATAAGGCGTGGGCGTTGCGGTGCCTGGGGTGCCGAGGTTGGGCGTTGGGGTCACCACCGGGGCGCTTTGCGGCTCGTCGGCCTGGGCCGGGCCAACACTCAGCGCCAGGGCGGCGGTCAGGGCGAGCGCCGCTTGGGCAATCACCGTTAGAATAGTGCGCTTCATCAATGGCTCCATTGCTATTGTCTGGCGTCAGGCTACTCCCAACCGGGAGCTTTTGCCTTCCTCAATGAGATCTCCATGAAACGTTTCGTACTGCTGGACACCACTGCGATTCCCGACAACGGCGGTGCCTTGTGCCTGTTCGAATACGGTGAGGATTTCGTCATCAAGATCCAGGGCGGCGACGGCGGCCAGTTGATGAATACGCGCATGCACGGCTCCGAGGACGCCCTGGCGCAGATCCCTTGCAGCAAGGTCGCCGGGCGTGCGAACTCGCGGGTGCTGATCGGCGGCCTGGGCATGGGCTTCACCCTGGCCGCGGCCCTCAAGCACCTGGGCCAGAGTGCCGAGGTGGTGGTCGCCGAACTGGTGCCCGGGGTGGTGGAATGGAACCGTGGCCCGCTCGGGGAAAAATCCGGTCGGCCGCTGCTGGACCCGCGCACGGTGATCCGCCTGGAGGACGTGGCCAAGGTCCTGCAAGCCGAACCCCAGGGCTTCGACGCGATCATGCTCGACGTCGACAACGGCCCCGAAGGCCTGACCCAGAAAGCCAACAGCTGGCTCTACTCCAGCGCCGGCCTGGCGGCTTGCGCCAGGGCCCTGCGGCCCAAGGGTGTGCTTGCGGTGTGGTCGGCCAGCGCCGACCAGAAGTTCTCCGAGCGCCTGCGCAAGGCCGGCTTCAAGGCCGAGGAAGTGCAGGTGTACGCCCACGGCAATCGCGGTACCCGGCACACCATCTGGATTGCCGAGAAGCTCAAGGCCTGAGCTAAACTTTGTCCATTACCGTCATTAGTCCTTCTACAAAGGTGAACCCATGAGTTCGTCCACTCCCCCGTCCAACACCGCCAAGCTGGACCGTATCCTTGCCGACGCCCAGCGCGACCGGGAAATGGGCTACCGCGACAAGGCGCTGAAGATGTACCCCCACGTCTGCGGCCGCTGCGCCCGGGAATTCTCCGGCAAGCGCCTGAGCGAGCTGACCGTGCACCACCGCGATCACAACCACGACAACAACCCCCAGGACGGCTCCAACTGGGAGCTGTTGTGCCTGTACTGCCACGACAACGAGCACTCGCGCTACACCGACCAGCAGTACTTCGGCGAAGGTTCGCTGAGCACGCCGAAAGTCGCCAAGGCGACCCACAACCCGTTCGCCGCCCTGGCTGGGTTGATGAAGAAAGACAGCGAGTAACCCCTTCGCCGGCCAGCCCGCTCCCGCAGCAGCGGGCTGGCCCGCGAACCGCCGAACACCCCGCCACACCCCGGTCAATCTCCGTATAATCGCGCTCTTTTCCCCCAAGGCTCCCTGCTCGTGGCAAACAAAAGGTACAGCTGCATCGGTTTGTATAACCCCAAGTCACCGGAGAACGTTGGTTCGGTGATGCGTGCCGCCGGCTGCTATGGCGTCGCCTCGGTGTTCTACACCGGCAAGCGTTATGAGCGTGCCCGCGACTTCGTCACCGACACCAAGAAAGTCCACCAGGACATTCCCCTGATCGGCATCGACGACCTGAAGAAAATCCTCCCCCTGGGCTGCATCCCGGTGGCGGTGGAACTGGTGGAAGGCGCCCGCCCGCTGCCGGAATACACCCACCCGGATCGCGCGCTGTACATCTTCGGCCCGGAAGACGGTTCCCTCGACAAGGAGATCCGCGACTGGTGCGAGGACGTGGTCTATATCCCCACCACCGGCTGCATGAACCTGGCCGCCACGGTCAACGTGGTGCTCTACGACCGCCTGGCCAAGGGCAACAACACCCGCTCCGGGCCCAAGTTCTGAAGACACGCCGGACAACTGGCGGGAACCCCCGTGCCCCAGGTGCAGTCAGCTGCATACCCTTAGGTCCATTGGAGACAGATCATGAGCGAGCGCAAACAGCTGCAAACCATCAAGCCGGCCCCGCTTCAAGCGCCGCAGAACGTCCAGGGTTGGGAACGCATCGGCTCCCTGGCCGGTGGCGTGGTGATGCTGGGCAAGGGCCTGCGCCGTGGCGGCGTGTTCGGCCTGATCCAGGTGGCCATTGGCGGCGTTGCCCTGGCACGGGGCATCACCGGGCACAGCTCGGCCAAGAGCCTGCTGGAAAAAGGCCGCCAGGACCTGCATCAGGTGCGCGGCAAGATCGAACGCGCCGGTGAAGAACTGCGCAACTTGAAGGCCAACGCCGAAGCGGCCGGCCGCAACGCCAACGCCGCCAGCCATGATGAAACGAAGGTGCCCAAGGCCTGATCCCGGGGCGTCCCGATGGACGCCTCAAGCGGTTGGTCGGCGCCGGGGCATACTGCTGGCTAGTGCAGCAGGCTGGTGTCGAGAACCTTGGATGACTCGCCCAGCACGCTTTCACTGAGCTGGATGAACTCATCGGTGCTGACGCTCTGCAGGCGCATCGCCCCTTGCAGCACATCGTCCAGTGAGCGCTTGTTGCGGGTCTTGAGGCGGATTTCCCGGTCCAGCTCCTGCAACAGCAACACCGCCTTGGCCACCGTGGCGCTGTCCACCTGCTCGCCCCGCAGACTGCTGACCTTGTGGCTATCCTTGATCAGGTGCCGGAGCAGAACCTGATAACGCTCGTCACTGATCCCGCCGGCGCGGCGCAGCAATTCAATGGCGTAATACTCGGCCAGGCCTTCGCTGATCCAGTCGCTGCGCTGGCTGTCGTTGATGCGCGCCAACGACTGCACCAGCTCCCGCAGCAACGGGCTGCTGCCGCTCTCGCTGACCAGCGGCAAGCGACTGTTGAGGAACAGCGAATCGCGCCCGGCCAGGCTGCCCCGCCACATCGGATCGGCCGCACCGACAATCAGCAGCTTACCCGGCTGGCGGGGAAACACCGCCTGCACTTGCGGCCAGACAAAAGTCAGCAGCGTCAGCACATCCATGCGCCGCATGCCCTGGCCCAGGGGCGAGGCGACGCTGACCTCGGTAGTCCCCAGGCGCGTGCGGCGGCTGCCCAGGTTGCCGGCCAGCATCCAGCCGGTGGGGCGATCGAACAGGCGCGAGGGGTTGTCGATGCGAAAGCGATTCTTGCCGATGCGCGGCCAGGCAGTCTCGATGCTCTTCCAGCCGGCGGGCAAGTCGAAATCCAGACGCGACACCAGCTCGACCCCATCCTGCTGATCGATCCGCGCCGGCGGCACCAGGGTTTCGCCGCGCAGCAGCGCCCAGTTGGCGGTGCTGCGGCTGTCGTAGCTGCCCTTCTTGATGCTGTGGCTCAAACGCACCCGGTAGCTGAGGCTGGCCTTGCCGCTGGCCGGGCGCCAGATGCCGCGCTGGCCGCCAGCATCGGCGGCAGCCGCCTGCCATTGACCGTCGGCCTTGAAATCGCTGTAGTCGCCGCCGGCGCCCAGGTCGAAATCCAGGCTGCGCAGGGCCGTGCCCTCAGCCAGGGTCAGGCGCACCTCGGCCTGATCGCTCTGGGGCAAAAAGCGCACGTGATAATCCAGATCGACCTTCTGCGCCGCAACGACCGATGCGCTCAGCGCCAGCAGCGCAGTGGCCAGCGCCAGCTTCGCCCCCACCCTCATACATTCTCCTTGCGGTAAACCCCTTGAGAAGCTGCTCATCATCTGCCGCGCTGGGTTCAGGCGGGGTTGCAAATCGCTTCGAATGCTCATTCAGCCCCCAAATTCCCTTTTCTTGGCCATTTCTTCCTTGCCTGAACCTTGCCCGCTGGAACCTGAACAGGCGCTGCGGCCGGCGCGGCCAGTCCTCAGCCGGCGCGGAAAATCAGATGATCCTCCCAGTCTTCCTCCGCCACGCTGCCTTCGGCGAGCATGCGCCCGGACTGGGAAATACGCTCGTGGTGCACCGCATCGCGATCGCCGCACACCAAGTGGTGCCAGAGCGGCAGGTCCTTGCCTTCGCTGACCAAGCGGTAGCCGCAGGTAGGCGGCAGCCACTTGAACTCGTCAGCCTTGCCCGGCGTCAGCTGAATGCAGTCGGGCACCGAGGCGCGGCGATTGGCGTAGTCGCTGCACTGGCAGGTCTTCAGGTCCAGCAGTTTGCAGGCGATACGCGTGTAATAGACGCTGTTGTCGTCCTCGTCCTCAAGCTTCTGCAGGCAGCACAGGCCACAGCCATCGCACAACGACTCCCATTCGTCCTGGTCGAGTTGTTCGAGGGTTTTGCGTATCCAGAAAGGTTCGACTTTGGCGGCCATGGCTCAAGCATCAGTATCCGAGGGTGAAAAGGCCGCCAGTCTAGTGCCCAAGCCCCCTTGGGCCAAGCGCTAGCGACTGCCGGTAGCCCGAGACTTGTCAGCCGGCCATGGGCACAGTAGCTTTGCCCCTCGGACCGCCCCGTGTCCGTGTGCCATTAACGCTCGACCGCGTCGCACCCGGCAAACCGCACGGGGCCCGGAATGCCCCTTCGCTCAGCCAACTGCGCTTGCCGGTTTATTCCACTCTTCTCACTTGCTGCCAGGAGTCTTTCCATGAGCGCCAATCCTCGCGTTGCCGATTACGCCATCCATCCGCAGTTCACCCAGCGCTGGTCGCCCCGGGCCTTCACCAGCGAAAGCATCCCGGAAGAAACCCTGCTGAGCTTCTTCGAGGCCGCGCGCTGGGCGCCTTCGGCCTACAACTCGCAGCCCTGGCGCTTTCTCTATGCCCGCCGCGACACACCGAACTGGGAACGCTTCCTCGGCCTGCTCAACGAATTCAACCGTGGCTGGGCGCAGCACGCCTCGGCCCTGGTGATCGTGATTTCCAAGACCACCTTCACCGCCCCTGGCGCCACGGAAGAATCCCCGGCGCTGTGGCACACCTTCGACACCGGTTCGGCCTGGGGCCACCTGGCACTGCAGGCGAGCCTGAGTGGCTGGCACACCCACGGCATGGCCGGCTTCGACCAGGAACTGACGCGCAAGGAACTGAAGATTCCCGAAGGCTATGCCCTGCATGCCGCCGTGGCGGTGGGCAAGCTGGGAGACAAATCGACCCTGGCCGAATACCTGCAGGCCCGGGAAGAACCAAGCCCGCGTCGTCCCCTGAGCGAAACCGTGGCCGAAGGCGACTTCAACCTTTAAGGCCGCGATCGCCTCTGTAGGAGCGAGCTTGCTCGCGAAGCCCTGAAGGCCGCCGCGCTTGCCTGGCAAGCGCGGCTTTCGCGAGCAAGCTCGCTCCTACGATCAGGCACGTTTCAGTAGCCGCGAGCGAAATCCACTTCGCCACGCAAGGCCTGCCTGGCCTCGTAGGCCCGCAGGTTGTCGACAAACAGCTGCACCATCAATTCCGGCGAAGTCGGCGCCGAACTGTGACCGGTCAGCAGCAAGCCCCAGGCGGTCCAGAACGGGTGCCGTTGCGGCAGCGGTTCCTGGCGGCAGACATCGATCACCGCCCCGGCCAGATGGCCATCCTTGAGGGCCTGCACCAGGTCCGCATCGACCACGGAAACACCGCGCCCGACATTGATGAACAGCCCGCTGGGCTTGAATTGCCTGAACAGCGCGGCGTCATACAGGTCGTGGGTGCTGGGGGTGTTGGGCAACAGGTTGACCACGTAATCCACCTCCCCCACCAAGCGTCCCAGGTCTTCCAGCCCGGCCACCTCGATAAAGGGCGCCTGCTCCCGGGCCTGGCTGGCGATGCCGTACAGCTTGACCCCGAACGGCACCAGGAACTGCGCCACGCTCTGGCCGATATCGCCGGTGCCGACGATCAGCACCTTGCGTCCCACCAGGCTCTGGCCCAGGCGGTTGTCCCACTTGCGCTCCACCTGGCTGACCAGCCGCGCCAGCACTTCGCGCTCATGGCCGAGGATGTAGGTCAGCACGTACTCGGCCATCACCTGGCCAAAGATGCCCACTGCCCGGGTCAGGCGGTAATGCCGGGGCAAACCGTCGGCCAGCAGCGGAGTGATGCCGGCCCAGGTGGATTGCAACCACTGGGGCTGGTGCCCCTGGCGCAACAGAGTGGCCAGCAGGTCCGGCTGCCCCAGCCAGACCGGGCAATCGGCCGCCAGCCGCGACAGCTCGGCGGAGTCACCGCTGGTCAGCACTTCCAGCTCCGGGGCCGCCTGACGCAACAGGCGGGCATAAACAGCGTGATCGTGTTCGGCAATCAGAACGCGCATGGCTCAAACCTTAAAAAACGGTGCAGGTCGCCGCCGACGGAGTATCGCTCCATCGATCAAGGCGGCGGCCAAGTCAGTCAGTTTGCATCTAACAGCGGCTCGGGACCGAGCCGCTAAGGGTCAGACCGGATCATTGCGACGCAGCAGCTCTTCGGGCAAATGCTCGATGTACTCGTCTTCGGCCGGCGGCATCTGCAGGTGATAACCCTGCTTATCGAGGTTCTCCAGCACCTGGTGGATATCCTCCCGGGACAGCTTGCGCTCCGGGGTCAGGACCAGGTCGAAGGCATGTTGCGGCTTGCCGAAAGCCAGCAGCAGGTTTTCCGGCACGCGTTCCAGAGCCTCGCTTTTGAGTACGTAGAGGTACATCTCGTTCTTGCGCGGGCTTTTATAGATGGAGCAGATACGTTTCAAGGCTGTTCTCCGGCGGTGGCCAGGCTGTCCAGCAGTGCCTGGCCCATCAATTCGCGGCGCCAGCCACGCAGCGAATCAGGCAATTGGTAGGGCCCGTTGGGGAAACCGCTCTTGAGCAGGCTTTCCAGGGTTTTCTTGCGCAACATGACTTCCGGGGCGATGCCCAGGCGCTCGGCCTCGACCTGGCCCACGGCCTTGAGGCGCTTGAGCAGGGTCGCGGCTTCGATCGGCAACGGCTCGGGGATGGCCGGTGGCCACTGGTCCGGGCCCAGGGCTGCGGTGCGCTTGATCAGGTCGAGGAGAAACTCGCCGTCCTGGCGCACGGTACGCGGGTGCATGTCTTCGATCTTGGCCAGCGCCGCCAGGGTCTCGGGCTGGGTCTTGGCCAGGGGCCAGAGGGCGTGCTCACGCACGATGCGGTTGCGCGGCAAGTCCCGGGCACGGGCTTCACGCTCGCGCCAGGCACAGAGCTCGCGCAGCACGGCCAACTGGGCGCGGGACAGTTTCCAGGCCAGCTTGGCCTCGCGATAGACCTCGTAGGGGTCCACTTCACGGCGCAGGTTGGCCACCAGCTCGGCACCGTCTTCCAGTACCCAGCGGTACTTGTCCGCGGACAACTTGGGCCGCAGCTCGGTGAACACCTGGGCCAGGTGCACGGCGTCTTCGGCGGCATAGCTGACCTGGGTTTCCGACAGTGGGCGCTGCAACCAGTCAGAACGGGTTTCGCCCTTGGGCAACTCGATCCCCAGGACTTCCTGCACCAGGCGCGAATAGCCCATGGAGAAACCCAGGTTCAGGTAGGCGGCCGCCAGTTGGGTGTCGAACAATGGCGCCGGCAGGCTGCCGGTCAGACGCAGCAGGACTTCGAGGTCTTCGCTGCAGGCATGCACCACCTTGACCACCGCCGGGTTCTCCAGCAGGGCCGCCAGGGGCTGCCAGTCGTCGATGGTCAAAGGATCAATCAGGTAGGCGCGCTGCCCATCGCCAATCTGCAACAGGGCGGCGATGGGGTAAAAAGTGTCGACCCGCATGAATTCGGTGTCGAGGGCGACGAAGGGCAATTGCTGCCACTGAGCACAAAGCTGACCGAGGCTATCGTTGTCGCGAATCCAGTGTATATCGATGGCCACACGGCTCTCCCTTGAAGAATGGCGCGCAGTATATATCGCCGCCGGCGATTTCTGAGCATTCACCCGACAAGAGCAAGTGCGAAACCTTCTGCCGGAGGGCAAGAATAGTCCGAGAGTTATAACTAGCTGTGTTTTCTGAGGACGTAGACCCGCAGCGCCCCAAAACCGGGCAGCAGATCCTGATGGCCCAGGACCTCAAAGTCGGCCTGCCTGAACTCGCCTTCCAGCAGCCCCTTGCTGACCGGGCGCAAGGCCGCAGGCCCGGCGGGCGCGGCCCCACGGACATTCAACAGCGGCTCGACCCGAGTGGCGATGATCACCGAGTCACGGCTGACCCGATGGAACTCCTGCAGCAGCGCCAGGCGGTCCTCGCTGTGGCTCACATGGGCGAAGAGCTGCATGCAGATGATGCTGTCCACCGCATTGGCCGGCAGACCGATGTCGAACGCCGAACTGTGAAAGGTCTTGACCCGTTGCATCAGGCTGGCCGGATGGTGGGTCTGGGCATGCTTGAGCATGTCCTGGGAAGGGTCCGCCGCCAGGATCACCCGATTGCCATGCTCGGCCAGCACTGGCCAGTAACGTCCGGCGCCGCAGGCCACGTCCAGGATCAGCCCCGGTTCCCCGGCCACTTTCAGGGCATGGCGGACCAGACACGTGGTGCGCCAGTGCGCCAGGCGTGCACCGAGCCCGACAGGCCGAGGTTCGCCGCAGACGCGCGCATGCTCCTGGTCGTAACGCCGAGCGAACTCCAGTTCGATGGACGGTGGGGGGTGAGACGACATGACTGGCGAGCTCTTGTGGGTATCCAGAGATTGCAGATTAACCAGTCGTTCGTGAAAAAAAGGTCGAAAGCCCGCACGCGCTCCTGTACCAGCGCTGAACAACACCCTGCTTGCCCACCCTTGACCGGACACCAATAATGCTCCGGCACCCCGCCCCGCCCACCACTCAAGGATCGACCCCATGCTCCGCCGCTTCCTGCTCTGCACCCTGCTGGGCCTCAGCGCCCCCGCCATCGGCTTCGCCCAGGACGCCACCTCGCGCCTGGACCAGGTGCTCGAGCGCGGCCAGTTGAAGGTCTGCACCACCGGCGACTACAAGCCCTACAGCTACCTGCGCGACGACGGCCAGTACGAAGGCATCGACATTGCCATGGCCCAATCCCTGGCCCAGAGCCTGGGGGTCCGGGTGAAGTGGATCGGTACCACCTGGAAGAGCCTGATGGCCGACTTCCACAGCCAGCAGTGCGACATCGCCGTGGGCGGTATTTCGGTGTCCCTGGAGCGGCAGAAAACCGCCTTCTTCAGCCAGCCCCTGGGCGTCGACGGGAAGATTCCCCTGGTGCGCTGCCAGGACCTCAAGCGCTATGAAACTCTGGAGCAGATCAACCAGCCCTCGGTGCGCCTGATCGAACCGCCGGGCGGCACCAACGAAATCTTCGCCCGGGCACACGCGCCCAAGGCCAACCTGATCCTGTTTGCCGACAACGTGAAGATCTTCGATCAACTGCTGAGCAAACAGGCCGACGTGATGATCACCGACGCCTCGGAAGCGCGCTTCCAGCAAAAGCACAAGCCGGGCCTGTGCGCGGTCCATCCCGAACGCTACCTGCAATACAGCGAGAAGGCCTTCCTCCTGCCCCGGGACGACATGGCCTGGAAAAGCTACGTCGACCAGTGGCTGCACCTGAGCAAGGCCACCGGCGCCTACGACCAAGTGGTCAATCAGTGGCTGGCCACGCCCGCGCCCTGATCCAGCAGCATTTGCCGGAAGGCCTGGCTGGCGGCGCTGCGGTAGGCGCCACGGCGTTCCAGCAGCACCACCCGGCGTGGCGCCAGCGCTGACTGCAGGGCCAGGCTGCGCAACCCCGGCTGCTCCCGGGCAATCGAGCTGGGCAGGATAGTCGCCAACTGCCCGTGCCGGACCATCTCGACAATCGCGCTGACCGAATTGGCCTCGGCGACGATCCGCGGCGCAATGCCCTGCTGCCGGCAATACCGGTCGATATGCCGGCGGGTGGCGAAATCGCCACTGAGCAGCACCAGGGACTGACGGCCCAGCGCCTCGCTCGTCAGGGGCAGGCTGTCCGGCTGCGGGTACTGCGGGCCGACCATCAGGCTCAGGGTTTCGCTGAACAGCGCCTGGCTGTCGATCTCCGCCAGGTGCTCGCCGGCAAAGGCGATCGCCAGGTCCAGGCGGTCCTCGGCCAGGGCCGCTTCCAGGCGGTCCTGGGTCATTTCCTCGATGCTCAGATTGATGCCCGGATAGCGCTGGTGAAAGCGGCTGAGCAAGGGCCCGGCCAGGTAGGCGGTGAAGGTCGGGGTCAGCGCCAGGCGCAACGAGCCGCGGCTCAGGTCCTGTACATCGTGGATCGCCCGCTTGGCCGCTTGCAGATCCTGCAGCGCCCGCCGGGCATAGGCGACATAGGCCTGGCCCGCGTCGGTGAGGCGCACGCTGCGCCCGGAGCGATCGAACAGCGGTGCGCCCAGCGCTTCCTCCAATTGCTTGATCTGCTGCGACAGGGTCGGCTGCGACACATGCAGCGCCTCGGCGGCGCGGGTGAAGTTGCAGTGCTCGGCCACGGCCAGCAGATAACGGATATGACGCAGCAGCATGCAGGCTCCAACTATAGGCTGTACTTATGGAAAGCATAATAAGCCGGTCTTGGACGCTATAGCTGAAAACTTCCATCCTTGCCCCATCAGCGACGCAAGGAGAATCCCATGCAGAACATCATCGACGGCTTCCTCAAGTTCCAGCGCGAAGCCTTTCCTCAACGCAGTGCGCTGTTCAAGCAACTGGCCAGCACTCAGAGCCCCGGCACCCTGTTCATCACCTGCTCCGACAGCCGGGTAGTGCCCGAGCTGCTGACCCAGCAGGAGCCCGGCGACCTGTTCGTGATCCGCAACGCCGGCAATATCGTGCCCAGCTACGGCCCCGAGCCGGGCGGCGTGTCGGCCACCGTGGAATATGCCGTCGCGGTGCTGGGGGTCAGCGACATCGTCATCTGCGGCCACTCCGACTGCGGCGCGATGACCGCCATCGCCTCCTGCACATGCCTCGACCACCTGCCCGCCGTGGCCAACTGGCTACGCCACGCCGAGTCGGCCAAGGTGATCAACGCCGCCCGCCAGCACGCCTCGCCGGCCGCACACCTGGACGCCCTGGTGCGCGACAACGTGATTGCCCAGTTGGCTAACCTCAAGACCCACCCCGCGGTGGCCCTGGCCCTGGAACAGGGGCGGCTGAACCTGCATGGCTGGGTCTATGACATCGAAAGCGGCGCCATCGCCGCCCTCGACGGCAATCACCAACGCTTCGTGTCCCTGGCCGAGCATCCGCACACCTGTGCCCTGGCCAGCCAACCATCCAGCGCGGCCTGAGCCGCTGCCCTTTCGTCACCCAAGAGGAATCACCCCATGCTGCAATCGCAATTTGCCCAAGCCCCACGCCTGGCCCTGGCCGACACCATCATCGACGCCAAGGCACGCAAGAACCTGTCGTGGCAGGACCTCACCGACGGCACCGGGCTGAGCCTGGCCTTCGTCACCGCCGCCCTGCTGGGCCAGCATGCCCTGCCGGCCGCAGCCGCCGACCTGGTGTGTAACAAGCTCGGCCTGGACCAGGACGCCAGCCGCCTGCTGCAAAGCATCCCCCTGCGCGGCAGCATCGCCGGTGGCATCCCCACCGACCCGACCGTGTACCGCTTCTACGAAATGCTCCAGGTCTACGGATCGACCCTCAAGGCCCTGGTCCACGAGCAATTCGGCGACGGCATCATCAGCGCCATCAACTTCAAGCTGGACATCAAGAAGGTCGATGACCCCGAAGGCGGCTCCCGCGCCGTGATCACCCTCGACGGCAAATACCTGCCGACCAAGCCGTTCTAAAGGCAGCTTCAAGCGGCAAGCTTCAAGCGGCAAGTGCAGGCACCCCGCTTGCAGCTTGCAGCTTGTGGCTTGCGGCTTGCGGCTTATTTAATTCTTAAATAACACCTCAGACTTTCTGATTTGCGCCGTTTCTGAGCCGCACCGCCTAATCAGGCCCTGATTTCTTGAAGGTCTGGTTATGGAAAATATTCGTGCTACTTCCCGCCCCGCGCTCTGGCTGATGGTCAGCGTGATTCTGGTGGCGCTCAATCTGCGGCCGTCGATGGCCGCCGTCGGCCCGCTGCTGTCGGGCATCCGTGGCGACATTCCCTTGAGTTTCAGCCTGGCCTCGTTGCTGACCATGCTGCCGGTGATGGCCATGGGCCTGGCGATGTTCTTCGGCATGGCCATCAGCCAACGCCTGGGCGAACACCGTACCGTGCTCCTGTCACTGCTGATCATCGGCCTGGCGACCGTTTCGCGGTTGTTCATGGATTCGGCCGCCGAGCTGATTCTCAGCGCGGTGCTGGCCGGCATCGGCATCGCCCTGATCCAGGCGCTGATGCCGGCGCTGATCAAGTCGCGTTTTGCCGACAATGTCTCGCTGTTCATGGGCCTGTATGTCACCTCGATCATGGGCGGCGCGGCCATCGCGGCGTCCTTCGCCCCGCTGGTGATGAATTACAGCGGCAGTTGGCGCCTGGCCCTGGCGATCTGGGCCGCCCTGGCCCTGCTGGCGCTGGGGTTCTGGTACGCCCAGCGCAGCTCGCTGCCGAGCCTCCCCGCCTCGCGCGGCGCGCGGGAATCCTTTGCCGGCAACCGCCGGGCCTGGCTGCTGGCGGTGTTCTTCGGCCTCGGCACCGCCTCCTACACCTGCGTGCTGGCGTGGCTGGCGCCCTATTACGTGGAGAACGGCTGGAGTGAACAGAACGCCGGCCTGCTGCTGGGTTTTCTCACCGCCATGGAAGTGCTTTCCGGGCTGGTCACCCCGGCCATCGCCAACCGCAACCCGGACCGGCGCCGGGTCCTGGCGGGCCTGCTGCTGCTGATCATCGCCGGCTTCTGCGGCCTGATCCTCAGCCCACAGCACCTGAGCCTGCTCTGGCCATGCCTGCTGGGCCTGGGCATTGGCGGGCTGTTTCCCATGAGCCTGATCGTGTCCCTGGACCACCTGCCCGACCCGCGCCGGGCCGGCGGCCTGACTGCCTTCGTGCAGGGCATCGGCTACCTGATCGCCGGCCTGTCGCCGCTGCTGGCGGGGGTGATCCGCGACCAGCTGGGCAGCTTCGAATGGGCCTGGTGGTCACTGACCGCCGTGATGCTGGTGATGGTCCTCATGGTGCTGCGTTTCGATCCGCGGCATTACCGCCAGCACATCCGCTGATCCACCGGAGCCTGTCATGAATCCCGTGAACTTCACCCAAGCGCATCTCGGCATGCTGCTGTGGGCGGTGCTGATCGCCGCCTCGTTCTTCGCCGCCGCCCAGGTCAACCAGGCCATCGACCCGGTGCTGCTGACCGCGCTGCGCCTGCTGTTCTCGGCCCTGCTGTTCGCCCCCCTGCTGTGGCTCAAGGGCTCCTCGGCGATGAGCCTCGCGGGGCTTCGGGCCCATGCAGTGCTGGGGCTGCTGCTGGCGCTGTACTTCGGCTCGCTGTTCGAGGCCTTGCGCTACACCTCGGCGGTCACCACCGGAACCCTGTTCACCCTGGTGCCGCTGCTGACCCTGGTGTTCGAAGGCTGGCTGCTGCCCGGCGATCGCCAGCCCCGGCGCTGGCCGGCGATGCTGGTGGCCGGCGCCGGGGCCTTGCTGCTGATCCTCAAGGGAGGGGCTCCGGGGCAATGGCCGTCGCTGTACGCCGTGGGCGTCTATGGCCTGGGATGCCTGGCCATGGCCGCCTACTCGCCGCTGAGCCAGCGCCTCAAGGCCAATAGCCTGCAAGGGTGCAGCCCGGCGGCCATGACCTTCTGGAACATGCTGTTCGGCGCCCTGTTTCTGTTTGCCGCCAGTCTGGCCAGCGGCGGCTGGCGCAGCGCGACCCTGCTGGGCAGCCAGGATCTGCTGTGGCTGCTGTACCTGGCGCTGTTTGCCACCCTGGCGACCTTCTGGCTGTTGCACCGGGCGATTGGCGTCATCGCCACGTCCACGGTGATTTCCTACATCTACCTCAGCACCCTGTTGCTGACACTGTTCCATTGGCTGTGGCTGGGCCAGACACCGCGAACCGCGGAAGTGCTCGGCGCCGTGCTGGTGGTCCTGGGCATGGTCGGCCTGGTGCAGAGCAGCCGTGCGAAGGCTGCCACGGCCTGAAATTGCCCCGGGACAGGCACCCGCTGGTTGAGGGAAAATGCGCAGGTCGTGTTATCGGAATTTAATGTCCCGATGCTGTCCGCGAATCCCCGCTCCGGGCATTTAATTAGGACGATCGTTCCGCTAGCATCGACCCGGTTTGCGCGCCACCGGCGCCAGGTGCCCAGCGGGATGGAACGGATGCTCATCAACAACGTGCTCAGAAAACTCGACATGCAGGACCTGATGGTCTTTGTCGCGGTGTACGAGCAAAGCAGTGTCACCGGGGTGTCGGAAACCCTGTGCGTCAGTCAGTCGACGGTCAGCTACTGCCTGAAGAAACTGCGCAACGGCTTCGAGGACGAACTGTTCGTCCCGACCCGCAACGGCATGCGCCCGACCTACAAGGCCACCAGCATGTACAGCCACGTGCTGAAGATCCTGGAGAGCATCAACCTGTGTCACAGCGGCGTACCGGCCTTCGATCCGACCCGCCAGGCCGTGACCTTCAACCTGTGCGCGCCGGAATACTTCGAGCTGTTGATCCTGCCCCGGCTACTCAAGGGCTTCGACTACGCCGACCTGCCGGTGACGGTCAATGTGCAGAAACTGGAGAGCGATGTTCCCGCCGAGGAGCTGCGCGATGGCAGCGTCGACCTGGTGATCTGTTTCGGCCCCAACTTCCACGGCAGCCATGCCGACCTGAAGTCGCAGATGCTGCTGGAGGACGATCTGGTGTGCGTCTTCGACAAGCGCGCAACGCCGCCCAAGGAACCGCGCTTCAGCCTGCAGTCGTTCATCGAGCGGCGTCATGTGTTTCCCACGCCCTGGACCTCGGACAGCAACATGGTGGATGGCTGGCTGGCCCGCCAGGCCCACAAGCGGCAGATCGTCGCCCGCTCCAACAGCTACAGCGCGGCGTTGAAGATGATCACCGGCACCGACTTCATCCTCACCCTGCCGCGACGCATCCAGGGCCTGCTGGCCAACGAGGCAGTGTTCAACCACTGCGAGGCCCCCAGCGGGCTGCCGGGGTTCACCCTGGACATGCAATGGAGCCAGCACACCGATCAGGACAGTGCGCAGGCCTGGTTCCGCGAACAGGTAGTCAAGGTCTGCGCCGAACCGGGCCTGGCCTAGCCCTCAGCGGCCGACGGCGGCCTTGCTGTAGGACGCGCGGTCGATGTCGATCAGCTCCACGCACAGCTGCACCTGCAGCTCTTGTGGCCAGGGCGCAAGGTCCTGCAACACCGCCAGCAGGCTCTCGGACAAATGCTTCTTGACCTCCGGCGAACGGCCGCTGAGCAAGGCCAGCTTGACGTGGACAAAGGCTCGCTCGCCCAGGCCCGTGCCGACCCGGAACGCCTCGACCTTGACCGCGCGGCTCTTGATATCGAACTCGTCGGAGAACTGCCCGGACGCCACCAGCCCGTGGTTGAGTCGCAGCAGCGCCTTGTCGACGTCCAGTTGCGGTAGGTTGGCGGTGTATTCCATATGCAGGTGCGGCATGGCAGAACTCCTGGTCTGTCAGGGAAAAAGGCGCTCCATACTACACAAGCCGCGGCATCCGACCGAACAGGTTGTTGGCCTCAGTGCCCCGCCGTCGGCGTTCGCTCACGCAGGGCCAGGGTTTCCCAGGCCGCCACGCCCACCATCACCAGGGTGCTCAGGCTGCCCAGCGCCAGGGCGGAAAACAGCTGACTGCCGGCCGCCGGCAACAACAGCAGGAGCACCAGCAGCCCGGCCAGGTGCGACAGCGGCGGCAAGGGCCGGTCGTTCATTACCCACTTGAACAGGGCGCAGCCCAGGAGAAACAGCCAGGGACCGCCGACGATCACCAGCACCCCGGCCGGACTGGCGTGATCCGGGTGCATCAGCACCAGTTCATCGGCCACGGCGCTGACGATGATCCCAGCCACGATCAACAGGTGCAGGTAGGTGTAGGCAATCCGCGCCTGGCGCCCCGGATCGGCGGAGTGGGCGATACGGTGGTGGGCCCGTTCGGCACCGCTGTCGAAGTACACCCACCACATGGCGATGCTGCCCAGCACCGCCACCACGAAGCCCAACAGGCCCTGGGCGCTGGTGGTCAGCTCGGCGAAGGTGGCGCCGGTCACCAGCAGCGATTCCCCCAGGGCGATGATCACGAACAGGCCACAGCGCTCGGCCATGTGGTTGCCTTCCACGTTCCAGTCGGCCAGGGTCGAACGGCCCAGCCCCGGCACCCAGAAATACAGCGACGGCGACAGCACCTCGATGGCCAGGGCCAGCCCCCAGCACGCCAGCCGCTGCGGACCTTCGAGCAGGCCGCCGCTGATCCAGAAGACCCCGGAGAACAGCAGCCACAGCAGGATGCGCTGGAAATTGCGGGTCATGTTCAACGGCTCGCCGCGCACCGCCCACAGGGAATAGGCGGTGCGCCCCACCTGCATGAACACATAGGCGCCGGCGAACAGCAGGCCGCGCTCGCCGAAGGCCTGGGGAATCGACGAGGACAGCAGCAGCCCCGCCACCATCAGCACGAACAGCCCGAGGCGGATCGGCAGGGTTTCCGGATCCAGCCAGTTGGTGATCCATGAGGTGAAGATCCACACCCACCACACCGCCACCATCAGCAACGCCACCTGCACGGCGCCGCCCAGGGACAGATGGGCCAGCAGGGAATGGGACAGCTGGGTCACGGCGAACACGAACACCAGGTCGAAGAACAGCTCGACCATGCCAACCTTGCCGCTGTCGTGGCGGCCACGCCCACGCAACAGGGAACGGGAACGACTCATGGGCACACTCCACCGATCGATGTTTCACCAGAAGACCTACACAGCAAAGCAGCCGCCTGCGCCAATGCCAAGCCGGCACCCGCCAATCCAAGCCAGCCGAGCGGTAGCCGCTCAGAACTGAGCGATGGGCGCCCTTTCCCCCATGAAGGCTTCCAGGCGCGAGCGTAGCCAGCGTTCCGCGGGATCGCTGTCGACGTGACTGAGCCAGACCATGGACAAGTCCAGGGTCGGGGTCTTGAACGGATAGGGCTCGACAAACAGCTGCCCCGAGGCGGCCATGGCCGCCGCCGCATAGTCCGGCAGGCTGGCGAGCATGTCGGTGCCCGCCAGCAGCGCCGGCAACGAGCTGTACTGCGGCACCGACAGTACCACCTGGCGGGTGCGGCCGATTTCCGCCAGCCACTCATCGGCGAAACCGGCGACGTTGGCGGTGTGGGACACCAGCACATGGGGCCGCGCGCAGTATTCGTCGAGGGTCAGCGGCGTATCGCTGGCATCGGCCCGCAACACGCTGGGCTGGATATGCCGCAGCAACTTGCGCTTGGCATTGGCCGGCAGGCCCCGGGTCTGGCTGATGCCGACGGTGATGTCGCCCGAGGCCAGCAGATCGGGAATCCGCCAGTAGTCCACGTGCTGCACCACGACCACCACCTGCGGCGCTTCCTGGCGCAGGGCCCGCAACAGGGGCGGCAACAGGCCGAACTCGACGTCGTCGGACAGGCCGATGCGAAAGGTCATGGTGCTGCTGGCGGGATCGAAATCGTGGGTCAGGCTCAGGGCCGAGGACAACGCGTCCAGGGCCGGCGACAGGTGCTGGATGATCTGCTCGGCGCGCGCGGTGGGCTCCATGCGATGGCCGACCCGGATGAACAGCGGATCGTTGAACATCGCCCGCAGCCGGTTGAGCGCGGAACTGATGGTGGGCTGGCCGAGAAACAGCTTCTCCGCCACCCGGGTGACGTTGCGTTCCAGCATCAACGCCTCGAACACCACCATCAGGTTGATGTCGGCCTTGCGCAGTTCATTGCGATTCATCGCTGCTCCCCCGGTCCCCAGACGGAGGTCAGTGTAGAAAGGCCCGGGGGCCGGCGTCCAGGCAAACCCCCGTGGCCAGCGCCGTTCGCTCAGTCGAAGGTGAAATTGAACTGGGCGCTACTGTTGGCCGATCCCTCGGTGATCGGCCCGGTGCGAATGTACTGGGCACGGAAGCTGAAGCTGGCGCTATCACTGCCTGACGGGCGTTCCATGGCGTATTGAGTGCCATTGCAATGAATCCGCGGAATCTGCTCGTTGAACATGACGATGCCAACGCCCTTGGCGACGGACCGTCCCGGATCCTGAGTCAGCCCCAGTATCCCTGACGGGTCGCAGCGCGAGGCGGGTTCGGCGCTGAACGAAACCTTCGGCAGGCTGTTGAACGAGCAGTCGTTGACTTCAAGCCTTTTCATGACCGAGGGCGGCGAGGTCGAGCCCAGCGTCGGAAAGTCATGGGCCGAGGGGCTGCCCAGGGGCAGCGTGACGTTGCGGGTGACCACCTGGCACTTGGCGGTGAACTTGACGCCTTCGGAACCAAGCAGGTCGTGCTCGTTGAGCAGCAGTTCTTTCGCACAGCGTTCTCGGTTGTTATGCGGCGGTAGCTCCTGCAAGTGTTGTCCGACCTGGGCCACGCCCGCGTCCAGGTCCAGCGCGTACATCGCCACCTGGACACCGGCGAGGCTGTTGACCTGCAACGATCCCTTGGGTAACTCATTGGCGGGTCGGGTCAGAATCAGCGAATACACGTAGTTCATGAAGTCTTTTTTCAGCTCGCCGTTTGAGCTCTCCACCTTGTATTTTTTCAGTACCAAGGGATAGAAATTACCCGTCAGTATCTGGGCGTCCGAGCCTGAAGGATAGGCCGTCACTTTAAAACTGATGCCGTCGATATTGGTCGGAACGATGCCATCGAGAAACCTGATCCCCGGAAAATGCGCACCTACAATCAATTCATGCGGCTCCTTGGTTACAGACTTCCCAGTGGTGTATTCAACGATCGGGTTCACCTGACGCTGTTTCAACACGGACCCCACCGGCGTGCTCCGGGTCAGTGGCGTGACCTCTACCCAGTCAAAGCCATCATAGCTGCTGAATACGCACCCCTCGGCCTTGCCATAGGTAACGGCGTACACCGGTGCGCTCCCTTGTACGCACAACAACATCAAGATGATCGCGCGCATCAACAGACCGCGCCCTCGCCCATCGGTGAGGAGCCTGAACCATGGATCACTCATCGGTCATGCCTCTTGTTCCAAGCCGGCCCCAGGTGCACGCTGCGGTGCCCCGGGAGCCGGTCAATCGATAGTGAATAGGTGGCAAGTGCCCGGCGTGCCAGGGGCAGCCCCTGGCAGCCGGGCCGAGGTCTTGCCGACGCTCCTTAGTCCATCAGGCCTTTGGAAACCCGGGCCGAAGAGTAGGTGCCGTGGTTGACGCCGATCTGGTTATCGTAAGTCTGGAAGTAGGCCCAGACGGTATCGACCTTACCGGTGGATTTCGAGCCTTGGATCCGCCCCTCGTTAACACCCACCAGCCCACCCAGGGTGGCACGCCAACCGCCACTGACGCGGCCACGGGATTCGGAGTTGACGATCCGCGACTGGTTGTCGCCGACCAGGCCCCCGACCTTGCTGTGCCAGGTTCCATGGACATTGCCGGTCGCCACGGCACGCTCGATCACGTGGTCGTAGTAATTGGTGTTGTAGCCCACCAACCCACCCACGGAGCTATAGGTATCGCCAAAGACCTTGCCGTGAGCCGCAACCGAGACCAGGTCACCATCGTTGTAGCCGACCAGACCGCCGATATTGCTCTTGGCGTAGCCCTCCACCGCGCCCAGCGCCTTGGCATCGTAGATCAGGCCACCGATATTGCTACCGACCAGACCGCCGACGTTGGCCTTCATGCCTCCTTTGACATCGCCCTTGGCCTCGACGTTACCGCGGATGGTGCTGTCGTCACTTTTTCCGATCAGGCCACCCAGGTTCGTGCCGAGGCGGTCAATCACATCACCAGTCGCCTTGACGTTGCTCACCACGCTCTGGTTCTGCTGCGAGCCGATCAGCCCCCCAGCGGACTCGCTGCCCACCCCGTAAACGTTACCGCTGGCACTGGAACCGCTGATGGTGCCAGAGCGGTTGAACCCGACCAGGCCGCCAATATGGCTCCCCAGCGCGCCGTACACGTTCATCGAGGAACTGGAGCCGGTAATGGTGCCGTTCTGGTTGTTGCCCACCAGCCCGCCCAGGTTCAGTCCCTTATAGAGTGGATTGTAAGTACCGATGGTGCCCTTGCTCGACGAGTTGGAAATCACTGCACCATTGTTGATCCCAACCAGTCCTCCGGCGCCGCCCATGGCCTGTTTATACATCTTGGTGGTGATATCGACATCACTGGCACTGCCGCTGATGAGACCGACTCTGCCATTGCCGAAGCGGTTTTCCCCGGCCACGCCGCCGATGGCCGTGGTCAGGCTGCCGCCGTACAACGAACCGGCTACCGAAGAGTCGCTGATCGAGCCGCCGTGGTTGCCCCCCGCCAAGCCGCCGACCTTGTTGCGCTGGTCGCTATTGGCAGAGACCTGCATATCGCGGGCACTGACCCGTTCGATGCTGCCACTGTTGCGCCCCACCAGACCGCCAATTTCACTGAAACCGTTGCGGAAGTTGCTCCCGTTGACGGTGATCGAGGCCAGCTTCAGATCGCTGATGGTGCCGGAGGACTGGCCGAACAATCCGGCGTACAGGCCCGAACTGTTGATGGTGAAGCCACTGATGGTATTGCCCAGGCCGTTCAAGGAGCCGGTGAACACCTGATCACCGCCAATCGAGTTGATGCTCCCCGAGCCCTTGATCTGATTGCCCAGTACATAGTGGTCATCGAGCTTGTTGCCGATGGCCTGCAACTGCTGGCTGTTCTGGATCACTTTGTGCTGCTTGCCATTGACGTCAAACCCGGCGTTCTCTCCGGACAAGGTCACCAGTCCCTTGTCGCCCACCACCATTTGCTCGCCATGCTTGACCCCCAGGCTGTTGTTGGCGCCGGTGAGGCTCACGTGACCGTCGAGCCGGACCGACTTGGCGGCGTTCAGTTCCAGGCGCGAGTTGGCGCCCTTGGCGCTGATCCGTTGATTGACCTTGACGTCCTTGGCAGAGGTCAGGGTCAGTTGGTTGCCGCTTTTCCACTCGACCGCAGCGGCCACCGCTACATCGCCATCGCGGCTACGCAAATTAACGTTGGTGTTGTTCAGGTTCTGGGAGAGCGTGCTTTCGACCAGGGTCGGGTTGCCGGGCTCACCCGTGGAACCCACCTTGACCTCATTGGACTCGACGATCCAGGTGCCGGTACGACCGTTCCGGGAGCGGGTATCGACTTCGGCGTTGAGCTCGACCCGGGTGACCGCGCCCGAGGTTTGCACCGTACCGCCGTTGCCGTCGGTGGCTGAGGCCTTGGCCGTCAATTTCCCCCCCACATTGACCACGCCACGCTCGCCACCGTCCAGGACAATACGTCCTTCCTTGTTGGACAGGGTATTGGCCTCGATCACCCCCTGGTTGTTGACCACTGCCTGAGTCAGCGCATTGGTGCTCTTGGCCAGCATCAGCACCTGACCGCCATCGGCCTTGAGCACTGAGGTGTTCTGCGCCAACGCATTCGCGGCGGCACCGTTGATCTGCAAGTTGATCAGATTGTCGTTACCCAGGCTCAGGGTAAAGTCGTTACCGGCGCCCAGGGCCACGGAGCCCTGATTGGCGACGATTTCGCCGTTGTTGCGCACCCGCGCGCCCAGCAGCGCCACGTAGCCACCGTCGGCCGCGGTGATCTTGCCGTCGTTGATGACTTCCACCGCCGATTTACCGGTGAACTTATAGCGACCGTTATTGAAATCATCGTCACTGATGTCACGGGTCGAGGCCACCAGGCCACCCACGTTGACCTGGGCGCCCTGACCGATCAGCACCCCGTTGGGGTTGATCAGAAACACCTGGCCGTTGGCATTCAGCACGCCCTGGATATTACTGCCCCTCAAGCCAGTCACCCGGTTCAGGGCGATGGACTCGCGCCCGGGTTGGTTGAAGGTCACCGACTTATCGGCACCGATGCTGAACTCGTTCCAGTTGGTCACCAGCTTGTCACTGTGCTGCTGGATCACCATGTTGTTACCCGTGACGTTGTAGTCAGCACTACCGCTAACCGTGACGTTTCCCTGGGGCAGCGCCATCGCTGGCGTCAGGCCACCCAAGGACAGCAAGCCGGCCGCCATCACCAGCAACCCCTTGCGCCCACTACTGCGACGCCGGCGCCGCGCGCCCTCGCACGTCACGTTCCAGCATCCTTGGGCCTGGTTCCATACCAACGCATAAATCTTGTTCACAATGACTCCTTATTGATGTTTAAACGCTCTGCTGTTTTTCGCAGAACGGCACTACTTCCAAAGCACACGCAGGCCTTCAGAAAAACTGTGTCGCGCTCACCCAGATCCGTGGGGTGCGCTCGGGACCGTCCCCGGCCTTCTGGTTATCCAGAGGCCAGGCGCTGGTCAGGTTGAGTTGCCGCCGGTCGCCGCTCCAGCGCGCCCCCAGCCCCGCCGCTTGCAGGCGCTGGGTGTTGATTTCACTGGTCCAGGGCAGGCGGTTGACCTGGACATAGCCCTTGTCGGCAAACAGGCTGAGCTGCCAGCCGGGGGCCAGGGCGTAGCTCAGTTCCAGGCCGGCCTGCCAACCCTGGTCGCCAATGCCGGCGCTCAGGGGATAGGCGCGCACGCCGTAGGGGCCGCCGAGGCCCATCTTTTCCGAGCTGTCGAGGTTGGCCGAAGTCCACTGGGCATTGACCTGGACATAGAGCTGGAAGCGGTCGCCCAGGCGCTGCAGGCGCGCGACCTGCAGGTTGGTCTTGGCGAAGCCGCCACCGGTGGCGGCGGTGTAGCGGTCCATGCGCTGCTCAAAGGCGTCATCGAAGGTCAGGCGGCCCGAGCCGTAGGACAGGCTGAACTGGTTGTAGCCACCGCCGAGGAAGCGGTCCTGGCGGTTGCCGCCCAGGCTCAGGGTCCACAACTCGATGTGCTTGCGCTTGCTCAGTTCAAACAGGTCGATGTCGTCACGCAGCTGTTTGTTCTCGTATTGCAGTTGCGCACTCAGGTCGAAGGTCCGGCCCCGCAGGATCGGCTGGGCGAGGAACACACTCTGGACGCTGGCCTGACCATTCATCTGCAGCTTCTTCACGCGTTTTCTGTTGAGCTCGTAGCTCATGTGCGAATAGGCCGCACCGACCCGGGTCGACCAGGGCCCCACCGGCAGTTGATAGGCGCTGCGCCAGTAGCGTTGGTCCCGATCGCTGCCCAGCAGGCGCAGGTTGATCTGGTCCCCCAGGCCCAGGGGATTGTTCAGGTTGAAACTGCCCCCCAGGCGGTACTCGCCGGTGTGGTAGCCGCCGAAGTTGTCGGCCTCCAGGCTGCCACTGGCCCAGGGACCAGGCTGGGCCTCCACCAGCAGATCGCTGGTGCCGGCAGCCTGCCCCGCACGCAAGGTTCCCTTGGCCCGGACCCCGGGCAGATCATTGAGCAGCAGCAGGCTGCGCTCGAGGTCCGCGCTGTTGACCGCCAGGCCACTGTCCAGGGCGGCCAGCGGCGCACGGAGCACGCCGTCCCGGGCACGGGACTGGTTGCTCAGTTCGACCCGGCCATAGCGACCTTCCATGACCTCGATGCGCACCACACCGCCCTCGATTTCCTGGGCCGGCAAAAAGGCCCGGGCCAGCAGGTAGCCCTGTTGCTGGTAATGAGCAGTGATGCGCTGCGCTGCGTCACGCAAACCGCCCAGGTCCAGTTCTTGTCCGCGCAGATCGTCCAGCAGCGGCTGCAGGTCCTGATCGCTGAACACCTGATTGCCCTCGATGACGAAGGCCTTGACCTGCAAGCGCACCCCCGAAGTGTCCGGGGCTGGCGTCGAACGCTCGGCCTTGGGCACCTCCAACTGCACCTCATCGCTGGGCGGCGGCAGCGCCGGCGGGGTGGCTTCGATATCCCGTATGGCCTGTCCGGCACTGGTCCCCTGGACCCGCATCTGGGCCTGCGCCAGCACGGGCAACAACAGCCCCAGCAACATCACTGGCGGCAGCGCCGACGGCACTCGCAACCGCCCCGCACCTCGCCCTTTGCATCCACCGGCCGGCAGCCCGGCTGCCGTACCACTACAGGTGTATTTGCACACGTCCACTCAGCGTCTCCCCGCTGTCTAAAACCACTTGGTATCGAATTTCTGCCGCACCGCCGCTCAACACCGGCGCGGCGGACAAAGGCAGGCGTGCCGAGCCGAACGGCTCGACGGTGATGCCCTGCACCGTCAGGGGGTGGCGCTGGTCGCCCACATCCACCCGAGCCAGGGACACGTAGTACGGCGTCGGATTGCTCACGCCGAGCACCGCAGCCCCGGCCGCCTGCGTCGCCTCTTGCAGGCTCCAGCGCAGCTGGCGCGCCGCCTCGTCGGCGCGACCCGGCAGGCCCTTGGGGCGATACAGCAGCTTCATGCGCAGGCGGTAGCTCAGGTTCAGCTGGTTGCTGCTCAGAGGCCGCAGGGACGGCACTTCCAGAAAGTTGAGCCAGAACACCGACTCGCGATCGGCGGGCAGCGGCTCGCCGCTATGACGCAGCGACAGGACGGCACTCTGCTGCGGATCAAGCCGCGACAGCGGGGGCGAAAGCACGAATGGCACCGCCAGCCGGCTCGGATCCACCGAGGCATCGCCCTTGTCCAGCCAGGTCTGCAGCAACAGCGGCGCCGTGCCGAGGTTGCCGACCCGGATGCTCAAGGCCGCCAGTCCCTGGGGGTAGATGAAGCGCGTGCCGACGATCGACAGGTCGGCCGGGGCGCCCTGACTGAACAGCAGCATCGCCCCCAGCAGGCACAGGTCACGCACCACACAAACCAGCCTGGCCTTCAAGACGCTGGCTCCATGGAAGTGACGCCCGCTTGCGACAGGCCGCGGCACGGCAGGTCGAGCAGCAGCGTGTCGTTGCCCTGGTGCGCCGAGGGTTGCGCCAATACATAGTCGATCAGGCACTGCTCGCCGGGTCCCTCGCCCCACTGCACACGGATGCGGCCCTGGTCCTTCTCGCTGCGCAGCACCAGGCGACTGCCCTGCCCCACCGCCCCCAGCTCCTCGCCGCTGTCGGCGTCCAGGGCGCTGGCGGCAAAGGGCAGCGGCGTGCCATCGGCCTGCCGGCTGTCGATCAGAAACGCCCGGGCCTTGCGGGTCGGGTAGGACAGCCTGACCACGGCGCCGGCCCTGGGCGCGACGTTGCGCGAACTGACCTGCAGCTCGACGTCGTCGGCCATGCCGCCAGGGTCCAGGTCCACGGTATTGAGCTGGTAGGGCGCAAGACTCGGCAGCACCGCATACCCCTGCCCGTCCACCTGCGCACCGGCATAGCCGACACTCGCGCCCCTGGCATGGGGGGCATGCACCAGGGCGGCGGTTTCACTCAGGGTCTGGGACAGGGTAAGGCCCCCGGAATGCAGGAGCATGCCGCCGGAGGCGCCCAGCGACTGGGCCCGATAGTCACGGCCCTGGGACAGGCTCGAACTCAGGGACACCTGGGGCAGGTAGTAGCTCAGGTTGGCGTTGGTCGAGGTTTCCCGCGGCTGGGCATCATGGGCCACCGACACGCCATAGGAGGCGGCTTCACGCTCGCCCAGCGAGCCGGAAATGCCGCTGGAGTAGTGGGCACCGGAATTCTGGTCGTGGCTGATGAACGCATTGGCCATGGTCGACCGCCCGGAGACGCCGCCCAGGGGCAGCGACAGGCTGAGGCTCCACAGGGTGTTCTCGCTACTGGTGCGCCGCCCCGAAAACTGGCTCGAACCCTGGGTCCGCTGGACGCTCAGGGCGTAGCTCAAGCCGCGCCACTGATGGTTGTAACCCATGGCGTAGTTACGCGCCTGGCCGCGGCTGTTCCAGTAGTTGAGGGAAGAGCCGTTGAGGTAGAAGTCACCGCCGATGCCGTCCACCCGCTGGTTGATCGTGACATCCAGCCGATCGCGGACCCGGGCGAAGTCTTCGAACCGCGCGCCTCGGTTGACGAAGTCCTCCAGGTCGATGGCGTCCCTCAGGCTCAGGTAGCCCCGGGTGGAATAGCGATAAGCCAGCAACGAGAACTGAGTGCCGCTGTCATGCAGGTTCTTGCTGTAGGAAAGACGCAGGCTGGAACCCTGCAGGTTGCCGTTGCGTGGCACCTGGGTACGGGACTGGGTCAGGTCGAGGCCGAACCCGCCGAACTCGGTGTTCAGCGCCGCGCCGATCAGGCCGGCCATGTAGCTGCCGGTGAGCGAGGCACCGGCATAACCGGTGACCTGGTTATCCAGCCCGCGTTGCAGGGTGCCCTGGGCCACATACTGATGCTGGCCACGCCCCCCGGCCCTGATCACCTGGCCGCCGGTCAGGCTGTAGCGGGAACTCCCCGGACGCAGGTGGCGGGCCATGGTGGCAAAGGGCACGGTAAAGCGCTGGGTGCGCCCGTCGGCCTCGGTGACCGTCACCTCCAGGTCACCGCCAAAGCTGGCGGCCTGCAGGTCGGCAATCTCGAAGGGGCCCGGGGCGACGGTGGTTTCGTACACCAGGTAACCCCGCTGCTGCACCGTGACCTTGGCGTTGGTATTGGCCGTGCCGCGCACCACCGGGGCGAAATAGCGCTGGGTGGTGGGCAGCATGCGTTCATCGCTGAACAGCTTGATCCCGCGAAACGATACCGAATCGAACAGCTCGGCATCGGTCACGCTCTCCCCCACCAGCAATTGCGAACGCCAGTCGGTCAGGTCGGTCTGGCCGTAGATATAGCCGCGCTGATAATCGCTGCCGCTGTCGGGCGACCAGGACAAAGTGCCGCTGTGACGCAGGCGCAGGTCGCCCAAGTTCAGGCCCATGTTCAATCCGGCATAACCGTTGGTACTGCGCCGGCCCCCGCTCTGGGAACTGAACAGGTTGGTGCTGTAGTTGAGCCGGGCCGCGTTGATGCCCGAATCCCAGCTGGCTGGATCGACGTAGCTGGAGGCGAGTTGAGGCAGCACGAACAGCTGGGGCACCGAGAACTCCAGCTGCTGCTCGGCCATGTTGACCTTTGTCGTCACGTGGGGGATGTAACTGGCAAGGTCCCCGCAGAACACCCCGTCACCCTGCAGCGGATGACTGGCAGGCGCCAGCGCGGCGTCGACTTTGTCCAGGTCGATGCCCAGTTGCTTGAGCAGCCCACGGTCGTAGCAGGGCTGGCTGCCCTGGGGGTCAGCGCTTTCGCGCATTTCGATCTCGATCAGCCCGCGCCAGGCGCCACTGACCCGTACATCCAGCAGGTACTTGCCCGGCGCCACGTAACCCGGACGCTCGAAGCGCTGGGTGTCGATGAGGGTTCCCGGCCCCTTGAACAGCATCTGGGTATCGAAGAACACCGGGCTGTTCTGAGGCGCGTCGCCAGGCACTTCCGAGCGCGTGGCTTGATCAGCGCTGGTCGGTTGGGCTGCCACAGGAACCGCCAGCCCCAGCAGCCCGGTCAGTACCGACAGAACTCGCAAGAGCAGGGCCGGTCCCTCACCAGGACAGACTCGCGCACGCACAGGAAAACCCAGCCAGAAGGGCTGCACACTGAACATAATCGATACCAATGCACTCAGCGTTTAATAACCAGGGCCAAGAGCGGAGTTGAATTGACCGGACAACTAGAGAAGGTTCTTTTCCAGCGGCACCCGGCCGCCGAAGTCATTGACCACTTCAAAGCGCACCGCCGCATTGCGGGGCGCTCTTTCGGCGTTTGCCGGCCAGGCAAAGGACTCGCTGGCAAAAGGCGCGACCATCCCGGCCCCCAGGTCGACGCTGCGCCCCTGCACTTGCACCTCGACCTTGCTGAAGGACAGGTAATAAGGGGTTGGATTGGATACCTGGACCACCGGACCTGCGGCCTTGTCCTGGGCAACTCCCGCGGGCTCAAACTTCCAACTGAGTTTTTCCACTGCCGAGTTGACATTGACCTTCAAGTCCGCAGGACGAAAGAACAACTTGATCCGATGACGAAAGGTAAAGGCCAATCGGTTTTCGTCCTGTTTGTGTTGTGGCGGAACTTCCAGAATATTCAGCCAGTACAGTGATTCACGATCAGCGGGCAACGGTTCTTTCGAATAACCAATGCGCAATACCGCCGCGGCATTGGGCTCCAGGCGACTGAGTGCCGGAGTCAGTTGAAATGGAACTTTCAGTTCTTCTGGGGCCTTACTGGCATCGCCATCGTCAATCCAGGCCTGGACCAACATTGGCACGCTGCCTGGATTATTCATTCTCAGTGTCACATCACGGGCATTCGACGGATAAACCACACGCGTGCCATGAATGACTATCTCCGCATTGACTGCCGAAGAGAACAAACTCAGAAAGATGGCGCCGACAACGAAAGTTCTAAACACATGCGCTTTCGGCGCCATGAGCAACTCCTTATATAACTGCCAGACGTCAGTTGTACGTCACATCGAAGTTGATATTGGAGTCGGCACGACCTTCGACGATCGTGTCGCTGACCGCCACATAGGAGGCCTTGAACTTGAGCACGGCCTTGTTGCCCACCACCTCGGCAACCTGCTGATTGTTGTTTTCCGAGAGGTCGATTTTCCCCGGGGTGGTGCCGTTGTTGTGAATCTGGATCTGTACGCCCGACGCCGAACCGGAACCGCTGTCGATCAGCCGCAGGTTGCCGGTGGCGTTATCGATGAAGCCGTCCTTGTGGAAGCTGACGGCGGCTTTGGAGCCGTCGGTGCAGCCACCGCCACTGAGGTTGATGTTGAACTCCTTGAACTCGGAAGCCGTGCCGATGCCACCGGCGAACACTGAAGGCAGGACGTTGCCGAACTTGACCGTGCCAGTGTTCGCTCCGGACTCGTTGGCATCGATCTGAACCTTGCAACTGACGCTGGAGATCAGGCCTTCGAACTTCACGTTGCCGGAGTTGGCACCGGTTTCTGCGTAGCTCAATGCCGGAGTCAGTGCCGCAAGCAGCAACCCGGAGGCCGCCTTGGATGCAAAAGATTTAAGTTTCATCTGATTCCCTATTATTAAAAACCGTCTAAGAGCACAGCATTCAAAACAAACTCGCTCTCCCGAGACGTACAGCCTTGCTGAACTTCGAGCCAACGAAACATGAGTTGAACACCACAACAACCTCGATCAACTGCTCTCGCCCACAAATGAAACACACATCGACAACAGGCATCTGCGTTCCATCCAGAGCGAGCATCAAGATACCGACCGCACTCTTCTTTTAGAATAACGACCAATCTTCATGTAACGAGGAGCACTCCTTAAATGAACAAGATTTTTCTTGGGAACTTGTACTACTTATAAAAAAACACCACTAACCAGACAAAAAGCGACTAATGAATAAGACACTTCTTATATAAGGCCACCGACATTGCAACACCGCGATAAACCGCAGCGATTGCGCCCGGTAACCTGCGGATCAAACGACGGCTGGCCGGCTCCGGGCCACAGCAGTGCTCGCAACGTAAAACGCCCGGTGCATTGCACCGGGCGTTTGCTCAAGGCTCTCGACAGCGCGGCCTGCGCTGCAAGCGTTCACAACCCGCTTGAGCGCCCCGGAACAGGGTGCGCAACCGCGGCCATGGGGCGCTCCGGACGGCGATCTTCATGGCCCTGACGCAAGCGCAAGGCCACCAGCGCCGCCACCAGCAGCACCAGGGCAATGGCCTTGAGGCCGTTCATGGCATCGCCGGTGCTCATCTCGATCGCCCCCATGACCGAGGGGCCGACAAAACCGCCCAACAGTCCGCAGGAGTTCACAAAGCCCAGGCCTCCCGCCAGGGCCGCACCTTTGAGCCGTGACGCCGGGTACAGGAAGATGATCGACTGCACCACGAAGAACATCAGCGCCGCCACGCAGAACCCCAGCAGACTCAACACCGGCCCGGAAAAGGCCGCGATCAACAGCCCGGCCGCCATCGTCAACAAGCCGCAGACCAGCAGGCGCCGGGCCCGCTGCGCGCTGCTGGCCAGCCGTGGCAGGCTGATCGCCCCCAGCGCCGCGGCGATCCATGGCAGCGAGGTCAGCAGGCCGACGCTCATCAGGCTCAGGCTGCCGTACTTGCCAATGATGCTGGGGAGGAAAAAGATCACGGTGTAGATGGTGATCTGGTGACAGAAGTAGACAAAGATCGCCAGCAGGATCTGCGGCGTAAAGCACTGGCGGAACGAATGCCCGGCCTGCCCCGCGCCCTCATCGGCTTCGTCGGCCAGGCGCTGCTCGATGCCCCGGGCCTCCTCGGCGCTCAACCAGGGCGCGCGGCTTGGACGGTCCGGCAGGCGCCGCCAGACCACCCAGGCGAAGAACACCGCCGGCAGCCCTTCGAGCAGGAACATCCACTGCCAGCCATGCCAGCCCAACAGGCCATCCATTTTCATCAACGCGGCCCCCAGCGGACCGCCGATGATATTGGCCAGGCATACCCCCAGCAGGAAATAGCCGGTAGCCCGGGCCCGTTGCCGGCGGTCGAACCAGTAGGTCAGGTACAGCATGACCCCGGGAAACAGGCCGGCTTCGGCGATCCCCAGCAGCAGGCGCAGCACATAGAAAGAGGTTTCGCCCTGGACCAGGGCCATGGCGGCGGAGATCAGCCCCCAAGTGACCATGATCCGGGCAATCCAGAAGCGCGCGCCGACCTTGTGCATGATCAGGTTGCTGGGCACCTCGGACAGCGCATAGGTGAGGAAGAACAACCCGGCACCCAGGCCATAGGCAGCGGCGGAAATGCCCAGGTCCACATCCAGTTGGTGTTTGGCCAGGGCGATGTTGGTGCGGTCGAGAAAACTCAGGACATAGGCCGCGATCAACAGCGGCATGAGCTTGAGAAACATCAGCCGGGTCAGCTGTTGCGAGTCCCGGGGCGCTGCAGTGGTTGCAGTGTGCATGGGGCATATCCCTTTTTAGTTGTTATGCGGGATCGTCAGCGGGCCTGGAGCCAGGGCCGCTGACACGGGCCTTCAAGGGTCAGAACGCGACCTGGTCACGCCCCTTGAGCCCGAGCAGGGCCCGGGCTTCGTCCGGGGTCGCGACACGGCCGCCCAGGGCTTCGATGACCGTGCGAATGCGCCGCACCTGATCAGCGTTGCTGGTCGCCAGTTTGCCGGGGCCATCCCACAGCGAGTCCTCGAGGCCGACCCGGGCATGGCTGCCCATGGCCAGGCCCATGGTGGCCAGGGGGATCTGGTTGCGCCCGGCGCCAAGGATCGACCAGTGATAGGCATCGCCAAACAGCCGGTCGGCGGTGCGGCGCATGTGTGCCAGATCCTCGGGATGTCCACCGATGCCGCCACGCAGGCCGAACACCGACTGGATGAACAGCGGTGCCTTGAGCAGGCCGCGCTCCAGGAAATGCGCAGCGGTGTAGAGGTGACCGATGTCGTAGCACTCGATCTCGAAGCGCGTGCGATTCTCGGCACAGGCGCTGAGGATATGGGCAATATCGCGGAAGGTATTGCGGAAGATGCGGTCGTCGCTCTCCTCCAGGTACGGCCTCTCCCAGTCATGCTTGAACTCGGTGAAGCGGTTGAGCATTTCGTACAGGCCGAAGTTCATCGAGCCCATGTTCAGCGAGGCCAGCTCCGGCTTGAATTCCAGCACTGGCTGCAGACGCTCCTCGACGCCCATGGTGGGTGCGCCACCGGTGGTGAGGTTGATCACCACATCGCAGGCGCCCTTGATCTGCGGCAGAAAACGCCGGAACAGCTCGGGGTCCTGGCTCGGCCGCCCATCCTCCGGATCTCGGGCATGCAGGTGCACGATGGCCGCACCGGCTTGGGCGGCGGCAATGGCCTGGGCGGCAATTTCTCCGGCGGTGATCGGCAGGTGCGGCGACATGGACGGGGTATGAATCGCCCCGGTGACCGCGCAGGTGATGATGACAGGCGTTTTTTCAGACATGACGGTACTCCGACTTTTATTCTTGATGAAAAAAATCCCTGGGTGTCGCTGATGGAATTCACCGCTGACGACCTTCAGCGGTGCGGATCGCGGGTGTGGCTAGAGGTACTCGACGTTGCCGTCGACGCTGATCGCCTGGCCAGTGATATTGCGGGCCGCCGGCGAGCAGAGAAACAGCGCCATGGCGGCCACGTCTTCGGCACTGACCATGCGCTTGAGGGAGATCTTGTTCAGGTACTCCTGGCGCATGACGGCAACCGGCACCCCGGTCTGTTCGGCCCGGGCCTGAATCACCGCGTCCATGCGCGGTCCCTCGACGATGCCCGGCAACAGCGCATTGACCCGGATATCGCTGGCCCCAAGCTCGGCCGCCAGGGATTTCATCAGCCCGACGATGGCCCACTTGGTGGCCGCATACGGCGTGCGCCAGGCATATCCCAGGCGCCCGGCCACCGAGGCGATGTGCAACAGATGGGCGTTGTCCGAGGCCTTGAGCAAAGGCACCCCGTGGTGGGCAAAGCGGTACTGCGCGGTCAGGTTGATATCGATGGTGCGTTGCCAGTCGGCGTCGCTGACGGCGTCGATGCCGGCCGTGGGCCCGGCAATGCCAGCGTTGTTGACCAGTACGTCCAGCCCGCCGAAGCGCTCTGCCTGAAGCTGGAACAGGGCTCGGATCTGTTCCGGATCAGCGACATCGGTGCGGGTCGCCAGCGCCTGGGGATAGCGATCCCGGAACGCCGCCAGCGCCGCCCCACTGACGTCGCAGACATGCACCCGGGCCCCGGCTTCGAGATAGGCCCGGGCCAGCACTTCGCCGATGCCCGCCGCGCCGCCGGAAATCATCACCCGCAAGCCCGGATAAGGCTGTAAGCGCTGCAAGATGCTCATGCCCGACCTCCTTTGACCGCCGCCGCACCAGGCTTCTTGGCCAGCAGCCGGCCCAGGGAATCCGCCGCTTGCATGATGTCGTCGGTGACCGCCGCTCGCACTCCCGGACCGTCACCGGCGGCCAGGGCTTCGACGATGCGATCGTGGGCCTCCATGGAACGTTGCAGGTGGGCCTGGTCCGGCGCCACCAGGGCGAAACACGGCCCCATGTGCAACCAGAAGTTCTCCACCGCGGCCATGGTCAGCTCGGCTCGGGCCACGGCATAGATTCGCCGGTGAAAGGCGAAGTTGGTCCACAGGTAACGGGACACATCCACCTCGTCGGCAGCCTTTTGCATCTGCCGGCACAGATCGGTGATCTCCTGCAGATCGCTCTTTTGCAGGTGCTGCAGGGCTTTTTCCGCCAGCAGCCCCTCCAGTGCCACCCGTGCGTCACGGATCTCCCGCAGACGCTCCAGCGTCATCATTCGCACTCGCAGACGTGAAGTTTCCGTGACTTCAAAAGCATTTTCCGCACTCAGGCGCTGCAAGGCTTCGCGTACCGGCATGGGGCTGGAACCCAGGGCTTCGGCCAGGCCACGGATGGTCAACTTCTGGCCCGGCTGAAAACGCCCACTCATCAAGGCTTCGCGGATCTGCCGGTACACCTGCTCCTGCAAGGTATCGCGAGAAACCTGACGCAACGTGGGTAGGGGGATTGGATCTTGAGAAACAGGACCTTGAGAAACCGGACCTTCAGACATGGGATCTACCTGTGTTGTGGTTCTTGTGTCCGAGAATATGTGATCACAAATCAAATATGTCAAACATCGAACCCTGATCCAAAACCTGCCATGGAGGATCGCTTTACCGATAAAACCGCTTATTTATTCCGCACTGCGAAACACTATTCCGTATTGACCGCATTATTCATTGATGACAGGATTATTTTCGCCAAGTGATTCAAATAGCGGAATCAAGCTATCAGTGACTGGGACGTTGTCCCACTGGTCACCCTGAACGCCACGCCGCGCCCATCGACCTCTCGCTGGCCTTCACCCCGGAGACTGCTGCAATGAGTTGCCAAACAGCCCTGCCAATCGTCGACAGCGCACTGCACGGAAACATCCTGGTGCTGACCCTCAACAACCCGCCGGTCAATGCCCTGGGGGTGGAGATCCGCCGCGGACTGCTGGCGGCCATCGACGGTGCCGGCGACAACCCGGCGGTCGAAGCCATACTGCTGGTCGGCGCAGGACGGCACTTCTGCGGCGGCGCCGACATTCGCGAATTCGGCAAGACGCCCCAGGCGCCGACGCTGCCGGAAGTGGTCCAACGGATCGAGGACAGCAGCAAGCCGGTGCTGGCGACGATCCAGGGTGTGGCCCTGGGAGGAGGCCTGGAAGTCGCCCTCGCCGCCCACTACCGTCTGGCCACCGGCAGCGCCCGGCTCGGTCTGCCGGAGGTGCTGCTGGGCCTGCTCCCCGGCGCCGGCGGCACCCAGCGTCTGCCGCGCCTGATCGGTGCCAGAGCGGCCCTGGAGCTGATGCTCAGCGGGCGCCACCTGAGCGCCGAGGAGGCCCTGGGCCTGGGCTTGGTCGACCGTCTGGGGGACAGTGATGACGCCCTGGCCGAAGGCCTGGCCTATATGCGCCAGTTGCTGGCACAGGGCGCCACTGTCCGACGCACCCGGGATGCCCAGGCCCTGAACGAGCACACCGCCCAGCGCCAAGCGATCGATGCTGCCCGCCAGCAGGCCACGCAGAAATCTCGGGGCCTGCTGTCTCCGTTGCACATCATCCAGGCCGTGGAAGCAGCCCTCGATCAATCTTTCGAAGACGGCCTGCGCGAAGAACGCCGACTGTTTCTGGAGTGCCTCGACAGCCCGCAGCGTGCCGGGCTGGTGCATGCCTTCTTTGCTGAACGGGAAGTGCTCAAGGCCCCCGAAACCCGCGCGGCAGCACCCCGTGCCATTGCCCGGGTGGGGGTGGTAGGCGGTGGCACCATGGGCGCCGGCATCGCCGTGACGGCCCTCGACGCGGGCCTGGAAGTGACCATGATCGAACGCGACCAGGACGCCCTGAATCGCGGCCGTGGCAATCTCGAGAAGGTCTACGACAGCCTGATCGACAAAGGTCGCCTGACCCAGGCCGACAAAGCCGCGACCCTGGCCCGTTTCAGCGCCAGCACCGATTACCAGGACCTGGCCCACGCCGATCTGGTGATCGAGGCCGTGTTCGAGGACATGGCGGCCAAGCTTGCGGTATTCGCCGAACTGGATCGGGTGTGCAAGGCCGGCGCGGTGCTCGCCAGCAACACCTCCTACCTGGACATCAACGCCATCGCCGACAGCGTCTCGCGGCCCGCCGACGTCATCGGCCTGCACTTCTTCTCCCCCGCCAACATCATGAAGCTGCTGGAGATCGTGGTCCCGTCCAAGGTCGCCAGCGATGTCGTCGCCACCGCCTTCGAGCTGGCGAAGAAGCTGCGCAAGGTGCCGGTGCGTGCCGGGGTCTGTGATGGGTTCATCGGCAATCGCATCCTCGCGGTCTATCGCCAGGCCGCTGACCACATGATGGAAGACGGTGCCTCGCCCTATCAGATCGACCAGGTCCTGCGGGATTTCGGCTTCCCCATGGGACCCTTCCAGGTGACCGACCTGGCCGGTGGCGACATTGGCTGGGCGACCCGCCAGCGCAAGGCCGCCACCCGCGATCCCCGGGCCCGCTATGTACAGATCGCCGACCGCCTCTGCGAGCGCGGCTGGTTCGGGCAGAAGACCGGTCGCGGTTACTACCTCTATCCCGAGGGGCCGCGCAGCGCCAGGCAGGACCCGGAGGTCCTGGCGATCATCGATACCGAGCGGGCCCGGGCCGGCATCGCGCCCCGGAGCTTCAGCAACCCGGAAATCCTGCGGCGCTACATGGCGGCCATGATCAACGAAGGGGCCAACGTGGTGCATGAAGGCATCGCCCTGCGCCCCCTGGACGTGGACATCACCCTTATCCATGGCTACGGCTTCCCACGCTATCGCGGAGGGCCGCTCAAGTACGCCGACCAGTACGGCCTGCCCCAGGTCCTGGCGGATATCCGCGAATTCGCCGAAGAGGATCCGCTGTTCTGGAAAGCCTCCCCCTTGCTGGTGCAGTTGGTAGAGCGCGGCGAGAACTTCGACAGCCTCAACCACAGCCACTGACCAAGGAGCATGTCCCATGCGCGAAGCCGTCATAGTCTCCACTGCACGCACGCCCCTGACCAAGGCCCATCGCGGCGAATTCAACATCACCCCAGGCCCCACCCTCGCCGCCTTCGCAGTGCGCGCCGCGGTCGAGCGGGCCGCCATCGATCCGGGGCTGATCGAAGATGCCATCCTCGGCTGCGGCTATGGCGAAGGCACCACCGGGCGCAACGTCGCGCGCCTGGCAGTGGTCCGTGCCGGCTTGCCCATCAGCATCGCCGGCACCACGGTCAACCGCTTCTGCGCCTCCGGGTTGCAGGCCATTGCCATGGCCGCCGGACGCATCGTGGTGGACGGCGCCCCGGCGATCATCGCCGGCGGCGTGGAAAGCATTTCGCAGATCCGTGGCCGTGGCGCCAGCGACGACCCGGACCTCGACCCCTGGCTGGTGCAGCACAAGCCGGAACTGTTCCTGCCGATGATCGAAACCGCCGACATCGTCGCCGCGCGCTACGGCATCAGCCGCGAGGCCCAGGACCGTTTTTCGCTGGCAAGCCAGCAAAAGACCGAAGCGGCACAACTGGCTGGCCGCTACCGCGAGGAAATCATCCCCTGCACCACCACCATGGCGCAGACCGACAAACAGAGCGGCGTGGTCAGCCAGGTGCAGGTCAGGGTGGAGGCCGACACCTGCAACCGTCGCGGCACCACTTACGAGGCCCTGGCCAAACTGCAAGCGGTGCAACGCCCTGAGCGTTTCATCAGCGCCGGCAATGCCTCGCAACTGTCCGACGGCGCCGCAGCCTGCGTATTGATGGAGGCCCGGGAAGCCTCCCGCGCCAACCTGACCCCCTTGGGGGCATTTCGCGGCATGGCGGTGGCTGGCTGCGAGCCCGACGAAATGGGCATAGGCCCGGTGTTCGCCGTGCCCAAGCTGCTGGCCCGACACGGCCTCAAGATCGAGGACATCGGCCTCTGGGAACTCAACGAAGCCTTCGCCTCCCAGGCGCTCTACTGCCAGCAGCGACTGGGCATCGCCGACGAATGCCTGAACGTCAACGGCGGCGCCATCGCCCTGGGTCACCCATTCGGCATGACCGGCGCGCGCCTGGCCGGCCATGTGCTGCTTGAGGGACGTCGGCGGGGGGTGAAGTACGCCGTGGTCAGCCTGTGCATCGCCGGCGGCATGGGCGCCGCCGCGCTGTTCGAAATCTACTGAGGACATCGCCATGGACCTGAGTTTCACCCCACAAGAAGAGGCCTTTCGCGACCAGGTGCGAAGCTTTCTCGCCGAACGCCTGCCCACTGCCCTGAGTGACAAGGTGGCCGCAGGCGAGCGCCTGTCCAAGGCCGATATGGAGCAATGGCATGCACTGCTCAACGCCCGCGGCTGGTTGGCCAATCACTGGCCCGAAGCCTTTGGCGGACCGGGCTGGAGCCCCGTGGAAAAGTTCATCTTCGAGCTGGAGTGCGGGCTGGCCAATGCGCCGCGCATCGTGCCCTTTGGCGTCAATATGCTGGGGCCGGTGCTGATCAAGTACGGCACCCCGCAGCAGCAGGACTATTGGTTGCCGCGGATTCTCGACGGCCGCCACTGGTGGTGCCAGGGCTATTCGGAACCCGGTGCCGGCTCGGACCTGGCGGCGGTGAAGACCACGGCCGTGCGCGACGGCGATCACTATGTGGTCAACGGCCAGAAGACCTGGACCACCCTGGGCCAGCACGCCAACATGATTTTCTGCCTGGTACGCACCGACCGTGAGGCCAAGCCCCAGGAAGGCATCAGCTTCCTGCTGATCGACATGGCCAGCCCCGGGGTCGAGGTGCGGCCGATCATCACCCTGGAAGGCGATCACGAAATCAACGAAGTCTTCTTCACCGACGTGCGGGTGCCGGTGGCCAATCGAGTGGGCGAGGAGAACAAGGGCTGGACCTGCGCCAAGTACCTCCTGACCTACGAGCGCACCAACATTGCCGGGGTCGGCTTGTCCATGGCCGCGCTGCAGCGCCTCAAGCGCGTGGCGGCACAGCGCACCCGCCACGGCCGGCCGCTGCTGGAAGACCCGCAATTCGCCGCGCGCCTGGCACGGGTCGAGATCGATCTCGAGAACATGAAGACCACCAACCTGCGGGTGATCGCGGCCGTCGCCGGCGGCGGTGCCCCCGGCGCGGAAAGCTCGATGCTGAAAATCTGCGGCACGCAGATCCGTCAGGAACTGACCGCCCTGCTACGCCGGGCCATGGGCCCCGCCGCCCGGGTCATGGCGGCCCAGGAGCAGGCCGACGCGCTGGACCTGGGCCCGGCCTTCGCCAGCAGCGCGGCGGCGCAGTACTTCAACAATCGCAAGCTGTCGATCTTCGGCGGCTCCAATGAAATCCAGAAAAACATCATTTCGAAAATGATTCTCGGGCTCTGAGGGGGCGCACATGAACTTCGAACACAGCGCAGAACAACGCATGCTCGGCGACAGCCTGAACCGCTTCATCGCCCAGCAGTACAACCTGGAAAAACGCCAGCAGAGCCTGCAATCCGACCTGGGCTTCAACCCCGAAATCTGGCGCCAGATGGCGGACCTGGGGGTGATCGGCGCCCTGTTCAGCGAAGCCGACGGTGGCTACGGCGGCAGCGGCTTCGACCTGGCCCTGGTCTTCGAGGCCATTGGTCGCGGGCTGCTGGTAGAGCCGTTGCTGGGCAGCGCGGTGCTGGCCGGCGACGCCATCGCCAGCGCCGGCACCGAGGCGCAGAAAGTCGAGCTGGCGAAGATCATCGACGGCAGCCTGATCGCCGCCCTGGCCCATGACGAACCCGACAGCCACTACGAACTCAACCGGGTCGCCTGCCGCGCCGAGCCAGATGCCGATGGCTGGCGCCTGGACGGCCTCAAGAGCCTGGTCCTGCACGGCGAGCAGGCCGGTCTGCTGGTGGTTTCGGCACGCACCGCGGGGGCCATCGACGACCGCCTGGGAATTTCGCTGTTCCTGGTACCGGCAGATACCCCGGGCCTGCAGATCCGGGGTTGCGCCACCCTCGACAGCGGCCCGGTTGCCCAGGTGCGCCTGGACCAGGTGATCCTGCCGGGCTATGCCCTGCTGGGCGACCTGCACCAGGGTTACGCGCCCCTGGAGCGGGCGATTGGCCGAGGCGTGCTGGCGCTGTGCGCGGAAGCCCTGGGCGCCATGGAGGCCGCCAAGCTGGCGACCCTGGACTACCTGCGTACCCGCCAGCAATTCGGCCGTCCTATCGGTAGCTTCCAGGCACTGCAGCATCGCATGGCGGTGTTGTTGCTGGAGATCGAGCAGGCGCGCTCGGCGGTGATCAACGCCGCGGCCGCCCTCGACGCCGAGCGCCTGACCCGCGAACGCAGCCTGTCGGCGGCCAAGGTCAGCATCGGCTGCATCGGCGTCCTGGTGGCGGAGGAATGTATCCAGCTGCATGGCGGTATCGGCATGACCTGGGAGTTGCCACTGGCCCATTACGCCAAGCGGCTGGTAATGATCGACCATCAGTTGGGGGACGAGGATCACCACCTGCAGCGCTACATCGCCCTTGGCCAAGCACCGACCCCATGAGTCACTCGGACCGGCAACCACAGGTCCTGGGCAAAAGGGCGGCAGGTGTCGCCAATGTGGATGAGAACCGGCTGATCCTCGACTACAGCTTCAAGCTCTGGTAGCCGCCACAGCGTTCTCGGAAACGCCGCTGCCGGCAACTGCCGGCAGCGCTATCAAGCCACAGCGACTCAGAACACCTGGCAGCCAAGCCGTTGGCAAGCCTCTCGATACTCCGCGGCCAGGCGCGCCACCAGCACTTCGGCGGCCGGCACCGCGTGCAGAACGCCAATGCCCTGGCCACAGCCCCAGATCTCCTTCCAGGCCTTGGGCCGTTGTCGATCCGCGCCGAAGTTCATCTGTGAGGGGTCGCTGCTGGGCAGCGCCTCGGGGTCCAGGCCGGCGGCGCTCAGCGAGGCTTTCAGGTAGTTGCCATGCACCCCGGTGATGAGGTTGGTGTAGACGATATCCTCGGCCCCCGACTGGCGGATCATCTCTTTGTAGGCCGGTACGGCGTTGGCTTCAGCGGTGGCGATAAAGGCCGAGCCGATGTAGGCCAGATCGGCGCCCAGGGCCCGGGCCGCGAGGATCGAACGGCCCGAGGCGATGGCCCCCGAAAGCAGCAGCGGGCCGTCGAACCACTGGCGGATTTCCTGAACCAGGGCAAAGGGCGACTGGGTGCCGGCATGGCCTCCGGCACCGGCTGCCACCGCAATCAGGCCATCGGCGCCCTTGTCGATGGCCTTGCGGGCAAAGCGGTTGTTGATCACGTCGTGCAGCACGATGCCACCGTAGCTGTGCACCGCCTGGTTGATCTCGGGGCGAGCCCCCAGCGAGGTGATGATGATCGGCACCTTGTACTTCACGCAGACCGCCATGTCCTGCTCCAGCCGGTCGTTGGAGCGATGCACGATCTGGTTCACCGCGAAAGGCGCAGCAGGCCGCTCCGGGTGCAGCCGATCGTGCTCGGCCAGGGCCTGGGTGATCTGCTCGATCCACTCACTCAGGCGCTCTGCGGGCCGAGCATTCAAGGCCGGGAACGAACCGACGATACCGGCCTTGCACTGGGCGATCACCAGCTCAGGGGTGGAAATGATGAACAGCGGCGCCGCCACCACCGGCAAGCGCAAACGCTGGGAAAGGATCTCGGGCAAGCTCATGCTCTGGCTCCTGTGCCATTGACGAGAAGGTTCATGATTCGGCCAGGGCCACTGCGGCTCGGGGGGCTCTGGCGCTACGCGTCGTGATCAACACCAGGGCGCCGGCCAGCAGGTACATCACAATCCCCAGGTACATGCTGGAGACATGCCCGCCGGTATGGCTGTTGATCACCCCGTTGAGCCAGGGCGTAACGGCCGGCCCAAGGTTGCCCAGGCTGCTGATAAAGGCGATGCCCCCGGCAGTGGCCGCCACCGACAGGTACTCGCTGACCAGGGCGAAGAACAGCGGAGTGCCGGCCTTGATTCCCACGCAGGCCACACACAGGGCCGCTACCGACATCACCAGGTGGCCGTTGAGCAAGGTGATGATCGCCAGGCCGAATGCCGCGACGGCCATGCTGCCGACAAAGTGCCAGCGGCGCTCACGCTGCTTGTCCGAGTGCCAGCCGATCAGCACCATGCCGCCGATGCCGATGATATTGGGCACCGCCGTGATCAACCCCACCAGCAACAGGTCCTGGGTGCCCCAGCCCTGGATCAGGCTCGGCATCCAGAACACCAGCATGTAGGTGGCGCCCAGGAACATGAAATAGGCCAGGGACAGCAGGTAGATCTTGGGGTCGCGAAACATCTGCGCCAGGCTGTCCCGGGACTTGTGGCGGGCATTTTTCAGGTCCTGGGCCATGTCCTCCTTGAGCAATCGCTGCTCCCTTGAACTGAGCCACCGGGCCTGCTCCGGGCTGTCCTGCAGATATAGAAAGGCCAGCACCCCCAGCACGCTGGCCGGCAGGCCCTGGATCACGAACATCCATTGCCAGCCGTTGAAGCCGGCCACGCCATTGAGGTACTTGAGGATGCTCCCCGAGACGGGACCGGCGATCAGCCCGGCGACGGCAGCGGCGGTCATGAAGATGGCGATCACCTGCCCGCGGCGCGGTGCCGGGAACCAGTAGGTGAAGTACAGGATCACCCCCGGAAAGAACCCCGCCTCGAAGGCCCCCAGGAGAAAACGCAGGATGTAGAACTGCAACGGTGTGGCGACGAACATCATCGCCGCGGCCACCAGCCCCCAGCAGAACATGATGCGCAGCAGGGTCTTGCGCACGCCGCTGCGCTTGAGCATGAGGTTGCTGGGGACTTCGAAAAGAAAGTAGCCGATGAAGAAGATTCCGGCCCCCAGGCCATAGACCGCGTCGCCAAACGCCAGCGTCTGTTTCATCTGCAGTTGGGCATAACCGATATTGACCCGATCGAGGAAGGCGATCATGTAGCAGAGCATCAGCAGTGGCAGCAGGCGCCAGCGAATCTTCGCGTACAGCGCGTCGAGCTGCTGGCCTGGGTCGGGTGAAGCGTGCGGATCTTGGACAGTTATTATTTTTGTCGTCATTGTCGTCTCCGGCGCAGGCATTGGTTAGCGCATCAAGGACATCGCTGTTCAGGGGGGGCTGGCCTCGCGCTCCTGGAGCACCCGCCACATGACTTTGCCGGAGCCGGACTTGGGCAGGCTGTCGACGAACTCCAGCAGCCGCGGCACTTTGTAGGCGGCCATGTGCTCGCGCGCCCAGTCGATGATCTGCTGTGGACGGGTACGGCCAACGGCCTCGCTGCGCAGGACCACCAGGGCTTTGACGGTTTCTCCGCGGTAGGCGTCCCGGGCCGCGATGACACAGGCTTCATGCACCGCCGGGTGCTTGAACAGCAGGGCCTCCACCTCCGCCGGCCAGACCTTGAAACCGCTACTGTTGATCATTCGCTTGAGGCGATCGGTAAGAAAGAAGTACCCCTCCTCGTCCATGTGGCCAAGGTCGCCGGTGCGCAGGAAGCGCTTGCCCTCGAATTCGACAAAAGCCGCCGCGGTCGCCTCGGGGTTGCGCCAGTAGCCTTTGAACAGCATCGGACCAAAGGTGATGATTTCCCCCACCTGGCCTGGCTCCAGTTCTTTGAGGGTCTGGGGATCGACCACCCGCGAGTCGACGCCGAAGAACGGCATGCCCAGGCATTGCAGCTTGGCCCTCTCGGGGGGGTTGCCATGGCTGGCGGCGGCGGTTTCCGTGAGCCCGTAGCCTTCGAGAAAGGTCAGGCCGAACTCCTCCCGCAAGCGCTGCGCCACGGCCTCCGGCATCGCCGCTCCGCCGCCGTTGATATGCACCAGGCTGGACAGCTCGAACCCCTGGTAGTTGGGGCTGGCGAACAGGTCGATGATCATGGTCGGGATGCAGGTCCAGTGAGTCACCCGATGACGGGAAATCAGGCGCCCGGCCAGCTCCCGATCCCAACGCGGCATGATCACCGTGCTGGTGGCGTCGAACACCGCCCGCAGGACAAAACACACCAGGCCTGTGATGTGGAAGAACGGCACCACCCCCAGGCCCACCGACTCGACGGTGGACTGGGTCCAGCTGCCGCTGACCGCGTTGCTCATCAGGCTGCGATGGGTGTGCATGCAACCCTTGGGGTGGCCGGTGGTGCCCGAGGTGTATTGCAGCATGACCAGGTCGTCGGCCTGGGCGTCATGGGGCCCCGGGCTCAAGGCCAGGTCGAGCACTTCAAGCCAGCGTCGGTAGCCCGTGGCCAGGGGCGGCGCGCTGCGCAGCCAGGCATCGATCTCGGGACTGGGGGCTTCCGCCGGATGCAGGTCCGCCGGCGCCGGCATGGCATCGCTATAGCGGGTCACCAGCAGTTCGCGCAATTGCTGCTCGGGCGCCAGGGTGGCGTTGGCCGCCTGGGCAATCGGCGTCAGGTCCGCGGCACAGATCAGCACCCGCGCCTGGGCATCGTCGAGCTGATAGCTCAACTCCTCCACCTTGTTCATCGGATTGACCGGCACCACCACCGCATTCGCTCGCAGGATGGCGTAGTAGGCGACGATGAATTGCGGACAGTTCTGCAGGTACAGCGCCACCCGATCCCCGGATTCGACGCCCACGCTCTGCAACCAGCCGGCCAAGGCCAGGGCCTGGGCACGCAACATCGAAAAACTCAGCTCCCGACCGAAGAAGCGATACGCCACTTTGTCCGGGTAGCGCTGGGCGGCCACCTCCAGGTTGAACCACAGCGAGGTGGCCGGCACCGTCAGCGCCAGAGGCAAGCGTTTGGGCCAGACACGGTGATGAGGACGCTGAGTACGGATCGTGGACATGGAGCCTCCTTCAAACCCTGGGTCGATCGGGATGCAACCTCCGGATCGGGTCGATCCTGCCCCATGCACCCGGTTCATTTCAATCACTTATATTTCGCTGTGCGAAATATCATTCCGTATTTACCGGTAGATTATTCGCTGACATTCTGCATTTCAACGCGCAAATGCCTCTGCGAAACACAATCAGAAAAATCACCGCCTGCCGGTCATGGGCGCCTCGCCTCCCGCGACTCGGACCAGGACCTGACCCCAAGGGCCATCGCCTATGAGTGCCGTACCTGACGCGCCGATACTGCAAGGTCTGTTCAGTGGCTTCGCCGCCCATCTCGGCTTGGACCTGCAGCAATACCAGCAGGCGCAGACCGTCATCGCGGTCACCGTCCAGCCCCATCACCTCAATCAGGCCGGCAATCTGCACGGCGGCGTCATCGCCTCCCTGGCCGACACCGCCATGGGCATGAGCGGAACCTGGCACGCCGACCCCGAGCAATGGCGGCTGGCCCTGACCCTGTCGTTGAACATCAACTACATGGCGAGCACACCCCCGGGGACCGAGGTCCGCGCAGTGGCTCGTACCCGGGGCGGCGGCGTGAAGATCTTCATGGCCAGTTGCGACCTGCTGGATGCCGAGGATCGACTGCTGGCCAGCGCCGAGGGCGTTTTCAAGCGTGGCCGACTGCGCCTCGACAGCCGCTGAGACGGTCAGCCGCAGACGCTGGATCGACCCGCTACGACCGCCTGACGAGACGGCTGCCTGCCTGGCGCAATAGTGTTCCGAGAAGGAATCGTCGATTTCATTTCAAGTGGTTCCGGGATAACATTTTTGCCCTGTTTCCAAGAACCCGCTGTCTGGTCAACTGGCATTGCGCCCGGCACCAGCCCCTACCGGAAGACCCCATGCACGACCCGAACGACGCCCCGGAACCAGCGCCCAAAGACCGCAAGTTCGTCGAAGCCCTGGCCCGTGGCCTGGAAGTCCTGCGGGCCTTTACCCACGGTCACGCGGTACGTGGTAACCAGGACATCGCCCGCATCACCGGCCTGCCCAAACCCACGGTTTCGCGCCTGACCTACACCCTGACGCAGTTGGGTTATCTCAAGTACAACCAGGATCTGGAGAAGTACCAGCTGGATTCGGCGGTACTGGCCCTGGGTTACGCCTACTCCGCCAGCCTGCGGGTTCGCCAGTTGGGCAAACCCTTCATGGACGAGTTCTCCCGGCGCACCAACACCACGGTCAGCCTGACCTGCCGCGATCGCCTGTCGATGATTCACGTGGACAGCAGCCGCCCGCCGGAAGTGGCCAGTCTGCGCATGGAGCCCGGGTTGCGCCTGCCCCTGGCCACCAGCGCGGCGGGACGGGCCTACCTGGCGGCCACGCCGAAAATCGAGCGTGACCATCTGCTGCGGGAAGTGGCGAAAAAAGTCGGAGATGAGTGGCCGGTCCTGGAAAAGTCCCTGGAGGACTCCTTCCGTGAATACGAAGCCTTTGGCTTCTGCCTGTCGCTGGGAGAGTGGGACCGCAACGTCAATGGCGCCGGCGTGCCACTGCGTCTGGCCGACGGCAGCATCATGGCCCTGACCTGCGGAGCCCCGAGCTTTCAGCTGTCCAGCGAAAAACTTCAAAACTCCCTGGCCCACCAGTTGGTGATGCTGGCCCGGGATCTGGAAAGCCTCGGCGTCTGAAGCAGACGCCAGGGCAGATGTTCGGCTTGTGCAACGAGCCGGGTACATCGGGTACGCCATGAATGGCCATGACGCACCCTGGACCGGCCCCGGAATCAGCGGGGCCGTCCCATCAGTTACTCGTCACCCCACCTGTCATAGCCAGCAATCACCTGGATATTGCCGAAGGCTGCGGATTGACGAATGTCACCCAAGTCCAGGCCCGCCAGGCCACCCAGCCGCGCATCCCGGCTGCCGGTGACCTCGCCGCTGGCCAGCGTATTGACGATCTGGGCGTTGTTCTGCCCCACCAGGCCGCCGACCAGGCTGTAGCTGCCGCCGGTGACCGCGCCTTTGGCCGAGGCCGTGTCGATCAGGCTGTCACCCTTGTCGACACCATGGCTGCCCACCAGTCCACCGACCATGCTCTTGGCGCCGGCACTGACGTCACCGCGGGCCTCGACCGATTTCAGGTTCCCGGTGTTGTAACCGATGAGTCCGCCGACATGGCTTTGATCCTTGGCCTGGACATCGCCCAAGGCCAGCGCTTGGGCAACGAGCCCGCCGGCGTTGGAGCCGATGAGTCCGCCCACATGGCTGTTGCTGGAGCCCTGAACCCTACCGGACGCTTCGGCCATGCTGATGTCGCTGTCAAGGTTCTGCCCGACCAGACCACCAAGGTGCTGGCCGTTCGCCGCATTGACCGAGCCGCTGGCGTTGACGTTGCGCAGAACACCGTCGCGGTTGAGCCCCACCAGGCCACCGGCCGTGGCAAAGCCTGTGCCCTGCAGCGCGCCGCTGGCCGAGGAGTCGCTGATCCGGCCCGATTCGTTGCGCCCGACCAAGCCTCCAACGTTGCTCGCGCCGTTGCCGGACAGGGCAACCGCGGACTGCGAGCCCTCGATACGGCCGCCCTCGTTGTAGCCCACCAGGCCGCCCAGGTTCGTGCCCTTGTAGCTGTAGCCGGCACCACTGTAGACCGCTCCGGAGCTTGCGGAATTGGCAATCAATCCTTGACGGTTGATGCCCACCAATCCACCCACTCCGCCCTCGGCATGGCTGGCGATGCTAGCGGTAAGTCGGGCATCGGCGCGGCTGTTGGTCACGCTGCCACCACCGGCCGCTCCCTGGCGATTCTCACCCACCAGGCCACCGGCCGCCGAAGTGTAGGCATTACCCAGCACCACGCCGCTCATGGACGACGCATCGATGGAGCCACCAAAGTTGCTCCCCACCAGCCCACCCACCAGGTTGTCCTGCCGGCTCCTGGCATTCACTCGCAGATCGCTGGCGCTGACGTTGGCAATGCTGCCGCTGTTGCGCCCGACCAGGCCGCCGAGCGCTCCGGAACCGGAGGCGGCGCCGTTGATGGTCATCGAGGCCAGCTTGAGGTTGCTGATGCTGCCGGACGAACTGGCGAACAATCCGCCATCGGCGCCGTTGCTGTTGACCGTGAAGCCACTGAGGGTGTTGCCCAGGCCATCGAAGACGCCGCTGAACCCCTGCTGCCCACCTATTGCGGTAAGGGCGCTGCTGCCATGGACGGAGTTGCCGAGGACATAGCGACCCGCCAAGTCTTTATCGATCGCCTGCAACTGCTTGGCATTTTGAATGACGCTGTAGTCTGCGCCGTTGGCGTCAAAGCGAGCACCGTTGCCGGACAACGTGACGCGTCCATTCTGGCCCAGCGCAACATCGCCACCGTGATTGATCCCAAGACTGCTGTTGCTGCCGCTCAGCACAAGCTGACGGTTGAGCTTGATATCGCCCTGGGCATCGAGTTCGACCCGGGCATTGGCGCCGCCGGCAAACAGACTGTCATCCAGGCGGATGTCCTTGGCCGAAGAGAGACTCAAGCGGTTGCCGCTGAACCAGAAGATCCCGTTGTCCACCGCCACGTCGCCCTTGCCACTGGCCAGTTCGATATGGGTCGTGGCCAGGTTGCGCGACAAGGTATCGGCATGCACGGTGTTGCTTTTGGCGCTGATGAACGAGCCGACCTTGACGTCGTTGCTGGCGATCTTCCAGGTGCCCGTCTGGCCATCCCTGGACTGGGTATTGACCTTGGTCGGCAACTGCACTCGAGTGCTCGCCCCCCGAGTCTCGATCACCCCGCCATCGCCCTCGCCAGCCAGTGCGCTGGCCTGCAGCGTACCGTCAACATTGACCACCCCCACAGCGCCGCCATCCAGGGTGATCCGCCCGGCTTTTTGCGACAGGGTATTGGCTTCGATGGTGCCCTGGTTGTTGACCACGGTCTGCAGCATGGCACCGGCGCCCTTGGCGGTCATCAACACCTGTCCGCCGTCGGCCTTGAGCAGGCCACCATTGCTTGCCAGCGCATTGACCGCTGCGGCATCCACTTGCAAGTCCAGCAGTTGGTTGTTGTCGAAACTGACGGTGAAGCCATTGCCCGCGCCCAGCGCCACGCTCCCGCCCTGGGCCTTGATCGTGCCCTCGTTGCGCACATTCGCCCCCAATAGCGCGATAGCGCCACCGTCAGCGGCGGTGATGGTGCCTTGGTTGAGGATTTGCGCCCCTGAAGTCCCGGCGAACTTGTAGTTGCCCGCATTGAAATCGGCATCGCTGAGGTTCTGAGTCGAAGCCACCAGGCCGCCGACATTCACTTGCGCGCCCTGGCCGAAGACCACCCCGTTGGGGTTGATCAGGAACACCTGGCCGTTGGCATTGATCTGCCCGTGGATCTGACTGCCATTGACACCTATCACCCGGTTCAAGGCAATCGAGGTACTGCTGGGCTGGTTGAAGGTCACCGACTGCTCGGCACCCACGTTGAAATCCTTCCAGTGGGTGATCAGTTTGTCGCTGTGCTGGTTGATGGACAGGTGCTGGCCCTGGGTCTGCATATCAGCGCTCCCGGACACCACTTGCGCGCCTGTCGGCAAGGCGAAGGCCGAGGGCCCGCCGATCAATGCCAGGAGGCTGGCGGCCGCCACCAGGCCCTTGCCCGAGCCGGAGCGGCGCCGACGGCGCGCCCCTTCATGGGTCACGTTCCAGCAACCCTGGGCCTGGTTCCAGACCAACGCGTAAATCTTGTTCATGCAAATACTCCTTATCGGTTGAACAACGCCCTGCAAACCTTTACAGGGCGGCACAACATCCAAAGATCCGCTGGGACCGTTGAAGCGTTGTTTAGGGCGCACGCAGGGCACAGGCGCGCCTGCGCCAAGGCAATCCATGGCGCAACTGGGTTTGCTCGGTGCCTGTCGTGGTCAGGGGAAGGTAAAGGTGAACTCCGCAGCGCCATTGGCCTGGCCGGCTTCGATTTCGTCGTCGTTGCCGGTGCGGATGTAGCTGGCCCGCAAGGGAATGCTTGCGCCATCACCCACGCGCTGCATCTCGTAGCTCTCGCCGTTGTATTGGATCGGGAGCCGGGTCAGGTCGTTGATCACCACGATGCCGAAGCCCTTGGCGGGTCGGGACTGGGTCGAGGAACTCAGACCGAGGATTCCCGGGGGCATCGAGGCAGAAGACTTGTCGGTGAAACTGATGCGCGGTTTGGCATTGGCTGCACAACGACTCAGCTCAATGCGAAAAGGTACCTGTGGCGAGGTGTCGTTGACCTTGGGAAAGTCCGTCAGGGCAAAGCGCCCCAAAGGCACAGGGATGGTCTTGTAGCCCTCGACCACGCAGGTGTTGGGAATCACGATCGGTCCGCCGCCGCCCATGCTGATCAGCTCGGGCCCCATCAATGGGTAATTGTGCCGGCAGATGCCAGGGGGGGTGGTGTCGGTGGGCCATGCCACCTCGGAGCCCAGGCCCGCCAGGTTGGCGGGCAGGTCGAATGCATAGAGCATCAGGTTGGAACTGCCGACGACACTCTCGACGGTCAGTTTGCCGCTGGGCAACTGGTCCGGCGGTACCGTCAGGATCAGTGATTGAGTGAAGCGGGTGATCATGGTCCCGAAGGGGCGCCCACCGGTGTCGTAAACGAGTTCGCTTTTTTCCAGGGCGATCAGCTTGGGGGTCTGTGTCAGGGTCAGGGGCCCGCCATCCTGGGGGTTCACCGTAACGCGAAAGCCTATTCCCTCGACGTTGGTCGGTGCGGATTGAAAACGTTGCGGCGTACCGCCACTCCAGTTGCCAACCGTGACCAACTCGCGCTCCCGGTTACCCGAGGGGGAATAGCGGAAGTTGGTGTACAGGCTGACCGCGCGCTGCCACAACACATCGCCCTCCTTGGCCCTGCCGTCCAACGGCGTAACCGCCACCCACGGCGTGCCATCACCGTTGCTGAACTCACAGTTCAGCGCAAAGCCATTGACCGTGGCGGCTTGCACGCCCCCACAGGACAACCCTGTCAACAGCACTGCGCCCACCCACAGGCAACGTCGTTGCAGATCAGCTACCAGCCTGAGCCATTGGCGAATCATCTGTCATTCTCCCAGCCTGCGCCTGTGTACCGCGGCCCCTTAAAGCGGCTGCGTGATGCACAAGCGAGATGGATTGCACAGCGATGGCCGGATGCTTCCGGCCATCGGCAAGGAACAGACAGGGGACGGAACAAGCAGGTACCCGCCAGCAGCCCCGATACGCCCTGCACCGGCACGGCGTATCGAGAAACTGCGTCTCCCCTGTACTACCTCATCAGTTGCGGATATCGCCCTGATTGAGGCCAACCAACGGTACCTGGGTCGCCTGCCCCAACGCGGTGTTGTAGGCCAGGATTCCGTCGTTGACGCCGGCCAGGCCACCGTAGATCTGCTTGCCGTTCGCGAGGAACTTGACGTTGCCGTAAGCCACGGACTGACGAATATCCCCCTGGTTCAAGCCGACCAATCCACCCAGAAGGGCAGAGCTGCCGCCGCTCACCTCGCCACTGGCCAGAGAGTTGGCGATCCGCGAATTGTTCTGCCCGACCAGGCCACCAACGGTACTCTGGACACCGCCCACGACGTTACCTTTGGCCGATGCGGTATCAATGCGGTGATCCACATAATCGCCGTTGGTGCCTATCAAGCCGCCGACGAAGCTGCTGGCGCCGCCGCTGACATTACCGCTGGCCTCGACTGAACTCAGGTCGCCATTGTTGAGCCCCACCAACCCGCCGATATAGCTCAGGGTGCCGCCGCTGACCTTGCCGCGAGCCACTGCATATTCGGTAGTGCCGGCAAAGTTGTTCCCGATGAGGCCGCCGATGTTGCCGCTGCCACCCCCCACAACCTCACCGGTGGCTTCAGCGGTATGGATTTCACTGCGGCTGTTCTTGCCCACCAGACCGCCAACGTTGGCACCGGTCGAGTCGGCAACCCTGCCGGAAGCGCTGACGTTGTTCAGCACGCTGTTCTGGTTCAAGCCCACCAGGCCGCCTGCTGCCGCTGACCCCGTACCGGTGATCGCACCGCTGGCGCTGGAGTCAGTGACGGTGCCGTCGTTGTTGAAGCCCACCAGGCCACCGATGTTGCTGGCGGCGTAACCCCAGACGTTGACCGAGGAGCTTGCGCGCTCGATGGTGCCGCCCTGGTTGTAGCCCACCAAGCCACCCAGGTTCGGGTCCTGGACGTAGCGGTTGAAACCGGTGCCGACGGTGCCGGCACTGGAAGAGTCGGCAATCGAACCGCCCTTGTTGACCCCCACCAGGCCGCCCATACCGCCAACGGGACTGATCTGCATGGTGCCCAGGACCTGCACGTTGGTGCTGCTGTTGGTGATGGAACCGGTGCCGGCGAAACTGTTGCAGTTTTCCCCTACCAGCCCGCCGACAGCCAGGGTGTAGCCATTACCGGTGACGGTACCGGCCATGGTTGCACGATCGATTTTGCCGCCGGAGTTGATCCCCACCAGGCCACCGAGGTAGTTGTTCTGATTGCTGTTGGCAACCACCCGCAGATCGGTGGCACTGACGTTGGTGATGGTGCCGCTGTTCAAGCCCACCAGCCCGCCGATATTGCCGAAGCCGGCGTTGGAGGTCGTGCCGTTGATGGTCATGGAGGCCAGCTTGAGGTTGCTGATATCACCCGACGACTTGCCGAACAGACCACCGTAGGAGCCATCGGTGTTGACGGTGAAACCGCTGATGGTATTGCCCAGGCCATCGAAGGTCCCGGTGAACTGGTTACTGCCACCAATGGACTTGATGCTGCCGCTGCCCTTGATGTCATTGCCCAGTACATAAAGACCGTCGAGGCTGGTACCGATCGCTTGCAGCTGCGCGGCGTTCTGGATCACGTTGTACAGGTCGCCATTGGCGTCGAACCAGGCGCCACTGCCGGACAGGGTGACCCGGCCATCCTTGCCCAGGGCATAGGAATTGCCGTAGTCCAGACCCAGGCTGTTGTTGATCCCGGTGAGTTCCACCGCGCCATTGAGCTTGATGTCCCGATCGGCATTGAGCTCGATGCGAGTTCCGCCGCCGCTGCCCTTCAGGCCGCTATTGATGTGGATGTCCTGGGCCGAGTTGACGCTCAGTTGATTGCCGCTGGCCCAGGCAATGGCGCCGTCCACCGAAACGTCACCGCTCTTGCTGTTGAGCTCGACATTGGTGGTGGCCAGGTTGTGCGCCAGGGTATCGGCATACACGTTGTTGTTGCCGGCCGTAGCGGTAGGGCCGACCTTGACCTCGTTGGAGCTGATCTTCCAGGTGCCGGCCTTGCCGTTGTTGGCCAGGGTGTTGACCCGCGCGGCCAGTTGCACCTTGGTGTTGGCGCCCTTGGTCTCGACCACACCGCCATCGCCCACCGAGGTCAGCGCACTGGCGCTCATCGAGCCGCCGACGTTGACCACACCCACGTCACCGCCATCCAGGGTGATCTTGCCGGCCTTGCGCGACAGGGTGTTGGCTTCGATGGCGCCCTGGTTGTTGACCACGGTCTGCAGCATGGAGCCGGCGCTCTTGGCGGTCATCAGCACCTGCCCGCCGTCGGCCTTGAGCAGGCCGCCGTTGCTTACCAGGGCATTGATCGCCGCGGCATCCACTTGCAGGTCCAGCAGGTTGTTGCTGTCGAAACTGACGGTGAATTCATTGCCACCGCCCAGGGCCACCCGGCCCTTCTGGGCCTTGATGGTGCCGTCGTTGCTCACGCTCTTGCCGATCAACGCCACGTTGCCGCCGTCAGCAGCGGTGATCATGCCTCTATTGACGATCTGCGCTGTTGAGGTGCCGGCAAACTTGTAATTGCCAGCGGTGAAGTTGGCATCGGTGATGTTCTGGGTCGAGGCCACCAGGCCGCCGACATTCACCTGCGCGCCCTGGCCGAACACCACCCCGTTGGGGTTGATCAAAAACACCTGGCCATTGGCCTTGATCTGCCCCTGGATGTCACTGCCGTTGACGCCGATCACCCGGTTCAGGGCGATGGAAGTCTTGGTCGGCTGGCTGAAGGTCACGGTCTGGCCGTTGCGCACACTGAAGTCGTTCCAGTTGGTGATCAACTTGTCGGTGTGCTGGTTGATCGACATCTGCTTGCCGTTATCGAACGTCAGGATATCCGCCGTCCCGGAGACCACGGTTCCCCCGGTTGGCAAGGCGAAAGCCGCGGGCAGACCGCCCAGGCCCAGCAAGCCGGCAACCATCGCCACCAGGCCTTTGCGGGTTGCGCAACGACGGCGGCGACGGGCGCCTTCGTCGGTCACAGTCCAGCAACCCTGGGCCTGATTCCATACCAATGCATAAACCTTGTTCACGTTGACTCCTCATCTATCAATTAACGCCCTGCAACCTTTGCAGGACGGCACTGCATCCGAAGTACACGCAGGCCTTCAGAAATACTGTGTGGCGCTGGCCCAGATCCGCGGTGTGCGTTCGGGTCCGCTGCTTTCCTGGCTGTTGTTCAGGGGCCAGGCGCCGGTCACGCTGATCTGTTGCGATGGCCCGCTCCAACTGGCGCCCACACCGGCGCCCGAGAGCTGGCGGCGGTTTTCCTCGCGGGTCCAGGGACGTTTGTTGACTTGCACCGCACCGTGGTCGACAAACGTCTTGAGCTGCCAGCGAGGCGCCAGGGCGTAGCGCAACTCCAGGCTGGCCTGCCAGCCCAGGTCGCCACTGCCATTCCCCTGGGGATAGGCACGCACGTCGAAAGGACCGCCCACGCCGAACTTTTCCGAGCTGTCCAGGTTGGCTGACGCCCACTGAGCGTTGAGCTGGGTGTAGAGCTGAAAACGCGGGCTCAGGTACTGCAGGCGCGCGGCATTGAGGTTGAACTTCTGGAAGCCGCCGGCGGTACCGGCGGTGAAGTGATCACGCCATTGGTCACCAGGATCGTCGAGGCTCAGCCGCCCACTGCCAAAGGTGAGGTAGAAGAAGGTCTGGCCGCCGCCGAGCAGGCTGTCCTGGACATTGCCATTGAGGCCCAGGCTCCAGAGTTCCACGTGTTTCTTGCTGCTGACCTCGAACAGATCGATGTCATCGCGCAGCCGCTTGTCCTCGTATTGCAGCTGGGCGCTGAGATCGAAGGTACGGCTGCGGATCAGCGGCTGGGTGACGAAGACGCTGCCGATGCTGGCCTGGCCGTGGGCCTCCAGCAGTTCAAACACCTTGCCCAGCTCATAGGTCATCTGCGAATAGGCCACGCCCAGGCTGGTGGACCAGGGGCCAAGCGGGAGCTTGTAGGCGGCGCGGTAGTAACGCTGATCCTCATCGCTGCCCAGCACCCGCAGGTTGAGCTGGTCGCCCAGGCGCAAGGGGTTGTTCAGATTGAGGCTGCCCCCCAGCCGATATTCGCCGGTGTAGTAGCCGCCATAGTTGTCGGCTTCCAGGCTGCCACTGGCCCAGGGCCCGGGCCGGGCATCGATCAGCAGGTCGGTGGTGCCGCGCTGCTCGCCGGCACGCAAGGTGCCCTTGACCCGTACTCCGGGCAGATCGCTCAACAACAGCAGACTGCGCTCAAGGTCATCGCTCAACACCGGGGCATCGCTCTGGAATGCCGACAAAGGACCACGGAGCACCGAGTCCAGGGCCCGGGACTGGTTGTGCAGTTCGATACGGCCGTAACGACCCTCGATGACCTCGATGCGTACCACGCCGTCCTCGATCTCCTGGGCCGGTAGAAAGGCCCGGGCCAGCATGTAGCCCTGGCTTTGGTAATAGGTGGTCAGGCGTTCGGCAGCCGCACGCAACTGGTTCAGGTCCAGCTCCTGCCCCTTGAGGTCCGCCAGTAGCGCCAACAGGGTCGGATTGGAAAACGCCTGATTGCCCACCAGCACGAAGTCGTTGACCTGCAGGCGAATACCCGAGGTATCCGGGGCGGGTGCACTCGCTGGCTTGACCGCCGGCAGGTCCAACTCCGGTTCCGCCGGTTCCGGCAACGCCGGTTGGGTGGCCTCGATATCACGCATCGCCCGCCCCGCGCTGGGTACATACCCTGCGGCCGTCGCCAGCCCCGGCAGCAGCAAGAGCAGGCTCAAACAACTTCTGGACAGCCGTTGCCCAGCCCACGCCAGGTACCCGGCCGGCGGGCCGCTCAATGACTTGCCCAAGGCAACTTCAGTCTTGTATCCGCGCACTTCCACTCAGCGTCTCCCCGCTGTCTGTTGCCACTTGGTAATGAACCACCGCCTGATCCGGGGTCGTTCCTGGTACTTCGGGCAGGGCGATCCGCGCCGAGCCAAAAGGCTCCACGGTGATGCCCTGCAAACTGATGGATCGACTGCCGCTGCCCAGCGCCAACTGGGCGAAGGACACGTAATACGGCGTCGGATTACTGGCCAGCAGTGCGCCTTCGCCCTTGCCCTCGGCGGCGAAGCGCCACCTGAGCTGGCGTACGGCCTGGTCTGCCGTGCCCGTTAAGCCCTGGGGGCGATACAGCAGCTTCATGCGCATGCGGTAGGCCAGGCGCAGGACGTTCTCGGTCACCGGCAGCCGGGACGGCACTTCCAGAAAGTTGATCCAGAACACCGACTCCCGATCGCCAGGCAGCGGCTCACCGCTGTAGCGCAGCATCAGGGCCGTGCGCTGCATGGGCTCCAGCCGGGAGATCGGCGGCGACAGTACGAAAGGCACCGCCAGCCCGCTGGGACTGGCCTTGGCATCGCCCTTGTCCAGCCAGGCTTGCAACAGGATCGGCGCCTGGCCGATGTTGCCAACCCTGATGCTAATGACGGAGCTGTTAGCGGGGAAGATGAACCGGGTGCCGGCAATCGACAGGTCGGCCTGGGCCCAGGCACTGCACCACAGCAGCAGCGCCGCCAGCAGCCAGCGGCCAACATCGGCACGGCGTGGCATGTCCCGCCCTTCCAGGTAGCGCATCAAGGCTCTCCCCCCTGGCGTGAACCCGCGTTGCCAGCGGGAGGTGTCCGGCAGGGAAGCTGGAGCAGGTCATAACCGGAGGCGGACGCCGGATCACGGGGCGGCAACTGGTAGTCGATCAGGCAGCGCTGGTCCGGCTCAGTGCCCCACTCCACACGGAGGGTTCCCTGGTCCTGTTCGGAACGCAGCACCAGGCGACTGCCTTGGCCGACGGCCCCCAGTTCGGCGCCGCTCTGGTCATCGACGGCGACCGCGGCAAACGGCAATTGCCGGCCGTTGGGCTGTCGGCTATCGATCAGGAACGCCCGGGCCCTGCGGGTGGGATACGAGAGCATGACCACCGCGCCCGCCACCGGCGCGACGTTGCGCGAACTGACCTGCAGTTCGACATCGTCGGCCATGCCGCTGGGATCGATGTCCACGGTATTCAATTGATAGGGGCTCAGGCTCGGCACCACGGCGTAGCCGCTGCCATCCACCCGCGTCCGGGCATAGCCGACCCTGGCACCCTTGGCATGGGGGGCGTACACCAGGCCCGAGGTTTCACTCAGGGTCTGGGAGAAGGTCAGGCCGCCCCGATGCAAGACCATGCCTCCGGAAGCCCCCAGGGATTGCTGGCGATAGTCGCTGCCCTGGGAAAAACTCGAGCTCAGGGACACCTCGGGCATGAAGTAGTTGAAGCTGGCGTTGGTCGCGGTTTCGCGCTGACGCTGATCATGGGACGCGGACACGGCATAGGTAGCATCGCCCCGCTCCCCCAGGGTCCCGGACACACCGCTGGTGTAATGCGCGCCGGAGTTCTGGTCGTGACTGGCGTAGGCGTTGACCGTCGTTCCCCGCCGTCCCTCGTGCCCCAAGGGGATCGACAGGCTGAAACTGAAATAGGTGTTGTCCGCCCCGGCTCCACGTCCCGAGCCATTGCTGGACGCGCGCATGCGCTGGGCCATGAATGAGTAGCTGTTGCCCCGCCATTGATTGCCGTAGCCCAGTGCGAAATTCAGGGTCTGGCCCTGGCGATTCCAGTACTTGAGGCTGGAGCCGGTGACATACAGCTGGCCGCCGCCCTCGCCCAGTTGCTGGTTGATGTTCACGTCCAGGCGATCCCGCACGCGGGAAAACGACTCGACCCCGGCACCACGCTCCACGTAGTCCTGCAAGGCAATGGCGTCATGCAGCCCCAGATAGCCACTGGTGGAATAGCGATACGCCAACAGGGAAAACTGCGTACCGCTGACGGGCAGGTTCTTGCTGTAGGAAAGGCGCAGGCTCGACCCCTGCAGGCTGCCGTCCCGGGGCAATTCGGTTCTGGCCTGAGTCAGGTCCAGAGCGAAAGCGCCCACTGAGGTATTCAGCGCACTGCCGATCAGCGCCGACATGTAGCTGCCGGTCACTGCCGTACCGAGGTAACCGGTCAGCTGGTTATCCAGCCCGCGGTGCACCGTGCCCTGGGCCACATACTGCTCGCCGCCTAGCCCCGGGTCGGTGACCTGGCCCGCCGTCAGGCTGTAGCGTGAAGTGCCCGGCCGCAGCAATTGCACGGTGGTGGCAAAAGGCACGGTGAAACGGCTGATTTTTCCATTGGCCTCGGTGACCGTTACCTCCAGGTCACCGCCAAAGCTTGCCGCCTGCAAATCGGCAATTTCGAAGGGGCCGGGGGCAACCGTCGTCTCGTAGATCAGATAGCCGCGCTGATACACCGACACCTTGGCATTGGTGCTGGCGGTGCCCCGCACTTGCGGTGCGTAGTAACGCTGGGTATCGGGCAACATCCGCGGGTCGCTGGCCAACTGAACGCCGCGAAACGACACCGAATCGAACAGATCGGCATCGGTCACGCTTTCCCCCACCAGCAACTGCGAGTGCCAGTCCGCCAGCTCGGTCTGGGCATAGATATAGCCACGCTGATAGCGGCTGCCCAATTCCGGCGACCAGGTCGCGGTACCGCTGTGGCGCAGGCGCAATGCGCCGATATTGAGCCCCATGTTGAGCCCGGCGTAGCCATTGGTCTGGCTTTGTCCACGGCTCTGGGAGCTGAACAGGCTGGTGTTGTAATTGAGCACCGCCGCGGACACTCCGGAATCCCAGCTCGCCGGATCGACGTAGGTCTTCGACAGGTTCGGCTGGAGGAAGAACTGCGGCACCGACAGTTCGATCTTCTGCTCGGCGATATTGATGCGGCTGGTTACCCCAGGGATGTAGCTGCCCAGGTCTCCACAGAACAACCCCTCCCCCATGAGCGGGTGGGACGCCCCGGCTCCCTGCGCAACATCGGCCTTGTGCAGGTCGATCCCCAGTTGCTGCAGCGACCCGCGATCGAAGCACGGCTGGCTACCTTGCTGCTCGTCGCTGGCACGGAACTCGACCTCCAGCAACGCCCGCCATTGGCCACTCACCAGCAGATCGAGCAGGTATTTGCCGGGCGCGATATAACCCAATTGCTCAAAGCGCGAAGTATCGATGGGTGTCTCCTTGCCTTGAAACAACATCTGGCTGTCGAACAGCACACGCTCGCCGCCAGCCTGGTGAGAGCTCTCCTCGCTCGCGACCAGGACCATCGAGTGCCCCATCAGCACTGCCAGACACAGCGTCTGTACAACCGGAGCAGAACCCCGACCACACCAAACACCCGGGCGCGCAGATACACCGCGCCTATGGCACTGAACACTCAACATAACGAGATCCCAACGCGCTCAAGAAAGAGCAACCGGACAAACGAGCGAAGTTGAATTAATAAACCAACTAGAGCAGTGAACTTTTCAGCAACCGGCGGCCACCGAAATCGTTGATCACCTCATAGCTGATGGAAGCCTTGGCCGGATCTTTCGGAGCTGTCGCCGGCCAGGCGAACGATTCCTGGGCAAACGGCGCAACCATGCCTGGTTTAAGTGCGAACTGACGGCCTCCCAGTTCAACGTCTATACGACCGAAAGACACGTAGTAAGGCGTTGGATTGGATACCTTGACCACAGGCACTTGCGTACCTGTTGGAGCTGAACTCAAATGACCGGCGCGATTGAATTCCCACTTGAGTTTTTCAGCGGCCGAGTCGACAGCGCCGTCAAGATTGTGGGGTCGAAAGAAAATCTTGATACGTGTTCTAAAAGCAAACTGCAGTACGTTTTCATCCTTCTCCTTGCGTGGTGGAGTTTCCAGTACATTCAGCCAGAACAATGATTCGCGATCGGTCGCCAATGGCTCTTTCGAATAAGCGAGGCGCAGTACTGCCGAATCGCCAGATTCCAGGCGACTGACCGCCGGTGCCAGCAGAAAAGGCACTTGTATTTCTTCAGGGGCCTTATTGGCCTCCCCTTTATCGATCCAACTTTGCGCCAAAAGAGGGACAGGACCGGAGTTACTTATTTTCAATGTAACTTCCCGGGCGTCAGCCGGATAAACCAACCGAGTACCTTGTAGAACTATCCCGGCATGCGCAGTTCCCGAGAACAGCCCCAGGAACATGACACCGATAACGAGAGAATGTACAAAACGCGCTGTCGGCGTCATGACCTGCCCCTTAATAACTAACGACGGTTACTGATAAGCCAGGGTGTAGCGAATAAAGGAAACACCCGAACCGGCACCGACCGAAGCTGCCGTAGAGACGTAAGCGGCCTTGTACTTGAGGGTTGCGGCGTTACCGGAAACCGTTGCCACCTGTGGCGTCGTCTCGGCCTGGCCCAGGACAATCTTCTGCGGTTGAGCAGCGTTGTCGTTGTAGATCTGGATCTGTACACCGGTTGCCGGTGCACTGCCGATCAGCTTCAGGTTGCCTGTAGCCGGGTCAATGTTGTTGACCTGATCGAACTCGATGGACACTTTGGAGTCGTTCTTGCAGTTAGTGCCCGAGAGTTTCAGCTCGAAGGGTTTCAAGTCGGAGGTGGTTCCGATTTTTGCAAAGTGCGTAGGCAAGAAAGTGCCCAACTCAACGTTGGTCACGTTGTTTTCGCCCGGCGCCTTGCCGTTGATCTCGCAGGTCACGTCAGTGATGCTGCCACTGAAGTTCACTACACCGTCGGTAGCCTGGGCAAACGTCGGGATCAATGCAGCCAGCATCAAACCGGAAGTAGCCATGGACAAGAGAGACTTGCGTTTCATCTGATTTCCTTTTCCAAATGACTCAAAGGAACAAGAACAAGAAACTTCCCTATACCAAAGAGGTCGGCAAACACTCTTGCCACCGCAATAGAAGAAAAGATTTGCCCCGCCTTTAAACGTTTATGATTACTGCTGGTTTCCAGCTCGATGCCCCACTTCAATCACACAAGCGAGCCAGGCTTGCCAGCAGGACGCCACCATATCGAAGAGCCGATTGTTTTAGATCAAGACCACGCCGACTCGAATTACAGGAATACTCCCAGAGATCTTCAAGAAATTTCCTACAACCCAAAAACATCGTCCACAACACAACATCCAGATGAAGTTTTTAAATACAGGGCAACTGTGCTGAAACTTGAAAACTTATTAATAAGCAGCAGATTAGTGAAATCGCTAATGAGCGAAATCAACTTGGCCCACACCCGCTATCGAGAGCGACAACAGGCGTTGGGAGGAAGAGGCAATACACCGCAGCAGATGTAAAGTCAGGCGAACAAGAACGTCGAGAGGACCGGGTGAGGACTTGCAGCGCAGTGGGAAAGCAGCTTGGGCAAAACGGCAGGCAACAAAAAAGCCCCGGAAATCGATGATTTCCGGGGCTTTCATTTGTATGGCGGAGAGATAGGGATTCGAACCCCTTCACGCCTCCACTAGGGCCGCTTTAGGCCAGCAATTACGGCAAAACGTACAGCATCGAAAGGTACATAGCGGCCTATAGCGGCCCCTGCTTTGCCCTAAATTTGCCCTAAAGCTACGATTACCATTCAGCAGCTCGTCGCCTCAAATCGCGATCAGCCCTCGCCTAGATTACTGTATATAAATACAGCATTGGATTCGAGGTAGTACCGTGCACGCCGAAGACGAAACAGCAGATTGGCTGGGCATCCCTTCGCCCCTGGAAACCAGCAAGCAGCACATCCTGCTGCTGGAAAATGAAATTGCTGAGCTGAATCAGCAACTGCGCGCAGCCCGGGAAAACATTTTCAAGCTGGTGAACCTTCAGGCTCAGACAGAAAGTGATCGTGACGAAGCTCTGGCACGGCTTCGAGAGCGCTCAGGGGAAGCGGCAAGGTTGCGCCAGCATGTCCGGGACCTAGAGCTGACTATCCGCAGCCAGGAACGGGCCAACGAAAACCTACGCCGACAGATACCTGAAACAAGAATGCCCTAAAGCCCTGAGTAACAACGGTTGCAGGGCATTTTGAAAAAGAGAAATCCACCCCTTCATATTTCTGCGCAGGCCGCCCCAGGCCAGATACCAACGCTGCATCCAGCAGAATCAGAAACAAAAAAAGCCGCATAAGCGGCTTTTTCTGAACGCAATGTTTATTCCCAGATACTCTGGTGGTACTATCGGACCAGCAAGAAGGGAAATAAAACTATGACCACAAACATAGTCTATCAGCAAAATGACTGGCCGTAAATAACGGTCTATCAAATTTTTCTCCCTTCGTTGCGAGGCGCCACCTGGTCACAGGTTGGCATTCTCAACCCCTGAACGGAGAGCACTGGATGAAGCGATTTTTTCCAGATGAGCTGATCCGAGCATTACAAGCGATCTACTGGCTTGTAAAACTCGGCAGCTTGATCCCACAGCTGTTTATCTAACGGAAAAAGCCCCCGCACCTTAGCTCGGTGCGGGGGCATTATTACTTCGTTGAAACGATTTCTTTGACGTAGCTCTGGCAGGCCGCCAGGGCGATCAGTCCCTGGTCACCATCTCCGGCGATGGCGACAATTCGTTGAGCAGCCGCTGGGTCAAGTTCGGCTCTCGTCGCTCCATGAACCAGGCCGCCGGCACCGGCGGTGGTTGACAATTCGTTGAGCAGCCGCTGGGTCAAGTTCGGCTCTCGTCGCTCCATGAACCAGGCCGCCGGCACCGGCGGTGGTTGACACCCCACCGCTACCACCCGAGGCGGTGGTGTTGAGTAGGACTGACAGCCGGACATCAGCAGTAGCCAGCTGACCGCGCAGGCGAGCCTGTTTCGCTTGTTCATCGCGCAATTCCTTGTAGTGAGTTTTGTCATTCGCCTGCAGGCGGTCCTCCAGCTCCCGGCGGGCGTCCTGCTGGGTTTCCTGCCAGTCGATCACCGCTGCGGCGGCCTGCGCGCGGTCCCTGCCGTACGAATCGGCTTGGTCCGCCAGATCCTTGCCGTAGGCGTTGGCCTGCCACGTCCAGGCCAGCCAACCACCCAGGGCGACCCCCAGCACCAGGGCCAGGGCTGGTAACAACCAACCCGGGGCCTTCACACCAGCACCTCAAGGGCGCGCTCATACAGCGCCTCACGGTCCGCCAGGCCATTGGTGCCGCCATTGATACGTTTCGTGATGGTGAGAAAGTCGCCCTTGTCGGCCAAGGTATTCAGGCTCGCACGTTGCCAGAACCAGCCCGCCGACAGCGCCGCATAAACCGGGCTCTCCAGCAGCTCCGGGGTATTGAGCAATCGCGAATCGCAGAACAGCGCCTCGCTGCAGGCTTCATAGTTGGCCCGGCCGGTGATCTGAATCAGCCCCCGCCCCCGGTACTTCTGGCCGTCGCCATCCGCTTCTGGGGTATTGCCAAGACGCTTGGCCAGGGTGCCGGTGTCGTACTTGCTCAAGTACTGATCGCTGCCCAGCTCGCGCACCCACTGCAACTGGCCGGACTCGTGGCCGATCTGCGCGATGAACGCTGCCATCCGCAGCCGGGTGATGATCGCGTACTTGCTCATGGCCGCGTTGAGAGCAGGAGCAAAAACGCCGGCTTTAGCGCCGGCGTTGGGGAGGATCTGCAGCAGCTGCTGCGCAGTAATGGTCATGCGTGATTTCTCCAGTGGTGATGGGGTTTAGAGCTGCTCGACCCTGAGCGGCTTGGTTGCTTTCTTTTTCTTGCCCTTGGCCTTCGCCTTACCCTTCTTGCCGCCGTTGCATTCAACGGTGGTGCTCCACCCGGACTGGGTAAACACCTGCTCGACCGAGTCGACCAGGTACTCACCATCGAGGCCGGCCTTGAAGCCCTGGGCATTGATCATGCGTTCCGCGATCAGGTCAGTACGCCCGGGCATCTCCAGACGCACGCCCGCGGTGCTGCGATTGAACGCTGCCAGCCGGGCCTTGGCGGCCTGCTCTGCGGCGGACTTGTTCGGGTAGATATGGCGGTCGGTGTGCACCGGCGGCAGCCCGTCCGGCGAATCCTCGTTGCCCAGGTCGACAACCTGGAGCTTGCCGCTCTTCTTGTCCTGGTGCTTGGTCTGCACCGCCTTGTGCGTACTGCGATCGCCAAGCCGAAACTGGTAACGGCTCACATCGCGGCGCGTGATGGTGACCGTGCCAAGGGCCTTGCCGGTCGTGCTCTGCCCCGCCTGCCGCGGCAGCACCAGCAGCTTGCCATCGGCCACCTTGGCCGTGCAGTCGTACTGCTTGGCCAAGCGGGTGATGAAGTTGAAATCGGATTCATTGAGCTGATCGACCCGGGGCACCTTGGTGGTAACCGGGCAGACCGGCTGCCAGCCGTTGCGGGCGGCAATGTCGCGCACGATCTGCTGCAGCGGTACATCCTCCCAACTGCCGCTGCGAGTGGTCTTGCCGCTGCCGCGCATATCGCTGGCCTTGCCGCGGATCTCGATGGTGTCCGGCGGACCTGATACCACCACTTCGTCCACCATGTAGCGTCCTAGGCGGGCCATCGACTGGCCGGCGTAGCCCATGAACACCTCGATACTCGCCCCTCGGCTGGGCAGCGCCACGGCCCGGTCACGGTCGTCTACCCGCAACTCAAACTCGTCCGACTCCATGCCGGGTTTATCCGAGGTCCGCAGGGTCACCAGTCGGTCGTTGATCAGGGCTGTGATGTCGCGGCCATCCGCGACGATTCGGAAAATGGGTGTCATGCAAAAAACCTCCCCCGAGTGACGGAACCGCCAGGACTGCATAGAATCCGGCGACCATTGCCCCTACAGGAGTTGAAGGAATGAAAAGGATTTTCGGATTGACGCTGTGCCTATTGGCCGCATCGATGGCCCAGGCCGAACAGAAATTGCGGGTGATAGATCTGGGCGACGATCAGCCCGTCAGCGCCGAAGCAGCAGAACGCGGACGGCAAGCCATAGCGGCGCAGGAAGCCGCCAAGAAGATCAAACCCGAGGAAGCCCGCGAATTCCTCAAGCGCCTAAACAAGACGGTAGAACACGGCCAGAACCTAGCCCTGTCCGGAACCATGGACGGCAAACAAGCTCGCGATCAGGCCATTGCACTGAAAAAGTTAATGGATGAAAGCGACCGTTTCGGAACGCTGTTCGCCCCCTTCGCTAAATGCCGCTCCGCAGCAATCGATGCCAATACTTCCTGGCAAGGCATGATTTTCAAGGACGCTCGGCAGTACTCCGAAAACCATATGTCCTACCAGGCGGCCGCCAAGGAGTGCGCCCAGGCTGCGGGCTAATCCCACAGCTGCACCACGGCATCGACCGCCGCCGGCAGCTCCGGCAGTACGATCAACACCCCAGCCTGGAACGGCTGGGGTTCATCACCCAGCCCTTGGTTGGCATCCAGCACCGCCTCGACACTGCCATTTAGATGCCCGTAGAACCGGTAACAGAGGGTGTCGAGCAGATCCCCATCAGACGTTCTGCATGTCGTCGCCATAGCTTACAAACTCCAGTGAAAAGCCCTGCTTACGTGGTACACCCCCGGCCAGCAGGTGGCTCTGCTCCTCCTCGAGGCTGGTCAAGCACCAGGTGCCCAGCACTTCGCCATAGCCTGTAGTCAGACTCAGCGGCTGGAGCCGGCGGCCAATGCTGCGCAACTTCTGCAACTGACCGAGCCCACCCTTGAACCCTGGAAACACCGCCCCCTTGAGGGTGATCTTGTCGTCGCCCTGCCCCACCGCTTGCTGGGCAATGCTGCGGGTCAGGCGTTCCTGGCCGGCCCAACGGAATGCTGTCTGCCGCCGCAGCTCGTCAAAGGCCGCGGTGTCGAGGTTGAAGTAGTAAGGCTGCCCACCAGGGCGCAGCGGGTGAATGATCAGCAGGTGCGGAAATGGTTTTACCGCCGCGGCCGCCGGCGTCCCCTGACCACCTAACGCACCACTCGGGAAGATGTTGCCCAAGGCTGGGCTGGCCTGGCCGCCGATTCGGTTGATCGCCGCACCGGCCCGGGCTGTCTGCTCTTGCAGGCTGCCGAGCCGCTGCTGGATCTGCCCCGCCGCCGACACCGCCTGGCTGTAGCCGGCAGCGACCTGGCCGACTACCGACTGCGCTGCTGTGATCCCACGCAGGGTGCGCTGCAGCTTGGCGCCGATCTCAGGCCCCACAAATGGCACGTTCTCCAGCTCCGAAGCCGCTCCGGTGATATCGCCGATTGCACCGTTCAGGGGGGTCAACATGCCGTCGGCACTGGTACGCCCAGCCTCCCCTGCTGCAACCAGGGACTGGAGCCCTGATTGCAACTGTTCCATATAGGCCATGGGGCCTCCTTAGACATGTGGTTCATCCGACAACTGCCGGGCCGCGGCCTGCCTTCCGTACTCGTCGAACATCCGCCGCAGGTGCGGTTCCACCTCCCGCGCCAGTTGGGCCGGGTCCTTGACGTCGCCATTCACCGTGATGGGAATTGTTGGGGAGAACGTGAATTGCTGGTCGACCTTGGGCGGCAAAGCCTTCGCAGGCTCAGGCGCCTTAAGCATCGCAGGCACTGCTGCAGAAGGTGCTGCAGCTTCCATCGAGCGCACCACCTGCCCCATCACCGGCGGCGCCTGGCGAGGACTGAAGGACTTGGCGATATCACCCATCACCGGAGGGATGTTCTTCCCGGCATCGCGCATCATCAGCGGGCCAGCGTCGGGCATTCGTTTAAGCCCCGGGTCGGAACCGAACATCGCCTTACCCGCGTACCCACCCAGGGCATCGCCGCCCCAGTATCCGAGGGCGCCGCCAACAGCAGCCCCCACCGCGCCACCAATGGCCGTACCGAGCCCGGGAACGATAGAGCCAATCGCAGCACCGGCCGCCAGGCCGGCCTTGGTGCCGATCATGGCACCCGCCAGGCCCCCAGCCGCACCGCCATAGCCTTCGGCCTTCTCGTCCTTGGTCTTGGCATTCTGGTAGGTGTCCGCAATCTTGAGGCCGGAGCCCAACGCAGAGAGCAGCCCACCACCCTTAACCCAAGGTGAAATCCCCTTGACCATGGAGCCGACGCCTTTCAGTGCCGAAGTCCCCAGGTTGACCACCCCTTTCAAGGCGGACGATCCCAGTCCTGCCGCTCCCTTGACCGTCCGGCCCACAACACCCGGTCTGAAAAAATTTCTCAGAGCCTGTCCGGCCCTGCCAAGTCGGTCGCGAAATCCACCCTGAGCCCCCTTACCACCTTTACTGCTCTTCTTGTCCCGGCCGCCGTCAAGGTCGTAATCACCGCCACCCATGGCGCCGGCGTTTGTGACAAACACCCGTTGAATCACATTCGGGTTGCCCATCAGCGAACCCCGGGCAACGTTCAGCAGGCCCTTACCGATCTTGAACGCCGAGACCACGCTTTTCAGTGCGAGCAGGCCCGCGCCCACGGCGGTGACACCGGCGACCACACCCGGCATTTTTTCCGTGAGCCCCGTCAAGGAGGTAGCCACCGTCTTGATGCCCCTGGCCACCGCATCCGTCGCCGGCCGCAGCGCATCCCCGACCGCACGCATGCCGTCGTTCATCGCCTGCGCGGTTTCGGCCCAGAGCTGCGAGGAGGTTTCGCGGCGCTCGGCCAGGTTCTTGTCGAGGATGCCCTTAGCACTGAGCGAGTCTTTCTTAAGCTGCTGGTACAACTCACGGTTCTGCGAGTACGCCATAAGCGCCGCCTTGACCTGCATGTCCGCGAACAGGTCGCCCGTGCGCAGGGACTGCTCCAATGCGTTCAGCATCGCTTTGGCCTTGGCGGGGTCCGTCTCCTTGCTGATCTTCGCTTGAGCTTCGGCCATCTTCGCAGCCTTGGCCGGGTCGGTGGCCTTGATGTAACGCATAGCCAGTTCGAAGCTGGATTCCAGGGTCGACTTATTATTTTGAATCCCGGTGGCCATCGACGCCTGGTAGTCAATGCCCGCATCCTTGTACGCCTTGACCACTTCACTGGAGCCGATTTTCTCCATCCAGTTTTTCAGGTTGTTGGCCGCTTCATCGGAACCACCGGCAGTCTTCATCTGCACTTGCAGCATCGAGCCCAACTGAGTCACCGCGTCCATGCCGGTGATTTCCATCTTGCCCATCCCCGCGAGCAACTGCGGGAACCAACGCGCCATGTCCGCCGCTTCGAAGCTGCCGGCCTGGCCTTGCAGGGCGATAGCTTCCAGGGCCTTTTCCATGATCTTGGGGTCGGTTATCTTGGCGTTCTGCTCCAGCGCCTGGATCATCCTGGCCGTGTCTTCACCGCCCGAGCCCTGGCCGACAGCAAACTTGGCCGCCACCGGCGCATAGGCCAGCGCCTTGTCCAGCTCCATACCCGCGCCAACCAGTTGGTTAACCAGGTCGGCCACCTCGTTGCGACCCATGCCGGTGTCTTTCGAGGTCTGAATAATGGTGCGGGACATCTCGGCTTCTTGCGGCTTGTTCGCCACGTTGGCCTTGATCGCAATGTCCCGGATGATCGCTTGATAGTCGGCGCTGATCTTGGTCGGGATCGCGACAGCAGCGGTTCCCGCCACGGCCTGGCCAATGCCCGACTTCAACCCCTCCTTGCCCTGCTTGATCTGCTGGTGCCCTTTGAGCTGCAGGTCGGCACCCTTGGCCACCCGGCCGAGGGCCTGGTACTCCTGGCGCAACTTGCCCACCTGGATGCCCTGCTTACGCAGGTTTTCCAGGTTCCGCTCCAGCTTGCTCAGCAGTCCGGCTGCAGAAGCCGCGCCACTGTCGTGGGCCTTTTTCCATTCATCGCGCAGACGCATGGTTTCGCCGATGGTGTTTTTCAGCACCTTGGCCTTGTTGCCCTGCTCCTCCAGTTTCTTGATCCGGTTTTCAACCGTCTTGAAGGCAGCCCCCACCGTCGCACTGACGGCACCACCAATCACCAACCCCAACGCGAGATTGCGCGCCATCCGATCCCCCTTTACCCGCGGTGACGGGCTCAGTCCGTGAGCCACCAGACCATGTCGGAAAAGCGCATGGTCATGATTTCTTCAGCGGAAAAATGCAGCTCGCTGGCGAGCCGCTTTGCCGCCATCTTCAGCACCGCCGGGTCAAAGTTCGTCGTCTTGCACCAGGCGAAAATAGCCGGCCTGCAGACGCTGGTAGTCCTTGAGGGTCATGCCCTCCAGGTCCTTGCTGCCGACCTCGGCCAGGCTGGAGAACAGCGCGAGTTCGCGCTGCTCGTCGTCGCCGCCGGCGGCGATGTTGGCTGCCCGCACGTCGCGCACAGTCGGGGCCCGCAGGGTGATCTTGTCGCACTGCACGCCGTTCAGCTCGACAGCCTTGGTCAGGGCCACCACTACGCTATCCGTGCTCAGGGTCATCCAGGCCGGAGTTTTCTTTGCTTGAGTCATGAGGGTTTTCCTTACAGGCCCAGGGCCGAACGTTGGGCGGCGAGCTGGTCGACGCCGTTAATCACGCGCTTCATGCCGAGGGCATCGATCTCGTAGATCAGGCGGCCGTCGACTTCCAGCTTGTAGTAGGTCAGGGCCACGTTGTGCTTGATCTCGGCCTTGTCGCCGGCCTTCCAATCGCCCATGTCCACCTCCTTGAGCAGGCCGCGCAGGGTCACAATCGCCGGGGTGACCCGCCCCTTCAGGCCCTTGAAGGCGCCACGGAACACACCGTTGAACGCCGTGCCATCGGCCAAGCCGAACATGCGCAGCGAGTCGCGGCGCACGCCGGTGGTGGTAAACCCGGCCTCTTGCTTCTCCATGCCCATATCCAGCTCCACCGGCAGGTCCATGCCGCCGGCCCGATGTTCCTCGGTCTTGAGCGTGAGCTTGGGCAGGGTCAGGCTGGGCACATCGCCCTGGAAGCTGACGCCATCGACAAACAGATTCATGTTGGCCAGGGTTTCGGGAATCATTGCCATTGCTGCGGCTCCTTAAGCGGCTTTATCGAGGACTTCGGTCAACCATTGATTGGTGACCTCGACGCGGAAATTCGGGTTCTCGGCGGGCGGCACATCGGTAAAGCGGATGTTCCAGTACACCTTGCCCTGCTCCAGCTGGCTGGCGGTGTTCAGCTCTGGGTCCGCGTAGACCTCGAAATTGATGATCGCGCCCTGATTCTTCAGGTCGCGCATAAACGCCTGCAGGCCCTCGGTCACATCCTTGACGTAGGTGGCCGTGATCGAGCGGTCCACCGCCCACTTGTGGCCGTAGAGGATGGCGTCCATGACGATATCCATGGTTCGCACCCGGGTGACAAAGGCCCACTTCGGATCGCTGGACAGCGTGCGGTTACCCCACAGGCGAAACCCGGCATCGCGAATGATGGTGGTGATGTTCGCGTTGTTCAGCAGGTTGGCCCGGCAGGTCTCGTCACCGTCGAGGAACTCGATAGGCCGGCCTGTTCCGGTGATGCCGACGAACTCCTTATTCGAGGGCGAAGCCCAGAACCCGTACTCGTTGTCAGTCCAGGCGAACAGGCCAGCCGTCCAGGCCGCCCCCGGTGCGCCGACGGTGGCGCTTGCCTCGGTGTCCCAGTATTGAATCCCCGGGTCGACCAGGTAAGCCCGCTTGGCGCCGAAGTTCTTGGCGTACTCCATGGCCGCCTCGTCGGTGGTGTTGGGCCCATCGAGAATGGCCAGGCCACGCAGCTTGTCGGCCAGGGCTACCAGGGCAGTGCCGACAGCCAGGGTCGCGCTGTGCTTGGGAGTCACCAGCAACCGCGGCTGGGCATTGAATCGGCTTTTGCCGTCCAGCAGCGCCTGCAGGCCGGTACGCTTGCCGTTGGCCAGCACGCCGCCAATGATCGCCGAGGTTTGCTGCGCGGCGTCCTGAACCTTGGCCACGCCGCACGCGACGATCACCGCCTTGGCCCGCTGGTAGATGGCCTGGCACGCCTTGGTGATGGCCGCATCCGCGCCCCAGGCGGCGATAGCCTCGCGCTCGTTGGTGATCAACAGCAGGTCGTTGGCCTTGGCTGTGGCCGCCGGGCCTTCAGTGAAGGTGTCCACCAGACCGATGATCGAGGACGTGGGCAGCGAGATGGTGCGTGCGCCGGTGTCCACGTTGGTGACGGTAACGCCGTGAAAGAAACTCATGGATAGGCTCCAGAAATGAGAAAGCCCCGCATATGCGAGGCTGGGTCGGTACGAGCGCCGAAGCGCTGGAAAGAAAACGCCCCGTCGGTGCGGGGCGTTTACTCAGTTTGATCTGGGGAGGTGGGCCAGCGGATGGCGGCTGGATAGCCTTCCTGCTGCTCAATCCGATTGAGATCGATCCGGTAGGTCTTCCACTGCTGCAGGCGTGCTACCTCATCTTCAGTTGCCTGGCCGGCCTCCACTGCATCCTGCAATGGCCCCATGCGATTTGCAGCTGCAGCCAGCAGCCGATCACGCTGTTCAATCGCCAGCGTTGCAAGCTCCCCCAGTTGGGGTACTGGATCGGGCGGATTCTCAGCGCAGTAGTATTCATCTGCATCGAGCTGATCAGGGCGATCGACTGCGCGCCAACTCGCTCTGTCATTTCTCACCGCAAAACCACTCATAGACTGTCCTCCCAGCCGTAGGCATATATGGCACTACCTGAGCCGGACCCGGCCCAGCAAACCCGCGGTCCCTCAAGCAAGACTTCAACCGCTTGCACAGCCCCAGCCGCGCCCGTCTGAGTGGTGACGGCTGCAAACGGGGGGTTGTTCAGTGTCGACACTCCGCCGTAGGTGGCATTCGGTGCAACCATCGTTGAGGAGTTGCTAGTGGGAGCGGCTACCCCAACAGCGATAGTGGCCGCTGTCGGCGGCACAAACGCCGATACGTACACGATTGTCCACAACCCCGAGGAGGGCGAGCCGGTTACACCGCTGGCCATCTGCCGCGGTAGGGGGACATTTGTTCCAGCAATAACAAGGTATTGCACGCGCCGCCCCCACTGAGTGAATCCCAGCGGGTACTTGCTGGCCGTGGCATCGGTACGAATCCAACCCACCCGAGCCTTGAACGAGTAGCCTTCCGGCAGAAACGGGACGGTCTCACTAAGAGACAACAGGCCAGCCACTCCTGACTCACCTTCGATCACCCAGATGGCGTACCAGGTCGACCCTTCCAGCGGGCCCTTGTCCAGCCCATTGGCGCCGACTTTCTCCACGCTAATGCTCAAGCCGATACCGGATAGCGACTTCGTGAAAGCACCATTCCCAACGATGAGCTGATCAGCTTTCACGTTGATGAGCGCGCTCAGGCCTGACGCAGAACAGCTAAGGTTTCGATGCAGCCCTACGACCTGATTTTTGCTCATGTTGCGGACCTGCTCGGCCAGGGCGGCAACATCGATGTTCGCCTGATTAACCGGGGCGCTCCAGGCCTTGATACACCACATAACCACCAGGTTACGAGGGCGAGTCTCAGTGGCAGTTCTCACAACACGCGAAGCGTCAAAGTTAACTGTTGTATATGCATTGGCAGCAACTACATTACCTTTTGTCACAGATGCCGATGAACCGCTGAAGACTCCGGTTAGTGCCTGGGCCAGGCCGGTCGAGTCAGCTGCACTGATAGTGCCCGTAATGTTCTGCAGCGCATCGAGCTGATACACACCCAGGCCCCGCCCTAGGTCAACACCGCGCCCGTGGTCCCAACCACGAAGGAATTCACCGCGGGACTCTGGCAGTCGGAAGTTACCCGTGCCCTCATCCCCCTTGTTGTAGGTACCGCCCAGATAAGCTGCCAGGTCTGGATAGGTCGCAGCGCTCTGCACGCTGCCATCGATCTCCAGAAAACCCGGCGGCACGCTGGTCTTGGGAAAGGCCACTATCGAGCCCACCGACAGCGCTGACGCCTTGGCGACAATCGACTCGATCTCGGCCTTGGTGTAGGTGTCGGTGATGCCATGCCCGGCCAGGGTGTTCGGGTTGGTCCCGGCGATCACCCGGCCATACTTGTCTACCGTGACGTTGCCATAGGCACCAGCATTGACGCCGGTTCGGCCGGCGACCATATCGAAGGTCAGCGCGGTGCTGCCCAGAACAATCGGCCCATCGGTCACCAGTTGCCAGACGCTGTCGCCATTGACGGCGCCGGTCTCGATACTGACGAACAGCCCCGGGGTAACTTCCAGGCTGGTGTCGGCATCCTGGGCACGCTTCCACACGCCCGTCGACGACACCACGTACAGGCCATTGTCCTTGGCCTGGGTCTGGTTCTTCACCAGCACTCGGGCATCGGCAGGCAGCAACACGCCGTCGATGGTCTGAATCCCGCTCAAGGCGATGTTGGCCGTGGTGGCCACCAGCGCCGAATGCTTGAAGTCCATCCTGGCCAGGGCATCGATCACCGCATTGTCGACATACTCGCGGGTAGCCAGTACCACCGCAGGATCGATCTTCAGCACGATCTGCGCGGTGTTCGACACAATGAAATTCATGCGGATGATCTGGGTCTTGCCAGTGCCCTGGGCCAGCAGCGGCTTGAAGCTCGGTGCGCAGTTGGCCACCGCCACCAGGTCGCCGTCGGCGTCGAACAGGCCGATTTCGCGAATCCAGCGCCCGCCGACATCCGACGGAATCACCTGTTCGGTGATGATCAGGTTCGGGTTCGCCGGATCGGTGCGCACCTGGTTGACCGGCGCCCGGCGCCATTCATTGAGCAGCTTGGTCTGGGCCCGGTTGGGAATGGGGTCGGTGCCATTGGCATCACCCACGGCCATTTCCTTGAAGGTCCAGGGGATACCCAGGGCGGTGGCGTTGGCCTGTTTCGCCTCGCCTACCGCCGTGAGAATGGCGAAGAACTGACTGTTGGAATCAATCATGGGTACACATCCAGAGTGTCTATTTCATCAATGCACATGACCTGCCCATAACGGCCGGTCACTTCGATATCGCGGGGAGCCGGCGGGTAAACGTCGATCACCTCGCCCTGGTCGACATAGGCGCCGAAACCGATCACCCCGCTGCTTTCCAGGCTGATGGCCAGGCCGGTCATGTGCCGACTGACGGGCTTGGCGTCGTCGATCAACCGGGTTAACTCGGCATACATCTCCTCGGTGATGCCGGTATCCAGCACCCCGACTTTCAGCGCGAAGGTGGCCGGCGGCCCCTGGGGAACCGTCTGCCACCACTCGACCACCTCAATCAAATAGCCCAGCGGCTCCACCGCCCGGCGCAGCGCGCCGATGGTGCCCTTGCGCGCATGGATGAAGAACGAGGCACGAATGGCATTACGCTTGACCGTTTCCGGCCAGCGCGGGTCCCAGCGATCCACCGACCAGGCCCAGGCCAATTGCGGCAGCAGGTGCGCCGGGCAGGTGCTGGGGTTGTAGAGGGCTCGCAGTATCTGGGCGGTGTCTCCCGCCTTGGCGTCAGCAACCTCCAGGGCGCGCTCCAGGGGCGTGCTGTTGATCGGCAGTAAGCTGCTCATGTCAGCCCCCCAGCGTGACGCTGTAGCCGTTGCAGTACGCGGCCTGGGCTCGGGTCGGGGCGATGTCCTGCCAGCCGATCAGCTCGACCCGAGCAACACCGGCGACATGCAGTTGGGCATCAATGGCTGAGCGGGCTACCTCGATACCCAGCCGACGCCGCGGGTTGGTCCAGGCCGCCAACTTGCGCAGGGCCTCGGCCAGGGCCGCATCGCTTTCCGGGCCCGGGCCCTTCATGTGCAACACCGCTTCGATGCGATACGGCAAAACCTGGGCACTTTGCACGGTGACGCGATCCCCCAGCGGGCGCACGTTCTCGTCATTGAGGGCCGCTGCCACCTTGGCCAACAGCTCGGGAGCCGCGCGGCCGTCACCTTCCAGACTCAACACCGTGACCGTGACACAGGCCGGCGACGGGCTTTCGGCTTCGGCATCGGCCACCAGGGCCGAGGCGTTGCGGGCATGCAGGATGTAGCTGTTGCGCGGGCCTGCCGTGGTCAGCCCCTCATAGGCCAGTTGGATGCGTTCGCGCAAAGCGTCGTCCACCTCCTTGACCTCAGCCACCGGCGGCACCGCCAGAGGATCACCCGCCTGGATCACCAGACGCTGCAGTTTGACGTTGGCCGCCAGGTGATCGAGGTCCGGGCCCTTGGCATGGGCCAACAACAACGCCTTGGCCGCGTCATTGATCCGGGCGCGCAGCTGCAAATCCCCGTAGGCCGACAGTTCCAGCTGCTTGGTGACCGGGTCGCTTTCCAAGTCAGCGGTCCAGTTCTCCCCCATGTACTGACGAAACATCGCCAGCTTGCCCTGGTACAACGCCTCAAAGTCCAGGGGCTCCAGCACCGGAGGCGCCGGCAGGGCCGACAAGTCCAGGATGCTCATGCCGTCACCTCCAATACCGCGTTATCCCCCAGGTACAGGCCCGTCAGCTGAAAGCTGATCTGGCCACCCACGACGGCCACCACCTGCACCCGTTCCAGCTTCAACCGCGGCTCCCAGCGCAACAGCGCCCGAGCCACCTCAGCCTGGACGGCGCTCTTCCAACCGCCAGTGACGGGCAGGTCGACATAGCGGCGCAGGTCGCTGCCGTACTCCGGGCGCATCCGGCGACTGCCCAGGGGCGTGCTCAAGATGTCCTCGATGGACTGCCGTACATGCTCGATGCCCGACAGCGGCTGGCCCGTTCGGCGATCCATTCCGATCATCGCGTCACTCCTGCGGCTGTAGGTCCGAATGCTTGCGCAGGTACTCCAGCGCCACACTGTCGCCGGCGTCGGCCGTTACCTGGCCCTGCTTCACAGTCAGGGGCCGACCATCCGGCAAAATCAGCACGCGGGAGGTGTAGAGGGTGTCGCGGAACACCGAAGCGTCAGGTGCTGCCGGCTCCCCGCCGGGTTGCTCGGCGGGTTTCTTGGTCGTGGTCATATTTGCTCCAGGCGAAAAAAGGCCCGCGATAGCGGGCTGGTGGTCATTGAGGCACGGCGGTTTTCCCACTTCCGGGCGTTACGTCGGCATGGGTATGGGTCGAGCCGATGTTGACCCCGTTGTGCTTCAGGCTCGCGCCGTTGATTTGTACTTCACCGGTCAAGGTGATTTGCCCGGTCAGGCTGATGGTGCTGGCCTGGCCGGTGAGCGCGCTATCAGTGATCACCGCCGAGCTGCCGCCGACCTGAATGGTCACCGTACCGCTGGGCAGGCTGATGCTGTAGCTCTTGGCCTGCCAGTCGTAGACCAGCGAGCCACCGTCGTCGAAGCGCCAGACTTCGACATGCTCGCGGTTATCCGGCTGAGGGCCGGCATTGCCGTACAGGCCAGCAATGAAAGTGCCCTGAGCCGGCTCGCCGCTGGGGCTGATCAAGGCCCCCTGCTCGCCCAGGCTGGGCGCCCGCCAGTGTCGAGCCTTACCAGCGGCCTGGCTGTGCCAGCGCACCCAGGCGCTGGTCCAACCGGCACCGTCGGAAACCCGCACCATGGCGGCGGCCAGGTCCACCCCGACAACGCTGCAAGGGATGATCAGTCCCGCGATCATGCGGTCATGAGCCGCGGAAACGTAGCTCATGGTTCGACCTCAACACGCACACTCGGTGCATCTTCACCCAGGCGCGGCTCAAGAAAAGCCGCGGGTTGGTCCGGCCAGGGCCATTCCTCCTGGCCAATGTAAATGCCCTGGGTCCACTCCACGGCCCAGACTGCGAGGGTGTCCAGTTCAGGGCGGGTCCAATCCCGGCCCGCCCGCACAAACTCTGCCTGCTCGACCGCTGCCACCCCCCAAGTCTGCATGCGCAACAGCACTGCGAGCTGGGACGCACCAAACGCGGCCTGCTGCTCACAATCAGGCTGTTCGGCCCCCACAATCACCCGGGCTTCAAAGCGAGTCTGCAACGCCACTTCACCCGTAAGCGGGTCGTGTCCAGGCTCAAACTCCACCAGTTCCACGACAACCGCCGGTAACGCCACGCTTTCAAGCATATGCGGCATGGTGCCCACATACTCCAGACCGGGAATCGCCTCCCGGATGCGCTGCTCAATAGCGCTATACAGCTGATCAAGGCTGAAGGATTCATCAGACACGGTTAGTCCCTCGCAGATACTTCTGCAGCTCAAAGTTCAGTTCCTGCTCAAGGATCACAAGCAAGCGCTCATCCGCCCGCCGGACCCATTCTTCAAAGCTCGGGCGCACGTCATCGAGCGACACCTTGGCTTTCGCCAACGGAAAACGGTTGTCCTGCTCTGACACCCACCCCGAACCCGAGCTGCTGCTCGACAGATCGCTTTCGGGGTAGTCCTTCGCGTTGAAGTGCTTGCTGCTGGTACGAATCCAGATGTCGGCCTTGCCGCCATAGACACGCTTGAAGAACGCGCCTTGATAGCGCCGGCCCGCGACCGACACACCAGTACGGTTCTGGCGGGCCCGACCAATCCGACTCGACTCAATCGGGTTGATGCCGAACCACAGCCGCCCCTGCCCGTTGCTGTTGACCGAGTACGCCCGCAGACGCTGGCGAACTGCACCGACAACAATCCGTTCCTTGGCGCTGACAGCTCGAGCAATGTGGGTACGCAACCAGCCCAGGGTCTTGTTGATGGCCCGACGTTGGGCAGCTGCAGCGGCCTTGGGCACCAGGGCGGCAAAGTCCTGGAACGCCTGCAAATCGGCTGCCGAGGGCTGCAAGGTGATCATCCCGTCTTGGGAGGTCAACTTGGCGTAGCTACCGACGCTCATGGTCTAGCCCTCAACACCAGTGCCACCCAGCCTGCCTGGGCCGGGTCGACGCGCACCAGGTCATAGTTGCCGCCGCCATCCTGAGCCGGCAGGTCAATCGAGACCTGCCGACCCGGGGTGATACCCGCCGCATCGCTGACACGGATCTCAAAGCGCGGCTCTCGCATCCCTGTGTTGATCTGCCCCAGCTTCGGCCGTAGCCAGGGCGCGGCAAGAAAGCCGGGCACCGGCTGTGCAATACCCTCGATCACGGCTTCATCACCTAGAGCGTCCAGCAGCCGTGCATCCATCAATGACATGCGGTCGCGAAAGGACATGATCAGTCGTCCCCGGCCTGCTCGGCGTCCAGCTTCCCGCGCTTGGTGATCTTGCCGTCTTCCAGCAACAGATCCCGAACCTCGGTGTTGGGCGGGTCGTAGACTTCGCCCTTCTTGACGATCTTGTTACCGTCCTGAATGCAGCCGTCCAGCACCACGTATTCAACTTTCGCGGCCATGTCACACCACCTTTGCGTAGATGAAGGCATTCGGTTCCAGTAGGCCAGCCAGCGGCGCGCTCTGGAGTTTCAGCCAACGCTGGCTTGGCTCCTCGGTCACCCAGCTTTTTGGGAAACGCGCAGCTTCGACCAGACCACTTTCGATGGCATTGAGGTCCTGAATCGCGCCGTACAGCATCGCGTTTCGGGTGCCAGTAGACCCCAGGATCAACCCGCCAGCAGGGATCAGCGGCACCTCATTGCTTGCGTCGTCCAGATACCATTCGTTGTAGACGTACAGGTCGACACCCGGATCATTCAGATAACCCAGGTAGGTGACACCATCGGGCAACAGCTCAGGCCTGATGATGCCCATGTCCACCCGGCGATTGTTGAGCTGCTTAAGAACAGTGTCGTTGCGTTGGAAAGCGTCCTGCGCTTCGGCACTCAACACCGCCACACCTGCGGTGCGCCCGGAGTCCTTGGCCACCAGGCGGTGCCACTGGCGCAGGTTGGCAATTGGGTCCGAATCCGAAGTGTTCCAGCGCCCTTGCCCGAGCGTGATCTTGTGGCTGTCCTCCATCTGAAAATCGATGGTGTCATCCACCCCTTCACCAATGACGCGGACCTTGCCGGTGGTCAGCGCCTGCGCGCACATCCACTCCTCGCGGCGAACAATCTGCTCGTCAAGATCCAGAATGTCCCGCCCCAGTTGCTCGCCCGCACGCTGCAACGGAGTGCGGGTAGAGAATGGGCTCTCACCGGCAGCACGCTTGAGAATCAGCTCGGCATTGGTTGCCAGCTTGGGCTGGATGTAAGGCGGCTCGTAGGTGTTCGATACAAAGCCCTTGCGGGAAGCCACGCTACCCGGAAGCGAAGGATGAACAAACGGCGCCATCTTCCGCTGGCCCTTGACGATATCGATGGTCACCGTCTTGGTGCCAAAGGTCTGCGGGACCGAACCATTGAAAAAGGTGTTCATCAGAAAGCGGCGCGGCGGCGTCATCTGCTCGACCGCTTCCAGCATGGTCAGGGTGTCGAAAATATCAGTCATGGTGGCTCCGATCAGCGAATGAAAATGCACAGATGCCGCAGGGCGGCCTTGGCTTCGGCCAGGGACAAGCCCTCGCCCAGGGTGAGCTGCTTGCCCAGCACCTGACCCGTCAGGCGAACAGGCGCGCCCTTGGCGCCCTCGGTGGTGTCGACGTCCTGGTCGAGAATGGCCACCGGGGCTTTCGAACCGTCCTCGGCCGCGGCCTTGCACAGCACGTACTCCTTGGAAGCCGTTACCTGCCCCAGCACAGCGCCGGCGAGCAGCTTCTGGCCGACAGCAATGACCCCGGTATCGACAACAACGGGGAAATCGCCCGCCGTGATCTGGCGGGGGGTGTAGGTGTCACGTTTAGGGTTAGTCATGGAATCTCCTAACGGCGCGAGGCGCCAACAACGATTGCGCTAACGGCCGCCTTACGCTCGACCTCTTTGCTGTCGCCGGCCGGGGTGGTGCCGGTCACGCCCTGGGCATCGCTCTTGATGCCCTGGAGCGAAATACCCCGGTCCTGGGCCGCCTTGAACAGCACCAGGGCGGTGGCCTCGACCGAACTGCCGTTATCGATGGCGGCTTCGATCTCCTGTTCGAAACCCTTACTGGCCAGGGCATTGATACCTTTGATGCGCTCGCGCTCGACCGTCGCGGCCTCGGTGCGAATCGCGCCCAGGTCAGGCTGGGAGGCCTGGGCAATTTCGATGGTGGCGGGGTCGGTGCCGGCTGCCAGAGCGGTGCGCAGCTCAGCCGTAGTCGTGACAGTGGTCATGGTGTGTATCCTTGGGTTGGTGGTGATGGCCGGCTTGGCCAGTTCGGTTATCAATGCTTCCAGCGAGCCCACGCGGTGGGCCAGGCCGTGCTTGACGGCATCGGCACCGACGCGCAACCCGCCGTGATCGCCCATCTCGGGGACCTTCTCAGCGGCAACGCCCAGGTTGCGGGCGACCTTGCCCACAAACACCTCGCCCAAGGCGTCGATGGTTTCGCCGATCTTGGCCCGACCCTCTTCGGTGGCCAGATCCGGGCGCTTGTTCGGAGCGTTGCGGCTGACAATCTGGTATCGCTTGCGCCCGGTGGCGTTCTCCCCCTCCACCACGGCCTCGACCACGACACCGATGCTGCCGGCAAGGCTGGCCTCATCGATCACGATTTCGCTGGCGGCCGAGGCGATCCAGTAGCCCGCACTGGCGCCTGTACCGCCTATGTACGAGACAATCCGCTTACGGTCCCGGCCGGCGTAGATCAGCTCGGCCAGCTCGTTGATGCCCGATGCCACGCCACCAGGGCTGTCGATATTCAGGACAATGGCCTTGACCTTGGGGTCATCCAGCGCCTGCTGAATGTCCGTGGCCAGCACCTGGGTACTGGTCGCCCCGCTGATCTCGGTAAAGAGATTGGCGTAGCGAAAGATCGGCCCCACCACTGGCACCACGGCCACGCCGTTGCGCATCGTGACGCGCCGGGTGTTGTCCAGCCGCTCGGCGCGTTTGGCTTCCAGGGCCATTGGGTCGCCCAGCCGGTCGGAGATGGCCAGCAGGTTATCCAGGGCAGCAGGCAGCATCAGCCAGGGCTGCGACGCAGCCAGCTCAAATGCTCGCGACATGGTTATTCCTCTTTGGGTTCGGGTTCAGGCGGGTTTTCCAACCCGCCCTTGGGCAGCGCCTGCAGGTTGTGTTTGCGCCGCTGCTCAACCTCGCGCACGCGCTGGCGGAACACCTGCTGCCAGGGCTCGCCGGTCATGGCCGCGGTCTCCAGCGTTTCGTTGCTGACACCGATATCGATGCGCTTGCCGGCGGCGTTGGCCTCCTTCAGCTCGTCGATGGCGCCACGGGCCGGGCCGATCCACAGCGCCTGGCAATACGCCTTGCGCTTGGCTGGGTCGCTGTAGCCAGGCAGGTCGATCAGCCCTCGGGCCACCGCTTCATCGATCACCAGTTCACGGCTGGGCTGGCAGAAGTCACAGGCCAGCCACCAGCGCCGCAGGCTGTAGAAGCGCCACGCCTGCAGCATCGCAGCCCGGGCGGCGCTGTAGCTGCTGCTGTAGTGCAACAGCAACTCCTCCAGGGGCAGCTCGAGGGCGGCGCCGATCTCCTTCACCACGGCCGAGAAGAACGGATCGAACTGAGCGTTCGGCCGTCCTGGGTTGGCCACCACCGGTTCTTCACCCACACCGAGATCCACCACGGCGCCTTCGCCCAGACTCAACTCACCGTCCGAGGTGTTGTCGCCCTCGGGCTTCTCATCGGACAAGGCCGTCATTGGCAGATTGCTCGTTTGGAAGTCAGAGCTTTTCTTGATGAACACGGTGAACATTGCCGAGATCACCGCCGCCATCAGCTCGGCGCTGCTGTAGCGCTCCAACTTCTGCAACGGCTCCAGCACCGGGGCCAGGTAGGGCATGCCGCGCTTCTGGCCCGGCCGCTCCTTATCCGCCAGGACATGCAGCACCCTGCGGCGTCCGGTGGCAGCACCAAAGGCTGTCAGCCGCTCCCAGGACAGGGGACGCCCGGCCAAGTATTCGCCGGGATAGCCGGTGCAGACGTGGTAAGCGACCGGGGCACCCAGGTCGTCAAACTCGACGCCATCGACCAGGTTGACCCGGTCCAATCCACTGTTTGGGTTGCTCACCCGGTCGGACTCGATCAGTTGCAGTCGAGTACTGAACACGCAACCGGCCCGCTCTTGGTCCGGGCTGGCCACCAACACATCTCCCGCCACCAACGACGACACCAGCACCAGGGCCTGGAGCTGGTAGTGGTTCAAGGTGGCCTCGGCATCACATTCGCGAGGGTCATCGGCGTACAGTGACCAGATCCGGTCCAGCTTGCCGTTGAGCGCGTCGCCCTGCTCCTCCGTCAAGCCCAGGGCTTCGTGGTCGACCTGGGCCCGACACACCAGGCCGGTGCCCACCACGTTGGTGCGCAGCCGGGTGATGGCCGCCCGGGCGATCAGGTGATTGCGCATCGCATCGCGGGAGCGCGCAACCAGCATGCGCCGCTCGCCCTGGTTGAAGTCACGGCGAGGGCTGCCCAGGCCGGGTATCCAGCTGGCCATGCTGCGTAGCACCCGCGAGGCGCCACGCCAACGGGTTTCAACGCCACCGCCGCCGCCCTGGGCGACAACTTGCCCGCCGTCAACCGAGGCCCGGGCCACCTTGATGGCCTCGCGCATCAGTTGCTCGGCCGGTGCCTCTCGGCTACGGAATGGCCACATGATCAAATCCCCATGTAGGAAACGCGATTACGACCACGTCCCTGGAGCGCGGCCTGCTCGGCGGCGACATCGGAGGCGTACTGTTTTTCCAGCAGCCGCAAGCTATTGAGTTCGGCCAGCTGGATCTCACGATCAGCCCGGCGCAGGCGCTGGCCTGTTTTCAGGACGGCCGAGATCGCCGCCCTGACTTCCGCCAGGCGTTGTTGTGCATCAGTCATGTTGAACCTCAGTGGTTAGCCGACGCGGCTCCGGGTGCCCCTGCCACGACTTGCTGCGCGACGTGGAACCGGGGCTACCGCCTGCTCGGTGGTAAAGAGGGTGGGCTGGAGCAGTTGCTGCTCCAGTTGGTCCCATTCGTTGTCGCGCAGCAGGTGCGTTTTGAGGCTGCGAGCCGCGTGCAGTGCGTACACCTCACAGTCCAGCGCCTCGTTGCGCCGGCCGGCCTTCTTCTGCCAGACCATCTTGCTGGGCTGGCGGGGATGCGGGGCCAGCACTTCGTTGGTGACCTGCTCGTAATAGTCCGCGCGGATCTCGCTGTACCAGTGCATCCTGCCGGGCCCGCTGCCGGTGAGGCGCATCCGGCCATCGATCAGCGTCTTGGCTTTGTGCGTGCCGACGATGTACACCCGCAGCCCGTACTTGGCGGCCTTGGTGTTGTCCTGGGTGGTGTCTGCGGACTGCGCCGGCTTGGTGAATATCTCCCGGTCCCGGCTGTCGATGGACGCGCCCTTGATCGCCATGATGTTGAACCGCTGCCGGTCCCGCACGTAGGTGTACACCGCGTCACTGGTGTTGCCGTCCGAGCTGTCCAGGCTCACCGCCGACACCGCAATCTGGGCGCCACCATCCACCGGAATCGGCGTAGCAATGATCTTGTCCAGTTCGGACCAGACAGGGTCGTGGGGGTCGATGGGGTTGCCGGGCAGCTCGCCCCAGTACAACCGCCACGACTCCTCACCCCTGCCCCAGCCGATAATCAGCAGCGCCAGACGGTCACCTTGGACGTCCACCCCAACCGTCACCAGCAGCACGCCCTTGGGTGCGGTCAGCTCGGCATAAGGCTCGGCGCGTTTCTCCAGGTCGTCGGTCTTGGGCGCGTTGCTCTTGTACTCGTAGCTTTCACCCATCGAACTGTTGGTGAAGGCGATCATCGGGCCAATGTTGCCGTTCGAGGCGGCATGCTCGGCTTGCAGCTTCTTCTCCATCAGCACTTCGAAGCGTGAGCCGTGGAACGTGGCATACAGCTCGTTGATGATGTAGCCGGCAATCCCGCGAAATTCGGCGGTCGCTTCCCAGCGGCCGCGCTTGAGGTTCGCGTTCTTCTGGTGATCATCCCAGATGGCGCTGCAATGCGGGCAAACATAGAACGCCGTTTCAGGACGACGCTTGCCGTAGACCTCATGGAAATAGTGCGGGTCTTCATCGCAGTGCAGGTGTTCGAAGCTCAGCGCGTGGGCCTGCCCGCATTCGTGACACGGCACCAGGCCAATACGCTTGTCCGACAGCTCCAGCTCAGCATCGATTGCCGACAGCCCCTTGATGGTCGGGGTGCCGCCGATAATGATCTTGGAGCGGCGGAAGGTCTTCAAACGCTCCTTGGCCAGCTTGATGCTGTCCCCCTGCCCCCTCAAGTTGAGGTTGCAGTCGTCGGGCTCCTCCACCGCCACCCGAGGCACCGGCGTCGACTTCACGCTGGCCGGGCTGTTGGACCCGACCATTTTCAGGAAGCCGCCAGGAAAGCGCTTGAAGTCCTGGCGCTGTTGCAACTTGCGGCTGCGCAGGTCGACCTTCTTGCGCAGCCGTGGGGTTGCCTCGATCATCGGTTCCAGCTTCTCGGCCACGTACTGCTTGGCGGCCTCGGCCTTCGGAAACAGGATCAGGATCGGCGAGGGGTCCAGGTCGATCCACTTGCCGATGGCATTACCCATCACCCCCGAGGTCCAGGCCACCTGGGCCGACTTGCGACCGACGATCTCGACCACGTTCGGATCGTCCAGGGCTTCAAGGGGTCCGCCTGGCCAGATCAGGTGGGGCGTCTTGTCAAAGCGGTACTTACCCGGGGTCGCGGACTCCTCCGGCGCCAGCCAGCGGAACCGGTCGGCCCACTCGATAACGCTCATGCGTGGCGGCGGGGCCCACTTGCGACAGGCCCGGCGCATGCCCTCAATCGCCGTCCTCTTCAGTGCCTTCCGTGTCGTCTGGCTGGTCAAGATCCCCATCGAGATCGCCATCGTCCTCATAGGCGGACAACCTCCTCAGTATCAGTTCGATGGGCTCACGAACCAGTTGATCGTCCACCTCGACGCCGTAGCGAGCGGACAAGGTGGCCGCCAGTTCATCAGGAAAGGTATTGAGCAGTTCGATCTTGGCGGCGGTGATCACCGCTTCGAAGCGTTGGACGATCTCGGCTTCTATCACGACCTCGCCCAGGTCCTTGGCCAGCGCCAGCTCCTCGCGGTCGCCGCGTATCCTGTCGAGCCGGTCACGGGTGGATTCCTTCTTGCCGTTCAAGGCCGCTTGGCGCATCAGCCACTCGATCACCGCCTGGGTGTCGTACTGGTTCTCGTTGCCGCGCCCTACCCCGAACTCGATAACCGGCATACCTTCGTTCTGCCACCGGCTCAGGGTGCGTTCATCACGACCGACGATCTCGCCGAGTTCCAGTTTGCTGACTGTCTTGCCCATTACTAAGTCCTTGAAAAGACGGACATCCCTGTACAAATCTCAGCTGCAGGGAAACCGCGAGTCCGAGTACCCGTGTAGGGGGCGGCCCCCGGGGAGGACCCGGAAATCGGCCCCCACCCCCGGCCTGCCCGGCGGGTCGGGCAGCCCCTGCTGGTCAGGCTGCCCCGCTGCCGGGCGGCTGGTCCGAGACACCGATCCGGCGTGCCGCCCAGCGCTCGTACAAGCCAATGGCGACATCGGCACCGGCCATCGCCGTCAGGCAACCGAAGGCGCCCGCCGTCCAGACCGAGACCCCGGCACCGATCAGCAGCATCATCGCTGCCATGCCGCAGACAATGCAGGCACCAGAGCGCAGCGCCAGGCGCCGAAGCAGCACCCAACCCCGGGCGCCATCCTTGTCTGCCCGCCACATTTCGCCGGATACACCTCCGACCAGGGCCAGGACGATTACCAACCAGATCGGCATTTCTGCCAGCGCTTGCTGCTCGTTTGTCATAACGGGTCTCAAATGAGGGAGCGCGGCGAACGCCGGAAAAAGAAAACCCCGCCAGGGTGACGGGGTTTTCAGTGTCCTGGCCAAAGCCAGGGCGAGGTGCACAGCACGTGCTCGGGTGAAGCGCCTAGGCGCAGATTCCAGATGTTGGGGACTTTTTACCTACGAATTACGGAACCGAAAAGGGCCGATTTTCGGTAGATCCACTCGGCGCTAGGTTGACGCCGACTTGACGCCAACTTGAGGCAATCCACCCCGACGAACGGTCACGCGACGCCGGGCCAAGAGGCGCGCCTTAAGCTCCCGCTGGAGGCGTCCGTGGAGCGAATGCACCCGGTCGTAATAGGTTTGCGTGGCTCCCTCGGAGATCTCCAGCAACTGCATCTGCTCCCGAACTGTTGGTGTCGGCGTCGTGAAGTACCGGAGCTCGGCCAGGCGGTACATCGCCATGCCAGTGGCACTGGATCGCTCAATCGTCGCCAGCGCCGCATCCACTTCATGAGCCAGTGGGTCGAGCCCTGCTCCGTTCAATGGCTCCCGCGTTCCAGGAACGCCACGCGGCGCGCCGCCCTTCCACTGCATGATGGTGCCCATTTGGCTGGCCAACCCGCCACCCAGGCCGAGCCGGCGTTGCTGCTCGCCCCAATACTCCAACAGCTCCTCGATTTCCCCAATCATTGCCCCATCCCCCTGGAAACCATACCCGACACAAAAAACACCGAACCCAACACAAACCCAACACAGATAAATCCCAATAAATTCAATGCCCTAATAGCTTTTGTGTTGAGTGTGTTGGGTTTGTTGGGTTTTTCAGTCCTCGCATGAGAAGAATTTGCAGCCTTTGAAGCGGCTACAAATAACGTCACGCATGCGCGCACGCGTAGCCAAACCCAACACACCCGACACACAGCGCTAGAACCCCTGAAATAGAAGGGTTTGACCTGTGTTGAGTTGCCAAAACCAACCCGACACACACCCAACACACCCAACACACATTCAGGCGCAGTCATGGTGTAGGCCCCTTCACATGGTCCCAGCTGTCCACACTCCAACCCGCGAGCCGTGCACGGGCCCGCCACTCCTCCACCTGCTTGCCCAGGTCGGCCGCCTTCATCGAAGGGGGCGGGGAAGGATCAAGATGCGCAGGAAAGAAGAACGCGCCGAACCGGCGGTTATTCCCCTCGCTCCAAGGGATCGCCCGCGTCTTATCGACCTCTGAACTGAGGAACAGCGAGAACTTGGTCTGGCTCATGGCGTGTTCCTTGTTGCGCTGACACCACTCCAGGAACACCGAGTACACATCCGAAGACAGGCACGGCCCCCAGAGGCCATAACCCAGCTCGCCATAGCGCCACAGATGCAAGAACGTCTGCCAGGCGGCCCGGCTCAAGGCCACCAGTCGTTCCCGGGCCTCGGTCGAGGGTGGCCGTGTGCGCTGGTTGAAGTCGCCAAGGTCAACCGAAAGCAGCCAGCCATAAAGCGCTGCAACGCCGCCCTCTTCCAGCTCCTTGCCTATCGCCTTCTGCCGCTCCACCGGCAACGTTTCCATGGGCCACATGACCAGCATCCGGCGGTCGCTGTCGCTGATCGGCCACGGCAGGATCTCGTTACTGAGGAACACCGCGTTCATGTGGTTGGCTTCTTCCCAACCATTGATGAACTTCGATTCCATCCGCACGGTTTTACCCGTGATCAAGTGCTTGATCTTGCCCACCTGGTTGTAGCGCTGGTCACGACTGACCACCTCTTCAAACACCGACCAGAGCTTGCGGCTTTGCCAGGCGTTGAAGTTGCTTTCCAGCTGGGTCTGGCCCACGGTTGCCGCGTACTGGCCGTACAACATGCCCAGCGCATCGGCGAACAGCAGGCTTTTACCCGAGCCTTCCATGGTGCTGTGCATCAACACTGCGGTATCCATCTTGGCGCCCAGGTGCTGCAACGGGTACGCCAGCCACCGCGTAAGCCACTGCACCGCGGCTTCGTCGTTGTTGCACAGAAACGAGATCAACCAACGCAGGTTCTTGCAGGCTTCATCATTCCGGACAGGCTCCAGCGGCAGCCCGTCAAAGGTGTTGATGTAGATCGATGGGTCTTTCGTCATGGTCGGGTCGAACACAATGTGTTCAACGTCCACCGTCCGCCGCTCGCTGCTGTTGAGCCATAGCGGATAGGTATCGCCGAGGGCCATCTTTACCGCGCCCTCGGCAATACGCCGCTTCTTCTCGCGGTCCCAGACGTCCTTCGTCCCGTCGATATACACATAGCGATCAGTTGGCGACATGCCGAAGGCATCAGTCTTCTTGCCAGCCATGCGCCGCGCCTGCTCAATGTCGCTGACATGGTCAGCGGAGATAAGGCGCTTGGCGGTGTTGTCCAGCCACTCCTTGGCAATGGGCTTGCTCACCCGCGCTTCAAATGCCGACTTCTTCATGGCCCGCGCTTGATCGCAGTCCCAGACGTGTGTGGTGCCCTCGATCAGCGCAAACCGACGCAGCACTTGTTCAGGCGTCAAGACCTCCCCCGCGCCCCCCATAGGAGCCGGAGCGGCCTCGCTTTCGCCAGTTGCACCGACCCGGCCCGGCCCGCTCATGTCCTCAGAAGGGGGCGGGGGAAGGTCTCGGGGATCTGGCCGCGACGCATGCTGCATACCGAGCAAGCGCGCCGCCTCCTTCACCGCCCGGGACTGATCGCCGTTGTGTTCCAGCAGGCAATAGACCTCGAAAGCATCGTTCTGGTGACCGTTGGCCAGTGGGTCGGCGCCATGGTGCGAGTAAACCTTGCGTTCCTTGACCGTAATACCTGGCATGCCGGTGCTACTTTGCGCATACAGCCATTTACTGCCCCGCTTGATATAGCCATGGGCGCGCAGCAGCTCCTCGACATCGTGACAACGGTTGAATTCATCGATCACCGACGGCTGGTCACCCTTGGGAGGCGGTCGCTTGATCGCCTTGCCCGGTTCCTTCTTGGGCTTCGGCGCCCACGGGCATGCTGCCTCGGCATCCCGCTTGAAGATGTCCCAGTTGTTCCAGATCTTAAGCAGCTCAACCGGCAGCACCGGCAGCCCCTCAGCCGCATTAGGCGCTTTCCGCCAGAAATACGGCTTACCTGTGCCTGGGTGAATCGAGGGTGGCAACACGTCCTGCCCCAGGCCGGCGCGCAGCTCCAGCACCGTGAAGCGCTGGAACTGTTGCGCCTCGGCCTTGGCTGCTGCCTCCCCTGCCAGATCACCAGCTGCCTTTGCTGCCTTGGCCTGAGCCGTCAGCCGCTTGTAGATCGACCCGTCCGGGTCATTTTCATTCGGCCAGGACAAGGAATGGCGGGTTAGCTCCAGATCATCCGGAACCCGGAACATCACACGAAAGCGCGCCGGGTTACCGACCACCGTCGGGAACACCAGCGCCATAGCATCCAGGTCGATGCCGTGAAGTTCGTAGAGTACGTGCCGGGTCCACTGGACATCATCGACATCGAGCGAGCAGACCCGGCTCGGGCCTAGCACCACACCCAAGTTGTGCGCGGGGTTTCGTTGCCAGAACTCCGATGCCGTGTCGGCATCGGTGAGATAACCGCCTGGTTTGTTCCAGCCCATCCCCTTGGGGGCCTTCTCCCCTGGGTCGATGGGAACCAGGGCTAGATCGAAATCCTCGACATAGCGCCGCGCCCACTCTGCAGTAGGCACGTCATTTACCTGTTCACTCATCTGCGCCGCTCCCGCAACTCCTGGCAGCTGACGCAGGTCTGACAACCCCTGACTTTCTGCTGCCTGAGAAGCGGGATAGGCTCGTCGCAGTCTTCACAGAATTCCGCGCTGGCGGCGGTCGACGCTTGGCGCTGGCGGCGGTCCAGCGCCACCTGCAAGAAGTACTCGGCCTGGTCGTTGGCGATATCGATCACATCAGTCATGGAGGTGTTCCTCCATAGCAGCCCGGGCCCCGGCCATTATCCCGAGGACAGCACGAATCACGTCCGCGCCGTGCTTCTCCAGGTCCTCTACTTCGTGAGGCTCCCAGATGTTGTCGGCGGCACCGTGGTGCATACTCGAAACGAACATGCCGGTTTCGTGCAGTAGCCGACTGACTGCCTGCAAGGCTTGGTATGTTGGTGCGGCAGGTTCGGGCTTGTACCAGACCATCCCTGCTGGACGCATTAGCGCGTCCAGCAGCACCTCGCTTTGGGTCAGTCGGATAACCTCTTCAAGCTCGTCCGGGTCCAGCCAGCGATGCTCGAAATCGTGCTTGAGCTTCTTCTGCAGGGTGTCGTAATCCATGACCATGTCCACCGCCAGTGCGGTGACGCCGCCCCGGTAGCTATGGCCGGCGCGGTAGAGCGCCTTACGCAATGAAAGTACCGGCTCGATGGCCGATGGTTTAGCGATGCGACTCATAACCGTAAATACCCCTTTTACGGTCTAGCCAGACTTTAGGGCGCGCCCTATCATCCGACCCAAGACCGGTGTGCTGTGCTAATCGTGCTGTGCAGCACGGCTCATCGTTCCAGTCAGTCCGGGGAGTTCTTGTGGTGAGATGCCCCGGCCCGACGCCTCCAGTAACGCGTTGTGTATCTATGCAACCTGTTACGATCGGCCTTGCTTTTCGTGGTGAGAGGTACAAGGCCGGTGTTTCAAGTGGCGGCATTCATGTGCTGGTGCTGCCACTGCTGGGCCGGGAATCTTGTGGTGAGAATTCCCGGGCCAGCACCCTTTATGCTGCTCTGGAGCCCCGCAGATATGCCCAATCAATATCAGGGCGAAGCTCCTCACACGTAACAGCACCCCGCGTTTCACGCTCCAGATTCACAGCCAGACCGCCAGAGGCACGACGGTTGCCGTAAGCAATTTGCTTAAGCTGACCCGTCGTGGTTTTACAGCGACCTGCCAGGTTTTCTACCTGCAATTTGTCGAGAGTCTTCATGTATGTATGCAAGCTCATGTGCACCTCCGTTTGGCAAAAGACTAGCAGCCGCTAACGACATTAACAATAGCCGCACGTAATTTACAAAACGCTAAACGATTCTAAGATGCGTAGATGAATATCAGCCAGCTACGAATTGACACGCTCAAGAAGCTTATCGGCGACCTCAAAACCAAAGAGTTCGCGGATCGCTACAACCTGGATGCCTCCTATATTTCCCAGCTCTTGAATGGGCATCGTCCCTTGGGCGATAAAGCTGCCAAGAATCTAGAAGATAAGATTGGCCTCCCTGGTGGAACTCTCTTGATGCCCGCGCTTTCGGCCCAGGAAGGCCAGGTGCTTGGCATTGCAGCAAGCTCCAACGCAGCAAACAGTTTCCGGCGGGTACCTATTCAAGGACTAGCCCAAGTGAAACCAGATGGATTGTGGGATGAACTGACACCAACAAGTGGCTGGATGAACGTTCCCACTCTGGACCCTACAGCGTATGCCTTACGCATTAAGGGGGACGCAATGGCCCCAGCCATTCGAAATGGATGGCTTGTTTGGTGCGAACCGAGGCAAGAATTGGTGCCAGGGGAGTACGTATTGGTTATTCGGAGCAACGGTGAATCGATGATCAAGGAACTTCTCTACGCAAACGACGAAGAGGTTAGCCTGATGTCCGTTAACGACACCTACGGCCGGCTGACGCTACAACGCTCTGAAATCGCCAAAATCCACTACGTAGGCGGCATCATGCCACCAAGCAAGATTCAGAACTGAGTAACTCCCCAGCATCAAAAAAACCGCCCTGTGCGGTTTTTTTTTGCATTACGTAAAAATATATAGCCACAGCTATTGTTAAATCAGTTAGCCGTTGCTAACGTTTGCTCGTACATCTCTCACCACGAGTACGAATCATGCAAACGACTACACAGCACAGCCCCAACCGCTGCCCGGTGTACCTCCACCCCGCAGCCTGCACCAGCCCCGCCGCGGTTGAAGCCATCCAGCGCCAAACCGGGCTGCTTGTGATCACCACCACCCGCCGCACCGCGACCACCAAGCCCGTGGACTTCGGCCCATTCGGAGGCGATGCAGCATGAAGCCCATTCTGATCGGCCTCGCTGGCCCGGCTCGCTCGGGTAAATCAACTGCTGCTGAACACCTGGTGCGCAACCACCTGCTGGAGCACTACGCCTTCGCCGACCCAATACGCGCAGGACTCATGGAGATGTTCAACCTCGATCCGGACGACTTCGAGGGCGAGCGCAAAGAACAACCCCTGCCCTGGCTTGAGCGGTCTCCGCGGGAGCTGATGCAGTCGATGGGCACCGAGTGGGCGCGCCAGATGGTGCACCCAGACATCTGGGTGAAGATTGCCGAGCAAAACCTCAACTACCTACAAAACTCGCTGTCGAGCGTGATCGGCTTCGTTGTCAGCGATGTGCGCGTCGAGAACGAAGCCGAGTTCATCCGCAGGCGCGGCGGCACGATCATCCACATCCACCGTCCCGATGCTCCATCAGTGAACCCACATATCACCGAGGCCAGCATCTCTAAACGTCAGGGCGATCTGATCGCGCGCAACACAGCCGACCTGGCCTCACTGCGACAGCAAGTCGACTGCTGTGTAGAGATCATCCGACAACGCGAAAAACGCCCTGCAGCTTGAGGCCATCGCCATGAACCGCACCCTCGACGAAACCGCGGCACTGCTCGGGCTCAAGCCCCGAGCCTTCCGCGCCAAGCTCCGTGAGCTGCATGTACTGGCCAAGGACGGGACCCTGGCCAGCCACCACCGCGACCAGGGCAACCTGTTCGCCGACCCGCGCTCGGTACAGATCGGCAAGTCCGGCCAGGTTCGGCATTACGCAGTGGTGATGGTCACCGAAACCGGCGTGTCGTACCTCGCCAAAAAACTGGGCGTCACCATCGCGAACAAGGAAGCCGCAGCATGAAGACCAACTACTTCAACGCATTCACCACCACCGGCGACACCCTGGCCTTGATTCCGATCTACCTCGGCAGCCCCGGAGCGGTGTCTGGGCCGACGCTGATCGGCAAACCCCAGGGCCTTGGCTTGTTGCCGAGCAGCGCCATCGAACTCGCCGAAGTATTCCACCGCGTCAACAGCATCATCCAGCCCGGACAAACCGCATTCGTCACCCCGACGAAGACACCGGAAACACCATTCGGCGCGGTCATTGCCGATGCCCGGGGCCGCATCTGCGCAACCGGCCGAGCTGCCGACGCCCGAAGTCTCGCCGACTTGATCCGCCACAAGCTGCAGCCCGCCGTGGGGGCCGGGGAGGCCAGCCCATGAGCGAAACCCTCGACCAGTTACGACGCCAGTTCGCAACCCCGTGCCCAACCCTGGCAGCCGTGCGCCAGGAGTATTTCCCGCACATCCAGACAGACAAGTACCTGCTGGCAGAGATCCGCAAAGGGCGAATCAAGTTGACGGTCAAGCGCATTCACCACTCAACCCGTGCCCCGTGGGTGGTCTACCTGCACGACCTGGCCGCCTACCTCGACGCCCAGGCCAGCAAAGCCGCGGCATAGCAACGGTAGCCCCTGCCGTCCAGGGGCAACAACCAGTGAGACACAGCACATGAAACCAACCGACACCGCCGAATTCATCGGCGAACTGAACGCCGGCGTATTCGCCAGCCAAATCGGACATGCCCTGTCCGAGGTGGCCGCCGGCGTAGTCGATCACAGCAAGGTCGGCACCGTGACCATCACCTTCACGTTGAGCCAGATCGCGTCCAGCCATCAGGTGACCGTCAACCACAAGCTGGCCTACAAGGTGCCCACCAAGCGCGGCAGCCGCAGCGAGGACACCACCCTCGACACGCCCATGCATGTCAACGAAGGCGGCCGCCTGACCCTGTTCGCCGAGGCGCCAGGCCCGGGGCAGCTCTTCGACCGACAAGACGCTCCGATTCACGCCAAGTCGTAACCCTAAGTCCATACCTCTCACCACAGAAGGAACCGATCCATGGAAGCCCAAGCAGTTCAGTTGATTCAGGACACCGCCATTCTTGCCCATGCCAAGCCCCTGGACACGCACACCCCAGCCCTGGTGCTGCCGTCCGACCAGAAGATACACAGCATCGAAATGTTCCAGCCTCTGCGCAGCCGCTTCCGGGGTGCGCTGGTCACCCACTCGCTGCATGACTTCGGCAACTACGTGCAACAGCACAGCGCAGAAACTCCGACCACAGGCTTCGTCGACGCCGAGCAGATGCGCTGCACCGTGTACTTCAACCTGGGTGACATCACTGCCCCCGGGCACGGCGACTTCACAGCAACGCTGAACCTGCGCAAGACCGCCGGGTTTCTGGCACTGGAGCGCGCCGCCGCCACGACTTTCCCGCAGAAAGACCTGAGTGATTGGATCGAAGACTGGGCCTCTAACCTGACTTCCCTGGCCGCCGACGACTCCCCCATCGACTTGCGCAAAGCAGCGAGTGCCATTCGCTCGATCAGCATCGAGCAGGCCCGCAAGAGTGAGCACGTCGTGGGCGATCTGAGCGCATCGCGCTCCGCCATGGACCAGATCGAGGCCAAGTCGTCCGAAGGGCTGCCCGCTGAATTCCGCTTCACCGTCGAGCCCTACGAAGGGCTCACGGCGAGAACCATCCGCTTGCGTGTGGCGGTACTGACCGGCGGCGACAAGCCACTGCTCAAGCTGCGCTGGATTGGCGAGGAACAACTGCGCGAAGACCTGGCCCAGGAGTTCAAGGAAGTCGTCCAGGCCGATGTGGGCACCGCCGCAACGCTGACCATCGGCAGCTTCAAGCTGGCGTAACCACCTGCAACACCCCGCCGCCGTCCTCTCACCACTTATCCGTCCGGCGGCGGGCTCTAACGAGGATCACAGCACATGCAAACTCAACACCTGATCATCATCGCCACGGGCCAGCTGGCCGGGCTGGTTCTACTGGGCTACTTCATCCGCCGGGCGTTCCTGCGCGCCTTGGCACGCGCCACAGCAGACGACCGCGACCGTATCCACGCCCTGAGCAACGACCTGGGGCGCGCAGCCGAGCGCTGCCAAGTGCTGGCGGCCCAGGTGGCCGAACACCAGGGCCAGCAACTCCAGCTCAAGGCGCAGCCCTTCACCCTGGAAGACCAGCAGACCCTGATCAGCATCGCACAAGCACTCGGCCTGGCCTCCTCGACGTACAAGGCGATCCCTGGGACCGCCCCCGTCCAGGCGAAAGCAGATGCCCTGGCCGCCCAGGCACGCGCCCTGGCCTATCGGGTCTTCAACACCGCCACCGCGGGCGGCGCAATGAACGCAGATTCACTCGATACCAAGCTGATCGAGTGGCTGAACACTCACGGCAGCTTCTGGCCCGAGCTTGAAAACAGCACCGTTACGTTCCCTCACGAAGCCAACACCGAGGGCTACCCGCACATTCGGGACGCCCTGCGCGAGGCCTACGAGCTGCACCTGCAGCACGAAGCTGGCGAACTGGTCGTGGAGGACGCGGCATGAGTTCCTTGAAAAAACCTCCCTTCGACTTCAAGACTCAATATTCCCTGAGCCTTAACGCCCAGGATGATGAAATCGTTGTCGACTTCTTTTGCGGTGGCGGCGGCGCAGGCACCGGACTGGAGATGGGCCTGGGTCGCAAGGTCGACGTGGCCAAGAACCATAGCCCCGCCGCGATCAGCATGCACACCGCCAACCACCCGCACGCCCGGCACTACACCACCGACGTATTCGAGGGCGACCCCGACGAGGAATGCCAGGGCCGCCGCGTTGGCTGGTTCCACATGAGCCCCGACTGCACCCACCACAGCCAGGCAGCCGGCGGACAACCGCGCAAGCGCGAGATCCGCAACCTGTCGTGGATCGGCCTCAAGTGGGGCGGCAAAAAGAAGCCTCGCGTCATCAGTCTGGAGAACGTGAAGCAGATCCTGCAATGGGGCCCCCTGATCGCCAAGCGCGACAAGGCCACCGGCCGGGTAATGAAACTCGACGGCACCGTGGCCGCCACAGGCGAGCGCGTGCCGGTGCACGAACAGTTCCTGGTGCCAGACCCGAAACGTCGCGGCGTCACCTGGCACCGGTTCGTCCAGTTGCTGGTGGGCATGGGCTACCAGGTGGAATGGCGCATCGTGAAGGCTTGCGACTACGGCGCACCAACCACCCGTGAACGCCTGTTCATGATCGCTCGATGCGACGGCCAGCCCATCGTGTGGCCAGAACCGACCCACGCAAAGAAGCCCGCCAAGGGTCAGCAGAAGCACCGCACCGCTGCCGATTGCATCGATTGGACTGTGCCGAGCAAGAGCATTTTCGGACGCAAGAAGCCCCTGGCAGAGGCCACGCTGCGCCGGGTTGCAAAGGGCATGAAGAAATTCGTCTTGGACAACCCGACCCCGTTCATAGTGCCGATAGCCAACTGGTCGGGGGAAAGTGCGCAACCCCTAGCCGAACCTTTGCGCACCATCACGTCATGGCCACGCGGGGGCACTTTCGCCATGGCAAGCCCTACCTTGGTACAGACCGGGTATGGAGAACGCGAAGGCCAGCAACCACGCGCCCCGGGCATCGATCAGCCTCTGGGCACAGTCGTCGCCGGCGGCATCAAGCATGCCCTGGCCAGCGCTGTGATCCTGCCAGCAACTCACCAGGGCAGCGATCGCACCAACGACCCGGCCGAACCGTTGCCAACCGTGACCGCTGCCAACCGAGGCGAACTGATGCTGGCCAGTCCGGTGCTGGTGACCGCCGCGCACGGCGAAGGAAAGCCGGGCGGCGCACAGCGCTGGGGGAACGGCAGCAAGTCAGCCAGCGAACCGCTGGGAACTGTCACAGCCAGCGGTGGCCATTCGATTGCTACTGCGCACCTGGTCAAATTCCGTTTCAACAGCGAAGGCGCAGCCATCACCGATCCGGTGCCCACCATCACCAGCGGCGGCAACTACAAGCGCCCGGCGGGGGCAGCTCATGCCCTGGGCACCTGCACAGCCTTCATGGAACAGGCCAATGGCGGCTTCAACACCACCCACGCCAAAGGAGTCACCGACCCCATGACCACTGTGACCAGCAGCGGCAGCCAGCAGCGACTGGTAACCGCCAACCTGGCCACCCTGCGCCGCAACTGCACCGGGGTCGCCATTGAAGACCCCGTGCCAACCATGACCGCCGGCGCCGAGCATCACGCTCTGGTCGAATACAAGCTGTCGCCTGAGCATGAAGCCGGTGCCCTTCGCGTCGCGGCCTTTTTGATCCGCTACTACGGCACTCACAACATGAGCGCCTGCGACGAACCGCTTTCAACGATCACCACCAAGGACCGCCTAGCCCTGGTCACTGTGTACGTGAAGGGCACGCCTTATGTGATCGTCGATATCTGCTTGCGCATGCTCCAGCCGCACGAGCTGTACCGCGCTCAGGGCTTCCCGGCCAGCTACATCATCGACCGCGGTGCCGATGGCAAGCCGTTCACCAAGACCGAACAAGTCCACATGTGCGGCAACAGTGTTAGCCCGCCGCCGATGGCTGCGCTGGCAAGAGCTAACGACCCTTGGCGCCAAACCAAACAACTCAAGGAGGCCGCATGAGCCAGAAACCTCTATGCGACTGCAACCAGGGTTGCTTGCCCTGCACCTGCAGCCCTCAACGCCAGGTAGCCCAACAACAGCAGGATCAGAACGCCGCTCGCCAGCGTATCGCCGTGCTTGAAAACGCCTACGTCCGGGCCGGCGAGCGCGAGCATGAACTGCGCGTCAAGCTGCACGCAGCCAAGCAGAAACTGGCCGAAATGGATGCGCTGTTCGGAGCATACGGCGACACGCTGCGCCCGTTCCTGGCGTTGATGGTCCGCGAGCTGAAGGCCAACAGTCATAAGGGCGACCGTGATGGCTGGCTTCGCATGACTGCCGCAACGGCCTTCAACGAGATCACGCACCACCAAGACAAGCTCGGCGAGGCGCTTTCCGCCCTGGACTACCCGCAGATCAGCGAGTACGCGGCCGACGTAGCCAACTGCTGCATGATGCTGCTGGATGTGATGGGGCTTCTATCCGCCAGCGCAGAGCCGACCACGCCAAAAACCCTTCCAAGGGCGCACGACGTAATGATGTTTCAGCGCAGTACGGGACCAAGTTCGCCGGCCGAGCGCGACGAGCGGGCGGAGTTTGTTGTGCCTGAAGGTTATGCGCTCGTTCCGAAAAGCATGCTGCTCGACAAGGAGGTAATCGGCGCAATCAACTTCCACTGCGGCGACACCGACGAGGAAGAAGGCGGACAGTTTGGCCAATACGCCGACGGCCGCCTGTGGGTTGGTTACGTTCTCGATGACGACGGGAATAAGGTCCACGGGCTGCATATTGCGACCGATGAATACTGGGAAGAAGGCAGCACCACCCTGGTGGAATTCCCGGAGGCCCGCGCCGCCCTGGAGCGCAAGCCATGAAACCAGGACATGAACGCCCAGTTGATCGAATGGCCGCCCGAGTGGTGGGAGCCGGTATCAACTACGAATTCAAGGTGAGTGAAGGCGCAGTCAACTCGTTCCTTCCGCTTCCAACACGCCCGGTTAGCCGAGCCGAAACGCACCAAGCATGCTTCACAGACCTGACCACCACAAAGTTTGGTCGACTTACCGTAATCGGTATTTCTGCCGAGGTTAACGCACGCTGGGTTGTTCGTTGCGTATGCGGCACCTACGGCCTGCGAACCGCGAAAGCCATCAAGAACGCAGCGCCCGATGCCTGCTGCCACCAATGCCACCTGCTGGCGCTGGCCAAGCGAAAGGACCTAGCGCGCCGGACGGGCCGAGTTGTTCCAGTCGAGGAATTCCTTAAATGAGCAAGCAGGCTATACAGGCGAAAACAGCCAAAGGAAACGAACGTCCGATCCTGTTCAGCGGGTCAATGGTCCGCGCCATCCTGGAAGACCGGAAGACAGTCACGCGGCGTCCAGTAAAAGGAGGCCAGACACCCACCGAAGACGCCGCCGGCAATGACGGTGGTCCACGCTGGAGCGCCATCGGCCAACGCCATCCACGCTATGGGTACTGTGTCTTCGGCGAGACTGAGGCGGAGTGTGCCCAGGAGCTGGCCGAGCGCGGTGTCTGCCCCTACGGGCGGCCCGGTGACCGGCTGTGGGTGCGCGAGGTGTGGGTAGCGGATGCCCAGGTTAATGCGGTAGCGCCGCGAGATCTGAGCCAAGGCGAGCCGATCCGGTACCCAGCAGATGGGGGTGCCCGGCAGACTGGGTGCGCCATGATCACGCCAGGTAAATCGCGCCCGTCCATTCACATGCCGCGCTGGGCCAGCCGCATCCTGCTGGAAATCACCACGGTGCGTGTCGAGCGGCTGCAGGACATCAGCGAGGAACAGGCGCTGGCCGAGGGGATCGCAAAGCACCCAGGCGGCGGCCACCACGTCGAAGACGGCAAGCATTACTGGGCCAGCCCCATTGATTCGTTTGCAGGGCTCTGGTCTTCGGTCGGCGGCGACTGGGACGCAAACCCCTGGGTCTGGGTCGTCGAGTTTCGGAGGGTGCAGCCATGATCCTCCCATATGCCGCCCTGCTTTTCATGGCATGGAACATCTACACGGGGCCAAGACCATGAATCAAGCTATCGCCTACACCAAAGCCTGCCTGCATCGTGCAATCAACCAGGGCGACAAGACGCTGACGATATCGGTGCTTGACCTCAAGGACATCCTGGCCGAGCTGGAGAAGCTGGAGACCCGCCAGGACCCCGAACGCCCCAGCGCACCGCTAGTGGGCTGGGCAGACCCTGAGAAGATCCAACAGATGCGCCAGGGCCAACGCCGGTACCTCACCGTCAGCCGCAAGAAAGGCGAGACGTTTACCCAACAGGTCTGCGCCTCATCCGCGCAGCAGGTCAGCGATACCACAAAGGAGGCAGCATGAGCGCCGCAGAGAAAATCGATCTTCACATCACGCCAGGCGCCTGGTTCCGCCAAGACCTGCTGTACCCGGTGTTTGGGTTAAGTACCGAAGCGGTCCGCAAGTACCGCACTCGTGGCATCTGGCTGGAGGGCAAGCACTACCGTACAGACCCGGCCAACGTGCTGGTCTACAACAAGGAAGCCATTGAAAAGTGGATGGCCGGCCAACCATGAAGGAGAAAATGCCAACAGGCGTCGAGATGAACGGCAAGCAACTCCGCATTGTGTTCATGCTACACGGGCAGCGGTGCCGCGAACCGCTGCCCGGCATAGTTGCCGTCAACAAAGCTTCGATTGCCTATGCCGACAACAAGCGCCGGACGATCCTTACAGAGATCAAAGAGGGACGATTTGACTACGCCGCCCACTTCCCCGAATCACCGAGGGCAACCATGTTCTCGGGTACCGGCGGCCACTCGACGAAACGAACTGTGCAGGAAGGCATAGATAGGTGGCTTGAGGTACAACGCGCACTTCGAGCCTCCAGCACAGTCGCGAACTACGCAAGTAAATCGAAACACGTCGGCGCCAAATTCGGCAAACGGCGCATTGTCGACATCAGCAAAAGCGATATCGAACTGTTCCAGGCGCATCTGCTCAAGCAGAGCCTGTCCCCGAAGACCGTAAACGATATTTTCACCGTAGTCCGTGGGGTTTGGGCCGACGCCTTTGGCGACGGAATACTGAAATTGCGGATTTCGGTGAACGTGACCGAGCGTTTCGCTAATACGTGACCGGTGCTTCCACCCCGGTTGCGCGGGTTCTGGATTGTAATCGCATCGGTCACGATGCGGCTTGTTCCTCGGCTTTTTTTCGGCGCAGCGACTCGCCTTTCATCGTCAGTCGGTAGGCGTTGTGCACCAGGCGGTCGAGGATGGCATCGGCCAGGGTCGGGTCGTTGATCCAGCCGTGCCAGTGCTCGATGGGCAGTTGGCTCGTCAGGATGGTGGAGCGGCTGCCAGCGCGGTCGTCGATCACCTCCAGCAGGTCATGCCGGGCTCCTTCCTCCAGCGGGGCTAGCGCCCAGTCGTCCAGCACCAGGACGTCGACCTTTGCCAGCTGTTGCAGGGTACGGCCGAAGCTGCCGTCGCCATGAGCGATGCGCAGTTGTTCCAGCAGGCGCGGGGTGCGCAGGTACAGGGTGCTATAGCCCTGGCGGCAGGCCTGGTTGCCCAGGGCGCAGGCCAGCCAGGTTTTGCCGGCACCGGTCGGGCCGGTCAGCAGCAGGTTGTGCTGCTGGCGGATCCAGTCGCCACTGGCCAGGGTGGCGATCAGACGCTCGTCCAGGGCGCGTCCGGTGCGGCGGTCGAGATCTTCCAGGCAGGCGTTGGCGTACTTGAGCTTGGCCTTCTTGCGCAGCCGTACCAGGCGCTGGTTGTCACGCCAGGCCAGTTCGCGGTCGAGCAGTAGGCCGAGGCGTTCATCGAAGCTCAGGCTGTGGCTGGCCGGCAGCGTCCATTGCTCTTCCAGGGCGCGGGCCATGCCGTCCAGGCGTAGCTGGTGCAGTTGATTCAGGGTGTGTTGCGGCATCATCGAACAGCTCCTGTTGCGGGGGTTGGTAGTAGTCGGCGCCACGGACGTTCTCGTGGTCGCCGGGTAAGGTCGTTTCGGCGGCACGCTGGGGCAGCGGCTGTTGATCCAGGCCTTGCTGGAGCAGGTTGCGCACGCTGCGCCCGGTGAAGGCGCGCAGGTGTACGGCACGTTCGGCAGCGGCTTCCAGGCGTGCATTGCCATAGCGCCGGGCCAGCGAGAGCAGGCCGAGGCAGGCGCGGTAGCCCATCTCCGGGTGCGGCTTGTGGGTCAGTTGGTGATCGATCAGTTGGCGCGTGTAGGGGCCGATCCGCGCGCCCCAGTCGAGCAGGCGTTGTGGCGTCCATTCGCGATGCGCCTGGTGCGCCGCGGGCATGTGCTCGCGCTGGGTACTGTAAGCGCCGCGTCGCCCCAGCAGCAGGTGGCTGGCCACCCGCCGGTTGCCATGCAGCACTTCCAGGGTGTGTGCCGTCAGTCGCACGTCCACGTTCTGCCGGGCCAGGGCGGAGGGCACGCTGTAGAAGCTGCCATTGACCTCGATGTGGTAGTCGATGCTGACCTTGCAGCGCTTGAAGGTGGCGACCTCGTAGGGATGCACCGGCAGCGCTCGCAAGGCCGGGCGATCCAGGCGCTCGAACCAGTCGCGCCGGCAGCCATCGAGCCGCTTGAACGGGCGCCGATTCAGATCCTCCAGCAGCTCGGCGATGGCCTGGTTAAGCGCATGCAGGCTGAAGAACTGCCGATGGCGCAGCCGCGCCATGATCCAGCGCTCGACCACCTGCACCGCCACCTCGGCCTTGGCCTTGTCCTGAGGCTTGCGTGGCCGTGCCGGCAGGATCACCGTCTGGTAATGACGCGCGCACTCCAGCGTGGCCCGGTTCAGGCCCGGCTCGTAGCGATCCGGCTGGGCGACCAGGGCGCGCGGATTGTCCGGCACAACCATTTCCGGCACGCCGCCAAAGTAGGTCAGAGCCTGGCCCAGCGAGGTCAGCCAGTCCACCTGGGTTTCGCCTGGCGTCGCGCAGGCATAGGTGTAATTCGAGGCGCCCAGGGCGGCGACGAAGATGTGCGCCCGGCGCACTTCGCCGGTGGCCGGGTCGACCACCGGCAGCGTCGGCCCGGCATAGTCGATGAATAGCTTCTCGCCCGCACGGTGCAGCTGACGCATCGAACGTTTGAGCGTCTGGGCGTAGCGCCGGTAGTGCTCGACGAACTGGGTGTAGCGGTAGGTCGGCTGGCCCGCATGCGCGGCGAGATATTCCTCCCACAGCAGCTGCAAGGTCACGCCCTTGCGTCGCAACTCGCGGTGGATGCTCAGCACATCGGGCAGCACTCGCTCACCGCGCGGCTTGTTCGTCGACGTCGGTGCAAACAAGGCGGCCGCCAGCGCGGCCTCGTCCATGGCCACCAGCGCCGGCCAGTCCAGCCCGGCCACCCGCGCCGCCGCGATGTACTTGCTAACCACGCCCTTGGACAGCTGCAAGGCACGGGCAATCTTCTCGTGGGACAAGCCGGCCTCAAACTTGAGGCGCAGACATTCTTTGATGTTTCGCATGGCTACTCGCGGCGCCGCCATCTTCCTCTCCCGAAATCGGTCGAGGATGGCGGCGCATCAGGTCATGCGCAACGAAGGGGAAGGCTTTCGCTAAGTCGTGACCGGCGATTTCGGTAAGCCGTGACCACCTGTTTCGGAACAGGCGGAAAATCGGTCACGTTGCTACCGAAATGAGCGGTCACGCGTTAGCGAAATGACCGGTCACGATCAACCGAAACGGCCGGTCACGGTGCTCCGAAATCCGCACTGAAATCAAACCCTCTGGAGCGGATCAGCAATGTCGGTACCGATTCCGACTCGGAACACGCCGACCCTTTTAGTCGCGAGGAAATCGAGCTAATTGCGACGGGCGACCCAGAGCGCCTGGAGGATGCCCGCATGCTGGCCTTCAACTGCTGGACCGGCCTGTCAATGTCCGAAATCATCGCCCTGGCCCTTGAAGATGTAGACCTCGTCGCCGGCACCGTTCATGTGCGCCGAGCCCTAGTCGTGGGGGAATTCAAAGTACCCAAGGAACGATCACGGATACGGATCGTCGAGCTGATAGATCCAGCCCTAGACCTGATGCGCGAGATTGTTGCTGCAGCACAGACTGCACCAGCAGTTGAGATCAAAGTGATGCAGCGCGATAACATCACAGCGAAGAAACAGAAGGTCCGGTTCCTTTTCCGCAATTCAAGAAGCGCCGTGCTTTGGAACGGCAAAACCCTTAGCAAATGGTTTACCACCCATCTGAAAAAGATCGGAGTCCGGCACCGCGGCGCCAACCAATGCCGCCACACCTTCGCGAGCCAGATGCTGTCGAGTTACGTTCCTGTCGAGTGGGTGGCGCGCCAGCTGGGCCACGCTGACACAACCATGGTAAGAAAGCACTATGGCCGCTGGATACCCAAGGACACCAAGAGTATGGCGGGTATCGTGTCGAAAATGCTCGGGTTCCGGGCGGCCTAAAGCGGCCCTGCATGCTGCATCTTTTGCCCTAAAAATGCCCTAACAAGTACTACAGAAACGAAAAAGCCCCCGTAATCTTCAATGATTACGGGGGCTTAGTCTTGTTCAATAATGGCGGAGAGATAGGGATTCGAACCCTAGGTACCGGTGAAGGTACAACGGATTTCGAATCCGTCCCATTCGGCCACTCTGGCATCTCTCCAACGGCGCGCATCATAACAGCACATTTGCTCGAAGCGAAGCCCCTTGAGCGAATTTTTTCCGTGCTATCAGATGCTTGCGTCGATTACAGCGGCACGCCGAGGCGCTGGGCCACTTCTTCGTAGGCTTCGATGACATCACCGAGGCCCTGGCGGAAGCGGTCCTTGTCCATCTTCTTCTTGGTGTCCTTGTCCCACAGGCGGCAGCCGTCCGGGCTGAACTCGTCGCCCAGGACGATCGAGCCGTCGCTGAACACGCCGAACTCCAGCTTGAAGTCCACCAGCAGCAGGCCGGCGTCATCGAACAGCTTGCTCAGCACTTCGTTGACCTTGAGCGACAGCTCTTTCATGCGCGCCAGTTGCTCGGCAGTGCCCCAGCCGAATGCCACTACGTGGGATTCGTTGATGAACGGGTCGCCCTTGGCGTCGTCCTTGAGGAACAGTTCGAAGGTGTAGGGGTTGAGCTTCATGCCCTCTTCCACACCCAGGCGCTTGACCAGGCTGCCGGCGGCGTAGTTGCGCACCACGCACTCCACCGGAATCATGTCGAGCTTCTTCACCAGGCACTCGTTGTCGCCCAGCAGCTTGTCGAACTGGGTCGGAATGCCGGCGGCTTCGAGTTTCTGCATGATGAAGGCGTTGAACTTGTTGTTCACCATCCCCTTGCGGTCCAGCTGCTCGATGCGCTTGCCGTCGAACGCCGAGGTGTCGTTGCGAAACAGCAGGATCAAGCGGTCGGCGTCATCGGTCTTGTAAACCGACTTGGCTTTGCCGCGGTAGAGTTCTTCACGTTTTTCCATGATGGGCTCCGCTTGCTACGTAGGTGGGCTAGGCGATGTGACGCCAGTCGAGCCCTGAATCTTGATCGGCCAGTTGCAGCCAGTCCGGGTCGCACCCGAGGGTGTCGACAAAACATTGCCGGGCCAGCTGCGGCAGGTTGTTCTTGCTGCTCAGATGGGCGAGGACCAGGTGCTGCAGGTCCCGCCATCCCAATTCGGCCACCAGGCTTGCGGCCTGATGGTTGTTCAAATGTCCCTGGTCGCCACCGACCCGCTGCTTGAGAAAATACGGGTAATAACCGCGGGCCAGCAGGTCCCGGCAGTGATTGGCCTCGATCATCAAGGCATCCAGGCCACGGTAGCCTTCCAGTACGCCGGCGCAGTAGGAACCCAGGTCGGTCAGCAGGCCAAAACGCCGCTGGCCGTCACTGAAGACAAACTGGGTAGGCTCCTGGGCGTCGTGGGCGACGGCAACCACGTCAATGCGCATGGTGCCGATCTGCAGTGGCTCGCCACCACGGACAAAACCCGCCACCTCGACCGGCTTGCGCATCCCGCGCAAAGTGCCCTGGCTGAGGTAGACCGGTAGATTGTAGCGCCGAGACAGCAAACCCACGCCATGCACGTGGTCGGCATGCTCGTGGGTCACCAGGATGGCGCTCAGCTGCGAGGGATGGACTCCCAGGCGCAGCAGGCGCCGCTCGGTTTCCCGCAGGGAGAAACCACAATCCACCAGGATGTAAGTGTCAGCACTGGCGATCAGCGTGCCATTCCCTTGGCTACCACTGCCGAGAACGGCAAAACGCATCTGATCAGCCCAGGTTGTCCTGAATCACGCCCAGCACTTTGCGCGCCACATCGGCCGGCGCCACGGTGTTGATGTTCTTCTCGACGGTGACCTGGACGTTGTCGCCGACCTTGCTCAGGCGAACCTGATAGCGCTCGGCGCGGGCTTCGATCTCTTCCGTGGCCGGCTTGCTGCCGAACAACTTGCCGAAGAAGCCCGGCTCGTCGTTTTTCTTCTCGGCTTTTTCCGCCAGGTTGATGTAGTACAGGCCCAGGCTGCGGTTGATGTCCTCAACCCGCCATTCGCCCTGCTCCAGGGCGCGGCCCACGCTGGACCAGGCGCGATCGAGGTCGGCGCCCAGGTTCAGCACCGGGTTGCCGCTGCCGTCTTCGCTGAGGCTGACCCGGCTTGGGGTATCGAAATCACGAGCCGCCAACAGGGACACAGAACCGCCTTTTTCGGCAGTACGGCTCATGCTGGCGAGCATGTCGTCCACCAGCGCCGCGTCCAGTCCGGTGTTGAGCGAACGGTTGGTGAACTCCACGTCGGCGCTGCTGCCGGCGGGACGCTCGGCGCTGACCACGTAGACTTCACTGGTGTTGCGCTGCACGCCCGGCTCGATGCGTACCCGCACGCGGGTTTCGCTGTCGGCGGCAACGCCGGCGCTGCTCAGGCGCTTGGCCACGGACGCGGAAAGCTCGTCGGAACGCTGCCAGCGGGTGGTGAACTCGCCGGTTTGCGGACGCTGCTGATCCAGGCGAAAGCCGTTGTCCTGGAAGAACTGCACCGCCACTGGCCAGACCTCGGCCGGTGGATGCTGGGCCATGACCCAGCGCGAATCACCGCTCTTTTGCAGGCTGTAGTCGCTGGCATCGGCAATCGCCGACAGCGGCTGCGGACGAGGCACCTGGTACTCGCCCTTGACGTTGTCGTCAGCGACGTTGCGCGGGATCGGCAGCAATGGATCCAGACGCTTGGAGGTCTGTACATCCGGCGGCAGTTGCATCGGTGCTGTTTGTTGCGCTTGCAGGTAATCGCTACCCCGGTCACGGAAGTAGCCTTCCGGGCCCCAGATCCAACCGCAGCCACTGGTGCTGGAGATAATCAAGGCAAGTGCGGAAAGTCCGGCCATTCGCTTCATGCGTTGTACTTCCTCAATTAAACCAAGACGCCGGACTGGCGCATGGCCTGCCGCAGCGGTTCGTGACAGGCGGCACTGAGCCAGGTGAGCGGCAGACGGATACCGTCCGGCATCAAGCCCATTTCGTGCAGGGCCCATTTCACGGGAATAGGGTTGGATTCGATGAACAGTGTCTTGTTCAGCGGCATCAGGGTTTCGTGGATCTCGCGGGCCTTGGCGGCGTCGCCGGCCATGGCCGCGGCGCACATCTGGCTCATGGCCCGGGGTGCGACGTTGGCGGTCACCGAGATATTGCCCTTGCCGCCCAGCAGGATCAGCTCGACCGCGGTGGCGTCATCGCCGGAGTACACCAGGAAATCCTCAGGCACGCCGGCCAGGATCGCCTTGGCCCGCTGCAGGTCGCCGGTGGCTTCCTTGATGCCGATGATGTTCTTCACGCTGGACAGGCGGATCACGGTCTCGGCCTGCATGTCGCATGCGGTGCGGCCTGGAACGTTGTAGAGGATCTGCGGGATGTCCACGGCCTCGGCAATGGCGCGGAAATGCTGGTACAGGCCTTCCTGGGTCGGCTTGTTGTAGTACGGAGTCACCAGCAGGCAGGCATCGGCGCCGGCGATCTTGGCGTTGGTGGTCAGTTCGATCGCTTCACGCGTCGAGTTGGCGCCGGTACCGGCAATCACCGGGATGCGCCCTGCAACCTGGGCCACCACCCGACGAATCACTTCGATGTGCTCGTTGACATCCAGAGTGGCCGATTCACCTGTGGTGCCGACCGCCACGATGGCGTTGGTGCCCTCTTGCAGGTGGAAGTCCACCAGTTTGCTCAGGCTGTCCCAGTCGAGATTTCCCTGTGCATCCATGGGTGTGACCAGTGCCACCATACTGCCCGCAATCATGCAACCGCTCCTGCCGGAAAAAGAGAGCGGTAATGGTACTGGCGCCAAGTTCCTTGCACAAGCGAAGTCCCGCGCCGTGAGCATTCCCCTGAGCGATGGTTTTCGCTACCCTTCAGGCTTTGATCGCTACCGATAAGCGTGTAAACCGGGTTATCACCTGCCTGTCGCTTCTCCAAAGCCCCATTCCTGCATTGCCAGCCCGTGTTCCGGAGGTTTCGGGACCTGTCGCCGGCTGGTGCTTCGGGGCCCCGAGAAGTCCCTGGCGGCGCTTGCCCGACACCGACTTGTCAAAAAGTATCGACCGCTCATCGCTTTAGGAATGCTGCATGTCCACCCCCACAGTTCGCGAACAATTCCTTGTCATCAGTGCCCTCGGCGCCAACCCCATGGAGCTGACCAACGTCCTGTGCCGCGCCAGCCATGAAAACCGCTGTGCCGTCGTGACCTCGCGCCTGACCCGGCATGGCGAGTGCAGCGCCCTGGTGCTGGAGATTTCCGGCAGCTGGGACGCCCTGGCGCGCCTGGAGAGCAGCCTGCCATTCCTGGCCAAGAAGCACGCCTTTACCGTCAATGTGGTGCGCAGCGCAGCCCTGGAAAGCCGTCCCCAGGCTCTGCCGTATGTGGCTTATGTCAGCGCGGCGTACCGCTCGGATATCGTCAACGAGCTGTGCCAATTCTTCATCGACCACCATGTCGAGCTGGAAAACCTCACCTGCGATACCTACCAGGCTCCGCAGACCGGGGGCACCATGCTCAACGCCACCTTCACCGTGACCCTGCCCGCCGGCACCCAGATCAGCTGGTTGCGCGATCAGTTCCTGGATTTTGCCGATGCCATGAACCTCGATGCGCTGATCGAACCCTGGCGCCCACAGAACCCAATGTAAGGAAGCCCCATGGCCGTTGCTATCGATCAACCTATTGCCGATTTCCAGGCCCCTGCCACCAGCGGCCAGACCATCAGCCTGTCCGGTCTCAAGGGCAAGCAAGTGGTGATCTACTTCTATCCCAAGGACAGCACCCCGGGCTGCACCACAGAGGGCCAGGGCTTTCGCGATCAATACGCCGCCTTCCAGGCTGCCAACACCGAAATCTTCGGTGTTTCCCGCGACAGCCTGAAATCCCACGAGAACTTCAAGTGCAAGCAGGAATTCCCCTTCGAGCTGATCAGCGACAAGGACGAAGCCGTCTGCCAGTTGTTCGACGTGATCAAGTTGAAGAAGCTCTATGGCAAGGAATACCTGGGCGTGGACCGCAGCACCTTCCTGATCGACAAGGACGGTGTACTGCGCCAGGAATGGCGCGGGGTGAAGGTTCCGGGCCACGTCGACGCCGTACTGGCCGCGGCCCAGGCCCTGAACAAGGCCTGAAATGACCGGGGCGGCTGAATAGCCGCCCCGCGTATCTAGAGTAAAGGCGCCACCGCCGGGTCTTTCCTTGGCCAGGCATCCAGCACCGCCTTGAACAAGGTGGCCAGGGGTATTGCAAAGAAAATCCCCCAGAACCCCCACAGCCCGCCAAACAGTAGCACCGCGCAGATGATCGCCACTGGGTGCAGGTTCACCGCGCCGGAGAACAGCAACGGCACCAGCACGTTGCCATCCAGGGTCTGGATGATCCCGTAGACCGCCATCAGATAAATGAACTGATCGCTCCAGCCCCACTGGAACAGCGCAATCAGCGCCACCGGCACCGTCACCACCACTGCGCCGACATAAGGCACCACCACCGAAATACCTACCAGTAGCGCCAGCAACGCCGCGTAGTTGAGGCCCAGGGCAACGAAGGCGATATAGGTGACGCCGCCGCAGATGACAATCTCGATGACCTTGCCGCGAATGTAATTGGCAATCTGCCGGTTCATTTCGTGGGCGACCCGGGTAATCAGGGTCCGCTCCCGCGGCAGATAGCCGATGACCCAGCGGCTGATCATTGCCCGGTCCTTGAGGAAGAAAAACACCAGGATCGGCACCAGCACCAGGTAGATCATGATGTTCACCAGCAACGGCAGGCTGGACAGGGAGAAGGTCAACGCCCATTGCCCGAACTTGCCGATCTCGCCCCTGGCCACCTCAATGGCCTGCAGCACCTGTTCATCCGACACCAGGTGCGGGTAACGCTCGGGCAACAGCAGCAACAGCGATTGCCACTTGGCGAGCATCCCGGGTAGCTCGTTGAACAAGGTGACGAACTGGTGCCAGAGCAGCGGCACCACCACCAGGATAAAGACCAGCAACAAGCCCATGAACAAGGCAAACACCAGCCCCACCGCCGCCCCGCCGGGCAGGCGCAGGCGCTCCAGGCTCACCACCAGCCCCTGCATCAGGTACGCCAGGACCATGCCCGCCAACACCGGCGCCAGCATGCCGCCCAGGGTCAGTACCGCAGTAAAGGCCAGGAACAGCAGGACAGCGAGCACCACCGCCTCTTCATCCGAGAAGTAGCGCTGTATCCAGTCGCGTAGCACTTTGAACATCAATGATCCTTAGATGAAATCGGTGAGCGGCCGTCAGGCCTTTTTCAGCCAGTAACGATAGACCCCGGCATCGTCCTCTTCGCGCAGCAGGGTATGACCGGCCAGGCGGGCAAAGGTGCGAAAGTCGCGCTGGGACCCGGCATCGGTGGCAATGACCTTGAGCACCGCGCCACTGGCCAGGCGATTGAGTTCCATCTTGGCCTTGAGCAGCGGCAGCGGACAATTGAGCCCGCTGGCATCCAGCTCGGCATCATGGGCGACAACATCAGTCATTGAACTGACTCCGATCGTGAATTCAGGCGCCTAGAATACCCTGCAAGGCAAAGCCTTCGGCAATAAACACGCCCGCCCCCAAACAACAGCACCACTCTGGCAAAGGGCTCATGGGATAGACGCTGGAATTTGCCAGAAAGCACCCGGGGTCCGCAGAGTTTTCAGCGCCTTTGTCTGGTCCCCGGACCAGCGGCCAGCTAAAGTAGAGCCTTTGTCGATTAAGGCTTTGTGCATGAATTTACTGCGCCCTACCCTGCTGACGCTCGCTTGCCTGCTCGCCTCACCGGGCTTCGCCGACGACCTGCCGTCACTCGGTGATGCCAGTTCAGCCATCGTCTCGCCGCAACAGGAATACCAGTTGGGCCGCGCCTGGCTGGCATTGCTGCGCAGCCAGGTTTCTCAGCTCAACGACCCGCAACTCAAGGACTACGTCGAAACCAGCGTCTACAAACTGGTGGAAACCAGCCAGGTCAATGACCGTCGCCTGGAGTTCATCCTGATCAACAGCCCGCAGCTCAACGCCTTTGCCGCTCCCGGCGGGATTGTCGGAGTCAACGGCGGGCTGTTTCTCAACGCCCAGACCGAAGGCGAATATGCCTCGGTACTGGCTCACGAACTGGCGCACCTTTCCCAGCGGCACTTCGCCCGCGGCGTCGAGGCCCAGCAACGCATGCAGGTGCCGATGATGGCCGCACTGCTGGCCGGGATCGTGATCGCCGCCGCCGGTGCCGGGGATGCCGGGATCGCTACCATCGCCGGCACCCAGGCTGCGGCGATCCAGGAACAGCGACGCTTCTCCCGACAGAACGAGCAGGAAGCCGACCGTATCGGCATCCTCAATCTGGAGAAGGCCGGCTACGATCCGCGCTCGATGCCCACCATGTTCGAGCGCCTGATGCGCCAGTACCGCTTCGATGCCAAGCCGCCGGAATTCCTCCTGACCCACCCGGTCACCGAATCGCGGATCGCCGACACCCGCAACCGCGCCGAACAGGCCAAGCAAGGCGGCACCGAAGACAGCCTGCGCTATCAACTGATTCGCGCCCGGGTGCAACTCAACTATGAAGAGTCCCCGGGCCTGGCCGCCAAGCGCTTTCGTGCCCAGCTCGACGAAAACCCGAAGAACGACATCGCGCGCTACGGCCTGGCCATCGCCCAGATCAAGGGCAGCCAATGGAACGAGGCTCGGGAAAACCTCAAGCCACTGCTGGCCAAGTCGCCCAATGACATCACCTACAACCTGGCCCAGATCGAGCTGGACATGGCCAACAGCCGCCTGCCGGATGCGCAAAGTCGGGTCGAGCGAATGCTTAACCTTTACCCCGGAAACTATCCGCTGAACCAGGTCCGGGTAGACCTTCTACTCAAGCAGAACCGCCCGGCGGATGCAGAAAAAGCCCTGGAAAGCCTGCTGAAAAGTCGCCCGGATGACCCGGACGTCTGGTACTTGGTTGCAGAAACCCGCGGCCTGTCCGGCAACATCATCGGCCTGCACCAGGCCCGGGCCGAGTACTTCGCCCTGGTCGGTGACTATCGCCAGGCCATCCAGCAGTTGGACTTTGCCAAGCGCCGGGCCGGCAGCAACTTCCCCCTGTCGTCAAGGATCGATGCGCGTCAGCGCGAGATGATGGATCAGGAACAGATGGTCAAGGACATGATGCGCTGACCTTGAGCGGGACCATAAAAAAGCCCGCCTCATACGAGGCGGGCTTTTTATTGGGCACTCCTTAAGGCTGGCGGGTTATTCGGCCAGCTTGAAGGTAATGAAGCTGGCTCGCCCCTGACGCAGAACACGCATGGACACCGAACGATTCTTCGGCAGCGCCTTGGCAATCTCAGTGAACTCCTTGGCTGTGGTGATCGCCTGGTTGTTCAGGTGAGTGATCACATCGCCTGGTTGCAGGCCGATCAGGGCAGCAGGGCCATCCTGAACTTCCTTGATGACAACGCCACCCTTGAGGTCGAAGGCTTTTTTCTGCTCATCGTTGAGTTCGATCACGGCCACGCCGAGACGGTTGCTGCTGCGCTCGACTCCGGACTTGGGCAGCATGCTCAGGTCCTTGTCTTCCTCAGGGATAGCACCGACGGTCAGCTCGACGTTCTTGCGCTTGCCTTCGCGGATCACTTCCAGATTGGCCTTGGCCCCGGCCTTCAGCGCGCCCACCAAGTGCGGCAGGTCCGCCGACATGACGATGGGCTGGCCATTGAGGCTGAGAATCACATCGCCCACTTGCAAGCCACCCTTGGCTGCCGGGCCGCCATCCTGAACTTGCGCCACCAGTGCACCGGCGGGTTTTTCCAGGCCAAAGGACTCAGCCAGGTCTTTATTGACCTCCTGGATCACCACGCCCAACCAACCACGACTGACCTTGCCACCGGTTTTCAGCTGATTGGAAACGTCCATCGCCACGTCGATCGGGATGGCGAAGGACACGCCCATGAAACCGCCGGAACGGGTGTAGATCTGCGAGTTGATCCCCACCACTTCACCGGCCAGGTTGAACAGCGGGCCACCGGAGTTGCCCGGGTTGATCGGCACGTCGGTCTGGATGAACGGCACATAGTTTTCGTTCGGCAGGCTGCGACCGATGGCGCTGACGATGCCCTGGGTCACGGTGTGGTCAAAGCCGAACGGCGAACCGATGGCCACGACCCATTGACCGGCCTTGAGATCCTGGGATTTACCCAGTTTCAGCACGGGCAGGTCCTTGCCATCGATCTTCAGCAGCGCCACGTCGGAGCGCGGGTCGGTACCGATCAGCTTGGCTTTCAATTCGCTGCGGTCGGCCAGGCGCACGAGGATCTCGTCCGCATCGGCGATCACGTGGTTGTTGGTGAGGATGTAGCCATCCGGGGAGATGATGAAGCCCGACCCCAGGGATTGCGCTTCACGCTGGCGGTCGCCGCGCGGAGAGCGCTGCTGAGGCATGCCGCGCTCGAAGAACTCCCGCAGCATTGGCGGCAAGCCTTCCAGATCGGGCATCTGCGCTGAGTTGGAAACCCGCCGATCAGGCAGCTTCTGCGTGGTACTGATGTTCACCACCGCAGGCGAGGCCTGCTCGACCAGTTGGGTGAAATCAGGCAACTCGGCTGCCTGGGCAGACACGGCCTGCCCCAGCACCAGTACGGTGGCAAGAATAGTGAAGTAGGACTTCAAGCGTGGTATCGACATACGGCTCCCGTTACGACGAGCGTGGTTAAGCGATATGGAGCAGCAAATGCCGAAACGACAGGGGTGGCAATTTCGCTCCAGGAACGACAAATAAGGTCAGAACCGAGGGGGTTCTGACCTATAAAAAAACTTGGTGGATTTTGCAAATGAAATTGCTCACCAAACATTTCATCTTCTCAATTGTGGATAAGCCATGATCGACCTCTTACACAACCAATAAAGGTTCATTGCTGGGTGGTGGCATCGAAACGCATGGACAGGGCGATACGTTCGGCGGTGCCGATGGGAATTTCCCCGACCACCGTGACCATCATTTCGCCTTCTGGGGTGGTCAGTCGTCGCGACACGGCGACAGTCGGCCCCAACTGCGAACGAGTGTCGGTGACCGCCTCGCCATTTAGCGGCTCGAGGAACACGGAAAAACGCGCAAAACCATCGTCATACAGCAGGCTGTTGACCACGGACTTGGTTTGCGGATCCTTGCGGGCGCTGCTACTGGTCAACTCGAACCCCGGAGGCAACCAGTCGGAGTGCCAGACCCGGGTATTCTTGATCGCGGAGGCCTTGTCGCTGTCCAGAAGCACTGGTTTACATTCCGGGCCTGCACGCAGTTCGTTGTCATCCGGGACATCTGCAGTGTCCAGGCGAGTGAACTGAAAGCGCTCAAGCAGTTGCCCCTTTTCATTCAACAACAGGGACTTGAGCGGCAAGCCGGTTTCCTGATCCAAGTGCAATTCGAAGCCGTAACGGTGCTGGTCTCGCGGCGTGACCGCAATGATCACTGCCTCGCGCCCGGCCACGCGCGACTTGCCGATAACGGCAAGCTCATACCAATTCTTGAGTTTTTGCGGATCCAGGGCACGCGCCGCAGAGTCCGGTGCATCCCCCAACCCTGCCACCAGCGTACCGCTGACGCACTGGGTACGACCATCGACGCGCACAACCTCTTGAGCGGAACCGTCGAGCTGGATCAACCGCTCACGGACCTTCCCATCCTGGACACGATGCCAGATGTTATGAGTAGAAAAACTACCATTACGCTCGTAAACGAAGGTGCCCTGAAAGCTTTGCTGCTGTTCGGCTTGCCCAAGACGCTGCAACCAGTCCTGGGCTTCGTCGGCGTGGGCTGGAACCACAAACCAGCCACTGAGCAGAAGCGAGATTAGAGGTATGGCGCGCATGATCCTCCTTAGCGGTTTTCCAGGCTCGCCGCACGGGCATAAGGCAACGCGCTTTCAGTGCCTTTGAGTGCAGCTTGCTGGGCATGCTGACGCAGGTAGCTTGGCAGACGCTGGTCGTGCCAGCCGGGCTGCCCTTGCAATACGCCATTGGCCATGGGGCCGGTGGCTTCCGAGCTTTCATTGTAGCCGGCCAATACGGCAGGGCCTTTGACTTGTGGAGCAGCCAGGGTTGGCTGACCCGCTTGCTGAGCGAGCTCAACACCAGCGATCTCGTCGTGGTTATACAGACGTACGCCAGCAAGTACCGCTACGGTCACGGACGCAGCAACTGCCAGACGACCCAGGCTGCGCCAAGGCCCACGAGACGCTTTGGCCGGTACAGCTTCATCGGCCAGGGCTGCAGAAACGGCAGCGGCAATGTCCAGACGTGGAAGCAGCAACTCCTTGTGCATGGCTGCCCGGGCGATTTGATAACGAGCCCAGGTTTCACGGGTTTCCACTTCGTCGACGGCATTCAATACCCGACGCAATTCCAGTTCGTCCGCTTCGTTATCCATCACCGCGGACAGCGATTCCTGCAGGGCTTCACGACTCATGGCGGTTCCTCTCTTGGCTGTCGCCGCTGTCTCAGGTTTCCTGCAACAACGGCTGCAGGGCTTTATCGATGGCTTCCCGAGCGCGGAAAATCCGGGAGCGCACGGTACCCACCGGACACTGCATGACGCTGGCAATGTCCTCGTAACTCAGACCATCGAATTCACGCAAAGTTAAGGCTGTACGCAAATCTTCAGGTAGTTGCTGAATGGTTCGATGGACGGTGCCTTCGATCTCATCCCGCAGCAATGCGCGTTCCGGCGATTCGAGATCCTTCAGGCCATGATCGCCGTCATAGAACTCCGCATCCTCGGAACTGACATCGCTATCCGGCGGCCGACGGCCGCGTGAAACCAGATAGTTTTTCGCCGTGTTGATGGCGATACGGTACAGCCACGTATAAAACGCACTGTCCCCCCGAAAATTACCTAGTGCACGGTAAGCCTTGATAAAGGCTTCTTGTGCGACATCCTGGGCTTCATGGGTGTCGTGCACGAAACGCACGATCAACCCGAGAATTTTGTGCTGGTACTTCAGCACGAGCAGATCGAACGCTCGCTTGTCGCCACGCTGAACGCGCTCGACCAGCTGCTGATCCTCTTCCTGGGTTAGCATGAACACTCCTCGGTAAGCTCGGAGGAGGCTTGCATCACTAATCGATCAGGCTTGCAAACATAGACTCGGGCTTTTCGCAAAAGTTCTCCCCCTCCAAGCAAGTTTCCTGCGGGCTCTGATCCGGCACGCACGAAAAACGCAGCGCGGGCGAGGCCGGCTGCGCGAATAATCCTGTCGTCGATTTCTGTCACAAGGAACAGACTGCAAACCCTGGCCAGAACCGACGCTGTCCCTTCTTTCAGGCAACCTTCTATTGAGTTTGGGGCCTTGGCAAAAGTTCCCAATCTTTATAGCTGTGCCAAACGAAGATTGTGTAACGGTGAAGAGAAAAACCGCCCTACTTCTTCGATCAGCCCGCGCGGAAGCTGGAACGCCGCGAGTAGAGGCTGGTCGAGAGCAACGCTTTTGCTCAGCGAGGTCGCACAACGCCATGAAGGCGCGACTATTGTGCCGATCCACCCCTCTATATACTAGTGGGCTGTGTGGCTGCCTTGACTCGCCGATTCAGGCGTCTTGCGCCAACCCCGTATTGGGTCGCTTTGAGCGGAATCCTTTAAATGAGCCAACAGTTTCAACACGATGTTCTGGTGATTGGCAGCGGCGCCGCCGGCTTGAGCCTGGCCCTTACCCTGCCCAGCCACCTGCGTATTGCCGTCCTGAGCAAGGGCGACCTGGCCAACGGCTCGACCTACTGGGCCCAGGGCGGTGTAGCAGCCGTGCTGGACGATACCGACACCGTCGAGTCCCACGTCGATGACACCCTCAATGCCGGCGGCGGCTTGTGCCATGAAGATGCGGTGCGTTTTACCGTCGAGCACAGCCGCGAAGCCATCCAATGGCTGATCGACCAAGGCGTCCCCTTCACCCGCGACGAAGACGCCGGCAGCGATGAAAGCGGCTTCGAGTTCCACCTGACCCGCGAAGGCGGCCATAGCCACCGGCGGATCATCCATGCCGCAGACGCCACCGGCGCGGCGATCTTCAAGACCTTACTGGCCCAGGCCCGACAACACCCCAACATCGAGCTGCTGGAGCAAAGGGTCGCCGTCGACCTGATCACCGAAAAGCGCCTGGGCCTGGAAGGCGATCGCTGCCTGGGGGCCTATGTGCTCAATCGCAGCACCGGCGAAGTCGACACCTTCGGCGCACGCTTCGTGATTCTCGCCTCCGGCGGTGCGGCCAAGGTCTACCTCTATACCAGCAACCCCGACAGCGCCTGTGGTGACGGCATCGCCATGGCCTGGCGCTCGGGCTGCCGGGTAGCCAACTTGGAATTCAACCAGTTCCACCCCACCTGCCTGTATCACCCGCTGGCCAAGAGTTTCCTGATCACCGAAGCCCTGCGCGGCGAAGGCGCCCACCTCAAGCTGCCCAATGGCGAACGCTTCATGCCGCGCTTCGATCCTCGGGCCGAACTGGCTCCGCGAGATATCGTCGCCCGGGCCATCGACCACGAAATGAAGCGCCTGGGGATTGACTGCGTCTACCTGGACATCAGCCACAAGCCGGCCGAGTTCATCAAAAGCCATTTCCCGACGGTGTATGAACGCTGCCTGGAGTTTTCCATCGACATCACCCGGCAGCCGATCCCGGTGGTGCCAGCGGCCCACTATACCTGTGGCGGGGTAATGGTCGACCAGCAGGGCCGCACCGACGTGCCAGGCCTGTACGCCATCGGCGAAACCAGCTTCACCGGGCTGCACGGGGCCAACCGCATGGCCAGCAACTCGTTGCTGGAGTGCTTCGTCTATGCCCGCTCGGCAGCCGCCGACATCCTTGAGCAACTGCCCCAGGTCTCGATTCCCGCCGCCCTGCCCGCCTGGGACGCCAGCCAAGTCACCGACTCCGACGAAGACGTGATCATTGCGCACAACTGGGATGAACTGCGGCGATTCATGTGGGACTACGTGGGTATCGTGCGCACCAACAAGCGCCTGCAACGGGCTCAGCATCGGGTGCGCCTGCTGCTGGATGAGATCGACGAGTTCTACAGCAACTACAAGGTCAGTCGCGACCTGATCGAGTTGCGCAACCTGGCCCAGGTCGCCGAGCTGATGATCCTCTCGGCCATGGAACGCAAGGAAAGCCGCGGCCTGCACTACACACTCGACTACCCGCTGCAGTTGCCCGAGGCCCGGGACACTATTCTGCAGCCGCCCACCTACGCCGGCCGAACTTGAGTCGCACCCGCAGGCGCCGATGCACGTCGGCCGCCTGCGCATCCCGCGGGACACACAGAGCACGCACCCACGGTTCGCCGTGCACACGAAAACGCAGCACCACGATCAGCGGCAACGCCAGGCTGTCAGGGCGCAACTGCACCGCCTGCCAGCCCTTGGCCGTGCTCCACAACTGCCAGCCCTGTGCCGAATGCCGCAAGCCCGTGAACGCCCTGGGATGAGTCAGGAGAATCTGTCGAGGCAGCACCCAACCGGCATGCAACAGGCACAGCAACAGCCCCAGGAACTTGGCGACAGGTGCGCACTGCAAAAGAAAAATGGCCGCCACGGCGAGTGCCTGGGCCATCAGGTAGGCCGCCAGCAGTTGCCTTGAAGCACGCCAGCGGCACTCGAACACGCTACTTGGGTTGGACACGGTCCAGAATCATGCGAACCATGCGCTGCAGCTCAGGGTCCTCGGACTCGCTGCGCTCCATGAACCAGCCGAACATGTCCTGATCCTCGCACTCCAGCAGCTTGCGATAGCACTCGCGATCAGTCTCATCGAGATGCGGGTACACCTCCCTGACGAACGGCACCAGCAACACGTCCAGCTCAAGCATGCCGCGACGGCTGTGCCAGTAGAGGCGATTCAGTTCAACATCTTCAACCATGGAGCGCTCCTCAAATAGAGCGCAAGTATACAGCCCGGGGAACACGAGAACAGTCGGCTTTGGTCGGTCACCGGCTATCCTTTGTGAACTATCCATTTCAGGGGCGCCCCCTTATGATGTGCCCCAGACTTTTTACCCTGCGATGAACCATGGCTGACTCCGCTTTTTTCTGCCCCCTGTCCCACGAAGGCGTCCTCGCCGTCCGCGGCCCTGATGCCAGCAAATTCCTTCAGGGTCAGTTGACCTGCAACCTCAATTACCTCAGCGACAGCCAATCCAGCCTCGGCGCGCGCTGCAACCAGAAAGGTCGCATGCAGTCGAGTTTCCGCATCCTTGTGCAAGGTGACGGTTGCCTGCTGGCCATGGCCAGTGAACTGCTCGAGCCGCAACTGGCCGACCTGAAGAAGTACGCCGTGTTCTCCAAGGCCAAGCTCAGCGACGAAAGCGCCAACTGGGTGCGTTTCGGCCTTGCAGGCGGCGACGCCACCCTCAGCGGCCTGGGCCTCGAACTGCCCCAGGAAGACGGCGCCGTGGTCCGGTCCGACGACCTGATAGCCATACGCGTGTCCAGCGACCGCGCCGAACTCTGGGCCCCGGCCGAACAGGCCGAGCACCTGGCCCGGCAATTGGCCGCGCAACTGCCCGAGGGCGAGCTCAACCAGTGGCTGCTGGGCCAGATCCGCGCCGGCCTCGGCCAGGTCATGGCACAGACCCGCGAGCTGTTCATTCCACAGATGCTCAACCTGCAAGCCGTGGGTGGCGTCAGCTTCAAGAAGGGCTGCTACACCGGCCAGGAAATCGTCGCCCGCATGCAGTACCTGGGCAAGCTCAAGCGCCGCCTGTACCGCCTTGCCTTGCCCACAGGCGAGCTTCCCGTCCCGGGCACCCCGCTGTTCTCCCCGACCCACGGCAGCGCCATCGGTGAAGTGGTGCTGGCCGCCCGGGCAACCGATCAGGTGGAACTGCTGGCCGTATTGCAGGCCGAGGCGGTGGAAGACGGCAACCTGCACCTGGGGGCACTTGAAGGGCCCAGCCTGCACTTGCTGGATCTGCCTTATCAGCTGGACCGCGATCGCGAAATCCAGCGTTGATCGCTCCTCCTTTCCTGCAACACCCTAGAGAACTGAAATGACTGAGCTGGCGCAAAAGGTCCAACGGGATTTGGTGGAGGCCATCGACAACGATGACCTGGTCCTGCCAACCCTACCGGAGGTGGCCATGCAGATTCGCCAGGCCGCCGAAGACCCGGAAATCAGCGTCAGCACCCTGAGTAAAGTGATAAGCCGCGACACCGCGTTGTCGGCACGGCTAATCAAGGTGGTCAACAGTCCCCTGCTGCGGGCAACCCAGGAAGTCACCGACCTGCACACCGCGATCACCCGCCTGGGAGTCAACTACAGCAGCAACCTGGCCATCGGCCTGGTGATGGAGCAGATCTTCAACGCCCGCTCCGAAGTGGTAGCGCAAAAGATGCACGACGTCTGGCGTCGTAGCCTGGAAGTGGCCGGTGTCAGCTATGCCCTGTGTCGCAGCTACACCCAGCTCAAGCCCGACCAGGCGGCCCTGGGCGGCCTGGTGCACCAGATCGGCGTACTGCCGATCCTGACCTACGCCGAAGACCATTACGAACTGCTGTCCGATCCGGTCAGCCTCAACCACGTGATCGAGCGTATCCACCCCTTGCTGGGAGACAAGCTGCTGCAAGTCTGGGAGTTCCCCGAGCAACTGGTGGCAATCCCCGGGCAGTACCTGCACTTCGACCGCCAGGGCGCCGGGATCGACTACGTCGATCTGGTGCAGGTGGCGACCCTGTACTGCCACAAGGACACTGATCACCCCCTCTCGCGGATCGACGCCTTCAGCGTGCCGGCCTTCAAGAGGCTGGGGATCGACCCGGAAAACCAGGCCATGTGCAACGATCTGCAAGCATCCCGCTCGATGCTCTACTGATGCTCATCCGGCGATAAAACTCACCCGCACCTTCAACCCCGAAGGCTCGCCGTCATGCAGGCTGATCTGGGCCAGATGGGCGCGACAGATCTCCCCCACGATCGCCAAGCCCAATCCCGAACCGGCCACCTGCTGATTGCGCCGATAGAAACGCTCGAAGACCCGGTCCCGATCCTCCAGGGGAATCCCCGGCCCATCGTCCTCCACCTCCAGCACCCCAGGGGCAAAGACCCGCAGCACCACATTGCCGCCCGGCGGCGTGTGGGCCAGGGCGTTGTCCAGCAGGTTGCTCAGCAACTCGTTGAGCAAGGTCGGCTCGCCCTTTAACCACACCGGCTCGTCGGCCTCCAGCGCCAGGGCCACACCCCGGGCATGGGCCAGGGGCGCCATGGCCATGCCCAGTTCCCGAGCCAGCTGGCTCAGATCGAGCAACTGCGCACCGCCTTCGGCAATCGCCCGGGCGCCATTTTCCACCCGCGCCAGGGACAGCAGCTGATTGGCCAGATGAGTCAGGCGATCAGTGCCCTGGGCCGCGCCTTCCAGGGTCGAACGCCAGGTCTGCGGTTCGTCCGAGCGCAAGCCCAGTTCCAGGCGGGCCTTGAGCGCGGCCAAGGGCGTGCGCAACTCATGGGCGGCCTCGGCGATGAACTGCGCCTGGCGCTCGAACTGCCCGCGCAGACGTTCGGTGAAATGATTCAAGGCCCGCACCAAGGGCCACAACTCGCGCTGCACCGACACCAGCGGCAGTGGCCGCAAGTCATCGGGCTGGCGCTCTTCCACTGCACCGCGCAAACGCTCCAGCGGCCGCAACGCGGCACTCACCGCAAACCACACCAGCAGCAACGCACCGATGGCCAGCATGCCCAGGCGCAGCAAGGTATCGGCCATCAGGCTGCGGGCCATGGCGACCCGCGCCTCGTCGGTCTCGGCCACGCGGATTTCCGCCATGCCGTTCATGTTCGGCTCGCTGACTGCCTTGAGCAGGCTCACCACCCGCACGTTCTGTCCCAGGTAAGTGGCGTCATAGAAGCGCGCCAGGGCAGGGTAGTCATCGGTACGCGGAGTGCCCGGCGGCGGACCGGGGAGGTTTTCGTAGCCGGAAATCAGTTGCTGGTGAATGTCGTTGACCTGGTAGTAGATGCGCCCGGCACTGTCGTAGGCGAAGGTGTCCAGGGCCACATAGGGCACATTGGCGCTCAGGCTGCCATCGCGCTGGGACAGGCCGGCGGCAATGGTCCGTGCCGAGGCCAGCAGGGTCCGGTCGTAGGCGGTGTCGGCGGCCTCGCGGCCGTTCCAGTAGGCACTCAAGCCGCTGGCCAGCATCAGCACCACCAGCAGCAGCGCCAGGTTCCACAGCAACCGCCAGCGCAGGCTGCTGGGCTTATGCATCGCGGCTTTCCAGCAGGTAACCGAGGCCACGGAAAGTGACGATGGCGACCGTGTGGCCATCGAGCTTCTTGCGCAGGCGATGCACATAGATCTCGATGGCATCGGGGCTGGCCTCCTCATCCAGGCCGAACACCTGGGATGCCAGTTGCTCCTTGCTCATCACCCGGCCAGGACGGGCAATCAACGCCTCCAGCACCGCCTGTTCGCGAGACGTCAGGGTCAGCAGTTCCTCGCCCAGGGTGAAGCGCCGGGTGTCCAGGTCATAGGCCAGCACCCCGCAGCGCTGCTGACGCTCGCCGCCCAGCACGCTGCGGCGCAACAGGGCCTTGACCCGGGCTTCCAGCTCGGTCAACTCGAACGGCTTGGCCAGGTAATCGTCGGCGCCCAGGTTCAGGCCATGGACCCGGTCCTTGACGTCGCTGCGGGCGGTGAGCATCAGCACCGGCAGGTTCTTGCCCCGGGCCCGCAAGCGCGCGAGCACCTCGAAACCGTCCATGCGCGGCAGGCCGACATCGAGGATCGCCACGGCGTACTCCTCGCTGCCCAGGGCCAGGTCGGCGGCCACGCCATCGTGTAGCACATCCACGGTCAGGCCGGTGCTCTTGAGCGCCTGGGCGACACTTTCGGCCAGTTGCAGATGGTCTTCGACGAGCAGGACTCGCATGGATGATTACCTCGTTTCAGGGGGATCGACGCCGCTCTTTGGCGCGGAGTGTACCGCCGCATCCGCCGCTGTGAAGCCCGAAAACCGGGAAAATGCACTGAAAGGTTAGCGAAAGGTTGGCCCTTTAGAGTCCCGCTACGGACAGTCTCGACTGCCCTGGTCTAAACGACCGCTGACCCGCAAAACGCCTCGAAGCGTTTTCGTCGACAATAAGAACAATAACGGAGTACCCCTGGATGCCGTCCACGCGCCCTCACGCCGTCACACCTGTTTTTTTTCCCCGTCTGACCCCGACCGCCCTGGCCAGCGCCGCGGCCCTCGCCGGTGTCGCGCCCTTGAGCCAGGCCGCCTTTTTCGAAGACAGCAGCGCCACCTTCGAAACCCGCAACATGTACTTCAACCGCGACTTTCGCGACGGCACCAGCGCCCAGCAGTCCAAGCGCGACGAATGGGCCCAGGGGTTCATGCTCAACCTGCAGTCGGGCTACACCGAAGGCACCGTGGGCTTCGGCCTGGACGCCCTGGGCATGCTCGGGGTCAAGCTCGACTCCAGCCCCGACCGCACCGGCACCGGCCTGCTGCCGACCCACGATGACGGACGCGCCGCCGACCAGTACTCCAAGCTCGGCCTGACCGGCAAAGTGAAGATCTCCGCCAGCGAACTGAAAATCGGCAGCCTGATCCCGGAACTGCCGATCCTCAAGCCCAACGACGGGCGCATCCTGCCGCAGACCTTCGAAGGCGGCTTGCTGACCTCCAAGGAGATCAAGAACCTGACCTTCACCGGCGGCCGCCTGGACAAGGCCAAGGACCGCGACGACAGCAACTACGAAGACATCCGCCTCAACAACAAGAACAGCCGCTTCGCCGGCACCGTGGCCGGCAAGCACTTCAACTTCGGCGGCCTGGACTACAAGTTCACCGACAAGATCACCGGCAGCTACCACTTCGCCCAACTGGACGACGTCTACAACCAGCACTTCCTCGGCCTGCTGGCGTCCCGCCCCCTGGGGCCTGGTACCTTTGCCAGCGACCTGCGCCTGGCCATCAGCGATGACCAGGGCCAGGCCCGAGGCGGCAAGATCGACAACCGCTCCCTCAACGGCCTGTTGAGCTACGCCCTGAGCGGCCACAAACTCAGCGCCGGCTACCAGCACATGTCCGGCGACAGCGCCTTTCCCTATGTCGATGGCAGCGACCCGTACCTGGTGAACTTCGTACAGATCAACGATTTTGCCGGTGCCGAGGAACGCTCCTGGCAGGCCCGCTACGACTACGACTTCGCCAAGCTCGGGGTGCCCGGCCTGAGCTTCATGACCCGCTACATCAGCGGCGACAACATCGCCCTGAAAAACGGCGACACCGGCAAGGAGTGGGAGCGCAACACCGAGATCAAGTACGTGGTGCAAAGCGGCACCTTCAAGAACGTCGCCGTGCGCCTGCGCAACGCCACCTACCGCTCCAACTATTCGGCTCGCGACGCGGATGAAGTACGCCTGTTGGTGAGTTACGCCGTAGCCCTGTGGTAAGCCCGCGAGCAAGCCTCGCTGTTTCACCGTTGCGTAGGAGCTGGCTTGCCAGCGAACAGGCCCGCAAGCCCTGCACAGGGCTCAAGGCTCTTTCGCCGGCAAGCCGGCTCCTACGGAAAAAAGGGTCGTGGATGACCCGGACAGACCGATAACAACAACTCCTGTGGAGACAATCATGGACTTTTCATTGCGCAACCTCGCCCTCACCGCCGGCTGCATGCTGTTCGCCGGCCAGTTGCTGGCCGCGTCCGCCGAACCCAAGCGCCCGGAATGCATCGCCCCGGCCTCCCCCGGCGGCGGCTTCGACCTGACCTGCAAGCTGGCACAAAGCGCGCTGGTCAACGAGAAGATCCTGACCAAGCCGATGCGCGTGACCTACATGCCCGGCGGCGTCGGTGCCGTGGCCTACAACGCGGTGGTGGCCCAGCGCCCGGCCGACGCCGGAACCCTGGTGGCCTGGTCCAGCGGCTCGCTGCTGAACCTGGCCCAGGGCAAGTTCGGCCGCTTCGATGAAAGCGCAGTGCGCTGGCTGGCGGCAGTGGGCACCAGCTACGGCGCCATCGCCGTGAAAAGTGATTCGCCCTACAAGACTCTGGACGATCTGGTCCAGGCCCTGAAGAAAGATCCAAGCAAGGTGGTGATAGGTTCCGGCGGCACCGTGGGCAGCCAGGACTGGATGCAGACCGCGCTGATCGCCAAGGCCGCCGGGATCAACCCCCGGGACCTGCGCTACGTGGCCCTGGAAGGCGGCGGTGAAATCGCCACCGCCCTGCTGGGTGGGCACATTCAGGTCGGCAGCACCGACATTTCCGACTCCATGCCGCATATCCAGGCCGGCGACATGCGCCTCTTGGCGGTGTTCTCCGAACAGCGTCTGGACGAACCGGAAATGAAAGGCATCCCCACCGCCAAGGAACAGGGATACGACATCGTCTGGCCGGTGGTACGCGGCTTCTACCTCGGGCCGAAGGTCAGCGACGAGGAGTACGCCTGGTGGAAGAACGCCTTCGACAAGCTGCTGGCCTCCGAAGAGTTCGCCAAGTTGCGTGATCAGCGCGAGCTGTTCCCCTTCGCCCTGACCGGCCCCGAGCTGGACACCTACGTGAAAAAGCAGGTGGCCGACTACAAGACCCTGGCCAAAGAGTTCGGCCTGATCCAGTGACCGTCCCTTGCTGACGGCCCGGCCCTCGCGCATCGGGGGCCGCGCCCGGGAGTTAACCATGCTCGTTCAACGTCTCTTCGCCGCGGTGTTGCTGCTGGCCTGTGCCGCTCTGGCACTGATGGCCTGGCCGTATCAGGCGGCCTTTTCCTACGAACCCGTGGGCCCGCGGGCCTTCCCTCTGCTGATGCTCGGCCTGATGGGCCTGGCCCTGCTGTACATGCTGTTTCGCCCGGCGCCGATCAAGCACAGCGAAGACGAACCACCCCTGGACCGGGCAACCCTGAACAAGATCACGATCTGCGTGGCCTTGCTGCTGGTGTTCGCCGGCACCTTCGAACCCCTGGGGTTCATCGTCGCCAGCATCCTCATCGGCGTCCCGATGGCCCGGCTCTATGGCGGTCGCTGGCTGCCCAGCCTGGTGATCATCAGCCTGCTCAGCATCGGCCTCTACTGGCTGTTCGACCGGGTCATGGACGTGCCTCTGCCCCTCGGCCTGCTCGACGTTCTGGAGAATTGATATGGATACCCTCAGTTACCTGGGCCAGGGCTTCGGCGTTGCACTGACCCCCTACAACCTGGTCACCGCCCTGTCCGGCACCCTGATCGGCACCGTGGTCGGGCTGCTGCCGGGCCTGGGCCCGATCAACGGCGTGGCGCTGCTGATCCCCATCGCCTTCGCCCTGGGCCTGCCGCCGGAGTCGGCGCTGATCCTGCTGGCGGCGGTGTACCTGGGCTGCGAATACGGCGGCCGCATCAGCTCGATCCTGCTGAACATTCCCGGTGAAGCCTCCACCGTGATGACCACCCTCGACGGCTACCCCATGGCCCGCAAGGGCCTGGCGGGCGTGGCCCTGTCGCTGTCGGCCTGGAGCTCGTTCATCGGTGCCTTCATCGCCACCTGCGGCATGGTGCTGTTCGCCCCGCTGCTGGCCAAGTGGGCAATCGCCTTCGGCCCGGCGGAGTACTTCGTGCTGATGGTGTTCGCCATCGTCTGCCTGGGCGGCATGGCCGGCGACCGGCCGTTGAAGACCTTCATCGCCGCGCTGATCGGGCTGTTTCTGTCGGCGGTGGGCATCGACGCCAACAGCGGCGTGTACCGTTTCACCGGGGACAACATCCACCTCACCGACGGCATCCAGTTCGTGGTGCTGGTGCTGGGCCTGTTCTCCATCAGCGAGATCCTGTTGCTGCTGGAGAAGACCCATCGCGGCCAGGAAGCGGTGAAGGCCACCGGGCGCATGATGTTCAACCTCAAGGAAGCGGCTTCGGTGTTCGTGGTGAACATCCGCTGTGGCCTGCTGGGCTTCATCATGGGCGTGCTGCCCGGCGCCGGTGCGACCCTGGCCAGCGCCGTGGCCTACATGACCGAGAAGCGCATCGCCGGTGCCAGCGGCACTTTCGGCGAGGGCGACAAGCGCGGCCTGGCCGCCCCGGAAACCGCCATCGGCGCCTCGGCCTGCGGCGCTCTGGTGCCGATGCTGACCCTCGGCGTACCCGGCTCCGGCACCACCGCGGTGATGATCGGCGCGCTGTCGCTGTACAACATCACCCCGGGTCCGCTGCTGTTCCAGCAGCAGCCGGATATTGTCTGGGGCCTGATCGCTTCGCTGTTCATCGCCAACATCATGCTGGTGATCCTCAATATCCCGATGATCCGCATCTTCACCCGCATCCTCGCGGTGCCCAACTGGGCCCTGGTGCCGGTGATTGCGATCATCACCGGGATCGGCGTCTACGCAGTGCATGCCACCACCTTCGACCTGTTCTTGATGGTCGGCATCGGCATCTTCGGCTACATCCTGCGCAAGCTGGACTTCCCGCTGTCGCCGGTACTGCTGGGCTTCATCCTCGGCGGGCTGATGGAACAGAACCTACGCCGGGCGCTGTCGATCTCCAACGGCGCCATGGAAATCCTCTGGTCGAGCCCGATCACCGTCGGGGTCTGGGTGCTGACCCTGATCATGCTGCTGATGCCGTTGCTGCGTATCTGGCGCAAGCGCGCGGCCCAGCAACGTGCCGTGGCCGATGTCTGAAGCCCGCTTCAGGCAATGGTGGGGCACGCCCCTGGTGGGCCTGGCTGGCGGTTACCTCGCCAGCCAGATCGGCTGGCCGCTGCCGTGGATGGTCGGCTCGTTGCTGGCGATCATCCTGGTGCGCTGCCTGACGCCCTGGCAATTGGCGGAGATCCCCGGCGGGCGCAAAGGCGGGCAATGGGTGGTGGGCATCGGCATTGGCCTGCACTTCACCCCGCAGGTGATGGAGCAGGTACTGAGCCACTTCGGCCTGATCTTCTTCGGAGCCCTGGTCACCAGCCTGTCCAGCGTGGTCGGGGTCTGGTTGCTGCGACGCACCGGGGAAGACCGGGCCACGGCGTTCTTCTCCAGCATGCCCGGCGGCTCCGGGGAGATGGTCAATCTCGGCGCCCGTAACGGTGCGGAGCTCAGTCGGGTAGCGGCCGGGCAGAGCCTGCGGGTGCTGACGGTGGTGCTCTGCGTACCGGCGGCGTTCAAGTACCTGTTGGGGGAAGGCACCCCGTCCCAGCACGCCAGCAGCGTGGACTGGCAGTGGCTGGCCCTGCTGTTCCCGGCCGGAGCGCTGCTGGCCTGGCTCTGGCAACGCCTGCACCAGCCCAATCCCTGGCTGTTCGGGCCCTTGTTGCTCAGCGCGACGGCGAGCATCGCCTGGGACCTGCACATCGGCCTGCCTGACGGCGCCAGCCAGTTGGGCCAGTGGCTGATCGGCAGTGGTTTGGGCTGTCACTTCAACCGGGAGTTCTTTCGTCGGGCGCCCTCGTTCATGGGCCGTACCCTGATCGCCACCGCCCTGACCATGCTGATGGCCGGCCTCGCGGCCCTGGGCCTGAGCGTGCTGACCCGCCTCGATCTGCGTTCGCTGACCCTGGGCATGATGCCCGGCGGTATTGCGGAAATGAGCCTGACGGCGGAGGTGCTGCAACTGTCGGTGCCACTGGTGACGGCGATGCAGGTGATGAGGTTGTTGTTCGTGCTGTTTCTTGCCGAGCCCCTGTTCCGCCATTGGAACCGGGACTGAAAGTCTTGTTCACCGGCAAGCCGGCTCCTACAGGGGATGTTGGAGCCAGCTTGCCGGCGAAAGGGGCTGGATCAAACCGGCGGCAGGCGCCACTCGATCGGCGTCTCGCCGTTCTGCTCAAGGTACTTGTTGGTACGACTGAAGTGCCCGCAACCGAGGAAGCCACGGTAGGCCGACAGCGGCGACGGGTGCACCGAGGTCAGCACCAGGTGCTTGGTGGCGTCGATCAGCTTCTGCTTGCTCTGGGCATGGGCGCCCCACAGCAGGAACACCAGGTGCGGCTGATGCTCGCTGACCACTTCGATGATCCGGTCGGTGAAGAACTGCCAGCCCTTGCCCGCGTGGGACGCAGCGTTGGCCCGCTCCACGGTCATGGTGGTGTTGAGCATCAGCACGCCCTGGTCGGCCCAGCTTTGCAGGTAGCCATGATTGGGGATGTCGATGTTCAGGTCGCGCTTGAGCTCTTTATAGATGTTCACCAGCGACGGCGGCGCCGGTACGCCGGGCTGCACCGAGAAGCACAGGCCGTGGGCCTGGCCCGGCCCGTGGTACGGATCCTGGCCGAGAATCACCACCTTGACCTTGTCCAGCGGCGTCGAGTTCAGGGCGTTGAAAATCATCGGTCCCGGCGGGTAGATTTCCTTGCCGGCGGCATGTTCCCGGCGCAGGAACTCGCGCAGTTCGCTCATGTAGGGCTGCTCGAATTCGGCCCGCAGGGCCTCCTTCCAGCTCGGTTCGAGTTTGATACGATCGTCAGCAGTCATGGCCAGGCCCGTGAAAAAACAATGGCCGCACCCTAGGAAAGCCGACTTCGCTTGTCAATTGATCTGACACAGATCCGGCACTTTCCCTACCAGCGATCATACTGATCGCTTGTATTGCTCCTCGAGGTCACGATGAACCTGCATGTCGAAGCACTCACCGGCAGTGATGGCGCCCGCATCGCCATTGCCACCCTGGACGCGGAAAAAACCCTGAACGCCCTGTCGCTGCCGATGATCCAGCAACTGAGCGAACACCTCGACGCCTGGGCCAAGGACCCGCAAGTGGTCTGCGTGCTGCTGCGCGGCAACGGCACCAAGGCCTTCTGTGCCGGTGGCGAAGTGCGCAGCCTGGCCCAGGCATGCCTGGATCATCCGGGCGAAGTGCCGGCCTTGGCCGGGTATTTTTTCGCCGCGGAATACCGTCTCGACTATCGCCTGCACACCTACCCCAAGCCGGTGATCTGCTGGGGCCACGGCTATGTACTGGGCGGCGGCATGGGGTTGCTGCAAGGGGCCGGCATCCGCATCGTCACCCCCAGCAGTCGCCTGGCGATGCCGGAGATCAGCATCGGCCTGTATCCCGATGTCGGCGCCAGCTGGTTCCTTTCACGGATGCCCGGCAAGCTCGGCCTGTTTCTCGGGCTCACCGGAGCCCATATGAATGGCCGCGACGCCCTGGACCTGGGCCTCGCCGACCGCTTCCTGCTGGATGAGCAACAAGAGGCGCTGATCGAGGGCCTGCTGCAACTGAACTGGCAGGAACAAACTCCGCGTCAGCTCAACAGCCTGCTCAAGGCCTTGCAACAAGAAGCCGTGGAGCAGATGCCCGCCGCGCAGTGGTTGCCACGCCGGCAACAGATCGACGGCTGGTTGGATGTCAGCGACGTGGCCTGCGCCTGGCGGGCCATCAGCCAGTTGCACAGCCACAGCGACGCCCTCTACAGCCGCGCGGCCAAGACCCTCGCCGAAGGCTGTCCGCTGACCGCCCACCTGGTGTGGGAACAGATCCGCCGCGCGCGCTTGCTGTCCCTGGCCGAGGTGTTCCAGATGGAATACACCCTGAGCCTGAACTGCTGCCGGCATCCGGAGTTCGCCGAGGGCGTGCGTGCGCGCCTGATCGACAAGGATCAGCAACCGCACTGGCATTGGGCGGATATCAACCAGGTGCCCGAGGCCGTGGTCGAAGCGCACTTCCACAAGGCCTGGGAAGGTCGCCATCCCCTGGCGGACCTGACGGATTACTAAAAAGCCCATAGCCGCCCGTGGCGGCTATGGGCTCCTGGCCCCGGCAGGATCAGTGGCCGCGCCCGCCTCGTCCATGGTCGCCACGGCCACGCCCGCCGTGACCGCCCCAGTCCTGGTCGCCACCGTTGTCATTGTTCCAGTTGCCATGACGCTCGTGCCCGCCCCAACCCTGCGCGGGATAGGGCCGGTAGACCGCCCGGGGAACCTGGTAATAACGCGGAGCCGGTGAGTAATAGCGCGGCGCCGACTGGTAGTAGCGCGGCGCGTAGTAGCTGCGTCCGGTGGAGTAATAGGAAGCGCCGCCACCGTAGTAATAGGCCGGTGCCGGGGTGCTGTAGACCTCCGAGCTGTAGTAGCTGGAGCCGCCATCGTAATAAGGGACACACGCGCCAAGACTCAAACCCAGTAATGCAACAAGCAGAAGTCGACGATACATGGCGGCCTCCTGGACCGCGAAGAAGCCACGCCAGCGACGCTGGCAGGCGGCAATCAGCAACAGGCTGACTGACGAAATATCTGACCGCAAAAATGCCTTCCGGTGCGATTCTGGCAACACATTTATACAAGTCATGCGACCGCTGGTAGACCGCCGCCCATGGCGCCTCAAGGCGTCGGCCGGTGGCGACGCAAGAGGCGTTTGCAATACATCGATACCCAGACAATTCAGTGCGCTGATGAACGAGTCATTTGCCCGCCATGCCACTAGAATGCGTCATCGGGCCACTCTCACGGAATCGCCATGCCGCTTCGTTCTCCCCTGTATTCGCAACGTTCGCTGGTGCTGGTCCTGATCACCTTGCTGGGCAGTGGCTTCCTCGCCACCTCCCTGCTCAGCTACTACGCCTCGCGGGATTCGATCCGCGACAACATCGTCAACACCGAGCTGCCGCTGACTTCCGACACCGTGTATTCGGAAATCCAGAAGGACCTGGTACGGCCGGTGCTCATCTCCTCGATGATGGCCCGCGACACCTTCATGCGTGACTGGGTGGTGGCCGGCGAGCGCGACCCCAGCCAGATGACCCGCTACCTCAATGAGGTCATGACCCACTACGACGCCTACACCGCGTTCTTCGTGTCCAACACCAGCCTCACCTACTACCAGGCCAAGGGCGTGCTGAAGAAGATCAAGGTCGATGAGCCCCGGGATGCCTGGTACTTTCGCGTGCGCGACATGGCCGCGCCCTATGAAATCAATGTCGACCCGGACCTGGCCAACCAGGACAAGCTGACTTTCTTCATCAACTACAAGGTCCACGACTATCAGGACCGCTTCATCGGCGCCGCCGGCGTCGGCCTGACGGTAGACGCGGTCATCAAGCTGATCGACAAGTACCAGCAGCGCTACCAGCGCAGCGTGTACTTCGTCGACACCTTCGGGCGCATCGTGCTGACCGGTGCCGATGGCGGCCCCCAGGGTGCCCGCAGCGGCCAGTCCCTGCATGACCTGGCGAGCTTGAAAGAACTGATGCCCCAACTGCCCAAGCCCCACAGTGGCAGCTTTGAATACTCGACCCAGGGCCAGAGGCATTTTCTCAATGTGCGTTTCATTCCCGAGCTGAACTGGTACCTGTTCGTCGACAAGCGCGAAGATGGCGCCCTGAGCGGCATCCGCCAATCGCTGTACCTGAACCTGCTGATCTGCCTGGTGATCACCAGCATCGTGCTGATCCTGCTCAGCAGCGTGGTGCGCCGCTACCAGCGCAAGATCGAAACCCAGGCCACCCTCGACAGCCTGACCCGCCTGCCCAACCGCCGCGGTTTCGACCTGCTGGCAGCCCAGGCCCTGCAAGAGGCGCGACGCGATCTGACACCGCTCTGCGCCCTGCTGCTGGACCTGGATCACTTCAAGCGCCTCAACGATACCTACGGCCACCTGGCCGGGGATCAGGTGCTCAGCGGCTTCGCCCGGGACCTGCAGGATTGCCTGCGCCAGTCCGATATCGTCTGTCGCTGGGGCGGCGAGGAATTCATCGTATTGCTCAAGGACACCGAGAGCGGGCCCGCCCTGCAGATCGCCGAGAAGATTCGCCAGCTGACCGAGCGGCAGCGCTACTACTATGAAGGGCAACCCCTGCAACTGACCGTCAGTATCGGCTTGACCGCCCTGCAACCGGAGGACACCCTGCACAGCCTGCTGTCCCGTGCCGACCATGCGATGTACCGCGCCAAGCAAAGTGGACGTAATCGAACCTGCGTGGAAATGCCTCACTCCAGCCATGAATGAACCTGACCTTTGCCCGGCCTGCGGTGCCCGCAACGACTGCGCCCTGGCCGACCCACGCACGGCGGACCAAGCCTGCTGGTGCTATAGCGTGAGCATCGACCCGGCCATCATCGAGGCCCTGGCGCCGCAACTGCGCGACCGTGCCTGCCTGTGCCCGCGCTGCGCCGGGGTCGAGGCGCAGTTGCGCGCCGGCACCCTGCCCCGCTCCTGAAACCCGCCCTCGTCCACTGCCAGCGATCCCCTGCCATGCGCCTCGACCGTTTCCTCAGCAACCTGCCGCGTTTCAACCGCCAACAGGTGCGCCTGCTGCTGGTGCAGCGGCGCGTGCGTATCGACGGTCAGCCGGTCAGCGATCCCCGGGCCGAGGTCGATGAATTCAGTCGGGTGGAGCTGGATGAGGACGTGCTGCAGGCCGGCAAGCCGGCACGCTACTTCATGCTGCACAAGCCCATGGGTTGCGTCAGCGCCACCCGCGATCCCGAGCACCGGACCGTGCTGGAGCTGATCCACGAGCCGGACCCACAGGAACTGCATATCGCCGGACGCCTGGACTACAACACCACCGGGCTGATGCTGATCACCAACGACGGCCACTGGTCGCGACGCCTGACCCAGCCGCAGACCAAGCTGCCCAAGCTCTACTACGTGGAAACCGAAGACGAGATTGGCCCCGAGTACATCCAGACCTTCGCCGAGGGCCTGTATTTTGCCTTCGAAGACCTCACCACCCTGCCCGCGCAGTTGCAGATCCTCGGTCCGCGCAGCGCTCGACTGAGCATCGTCGAAGGGCGCTATCACCAGGTCAAACGCATGTTCGGCCACTTCAACAACAAGGTGCTGCGCCTGCATCGCGAACGCATGGGGCCGCTGCTGCTGGACGAACGGCTGGCACCTGGCGAATACCGGCCCCTGAGCGCCGACGAAATCCGCCTGATCTGAAGTACCCCCTGCCCGGACGACCGCTGGGCAGAAGCTGTCGAACAATTTGTCCAATCGACTTGCAGGTTGCCGATTGCCCTGCTTGAATCACTCCGTCGGCCGAAATGTGACCGACGAGTCACGAACAGACATCTAAGAAACCTTTTGCCGGCCTGAGCCCTGCCTGCTCTGCATTTCCCCGGCAAATCGCCCACCTATAACAACACCCGTCGACCTGCCTTACCGGATCGACATGGGCTCCCATTCCAGGCGTATGCCTACCTGTCACATTGCCCGTGCACACTCAGTGATGCGCGCATACCCGCTTGCCAGGAGTCTTATGACATGAGGCCAGAAATCGCTGTGCTGGATATACAGGGTCAGTATCGGGTTTACACGGAGTTCTATCGCGCAGATGCCGCAGACAAGACCATCATTCTGGTCAACGGTTCGATGGCCACTACTGCGTCCTTTGCGCAGACCGTGAAGAACCTGCACCCGCAGTTCAACGTGGTGCTCTACGACCAGCCCTACGCGGGCCGCTCCAAAGCCCACAACAAACACGAACGGATGCTCACCAAGGAAGTGGAGGGGCAGATCCTCCTGGAGTTGATCGAGCACTTTGCCGCCGAGCATGTGCTGTCGTTTTCCTGGGGCGGCGCCGCAGCCTTGCAGGCCCTGGCCCAGCGTCCACGGCGCATCGAGAAGGCGGTGATCAGCTCGTTCTCGCCGGTGATCAACGAGCCGATGCGCGACTACCTGGAGCGCGGTGTCGACTACCTCGGCAACCTCGACCGCCATCGCGTCGGCCACCTGGTCAACGACACCATCGGCAAGCACCTGCCCTCGCTGTTCAAGCGTTACAACTATCGCCACGTCAGCAGCCTGGCGGAACACGAGTACGGGCAGATGCACTTCCACATCAGCCATGTGCTCAACGGCGACCGGCAGTGCTACTTGCGGGCGGCGAAGAAGATCCAGGTGCCGGTGCTGTTTCTCAACGGTGAGTGGGACGAGTACACCTCGGCCAACGACGCCAAGCTGTTCGCCGACCATGTGCAGCAAGCGAGCTTCAGCACCATCCAGGCCACCGGGCATTTTCTCGACATGGAACACAAGGCCGCCTGCCGCGACAGCCGCCAGGCATTGCTGGGATTCCTCAAGCCGGGTCAGTACGACGCTCGAACGCGCGCGCACTATGATCAGCCTCAGCATGCACGGGCGATCTGACCGTGCAGCGTCACAGGTGGGCCAGACGTCCTTGAAAAACCCTGTTTTTCCTGGCGCATGGCCCACCTGCGGCGAACAGCGATGACACGCAAGCACAGGTCAGATAAAGAAAAACTTCAAATCTGCGGCCACATCTGGTACAAAGTCAGCCGTTCGAGCGGGTGTCGTATAATGGCATTACTCCAGCTTCCCAAGCTGATAACGAGGGTTCGATTCCCTTCACCCGCTCCACTTCCTCTATCTGCAAGCCTGTGCAGATGTCCGTAGCAGTTCATCAAGTCCTCGCTTCAAGCGTTTTCCTCGACTCCCGCTTCTCAAGCACAAGCCTCGTCCGGATGCTCCGGGTTCATCACTGACCTGCCGCGCACCTGGGCTGATTGCCAAGCAAAAGCTGGCACCACCGCCCCCGGGCGAACTGCGCGAGCCACCGCTAGCCGCCCCTGCTGCACAACCGCCCCGACAGCTTTGTCCAGCCCGCTCAGAAGACCTGCTGCAAGGGAAAGCGCCGGGCACCGCTGCGAGCGAGGAATTTCTCCTGGCCCATGGGCCGCGCCAGAAAATACCCCTGGGCTTCATCACAGCCGAAAGTGCGCAGCATCTGCAGACATTTGAAGCTCTCGATGCCCTCGGCCACGGTGCGGTAACCCAGTTCCCGGGCCAGAGCGATCACCGAGCGGGTGATCTTCTGGTGCTGGGCGCTGCTCTCAAGGTCGGTGACCATGGACTTGTCGAGCTTCACCACATTGGCCGGAATCTGATGCAGGTAGGCGAAGTTGCTGTAGCCGGTGCCGAAGTCGTCGATGGCCACATCCATGCCCAGGCCGCGAATCTTGCTCAGTTGATCCAGCACCGTGGGGTTGGAGCGCAGCCAGGCGCCTTCGGTGATTTCCACTTCCAGGCGCTGTGGGTCGATGCGATGACGCCGGCAGGCATCGCGCAGCACATCGGCAATGTCCTGGTCCTCGAAATCCTGGGGCGAGAGGTTGATCGACAGACGCTGCACGTCGCTGGAACTCCAGCGCTGCAGGCGCTCCAGCACGGCATTGATCACCCAGTGGGTCACCCGGTGGATCAGCGTATTGCGCTCCATGACCGGAATGAACTCCGCCGGTGAAATCGGCCCCAGCCACGGATGATCCCAGCGGATCAGTGCCTCGGCGCTGACCTGAGCGCCATCGGGCAGGGCGAAGCGCGGCTGGAACATCAGGTAGATCTGCCCGCTGTCCAAGGCTTCGCTGATGTCCGAGGCGAGGTTGAAGGCCCGCCGATAGGCCTGGTCACGCACCACATCGTAAGGCGCCCAGGTGCTGCGGCCGAGGGTCGCCAGTTCCAGGGCGAACATCGCCTTGCGCAGGACGTCGGGCACCGCGTCGCGGTCCGTGAAGAACTCCACCGTGCCCGCGCACACCCCGGGAATCATCGGCAACTCCAGGCCCGGCGGCTGACGGCGCAGACGCCGCACCAACCCATCCAGAAAGCGCTCGATCCCGGGGGCCGCCGGCAACAGGAAACCAAAGCGCTTGACCGACACGTGATACACCCGCACATGCCGCCCCAGGTAGGTGAGCAGTTGCTGGGCCAGGAAGCGCACGATGGTTTCGAATGGCGCCAGGCCCATGGCCAGGGTCAGCTCGTGGGCCACGGTCATGTCCACCGCATCCACCAGCACCAGTACGCGCCTTTCTCCCGGATGCTCCTCCGCCAGGTCGTACAGATCGCTCTGGAACTGTTCGCGGTTGGGCAGGCCGCTCACCGGGTCACGCCGGGTCAGGCGCTGACGCTGCTCGACCTGTTCCATCACCAGCGATGCCAAGTCACGCAATTGCTGGCGCTCGGCGGCATTCAGGCGCTGGGGCTCTTTGTCGATGACGCACAGACTGCCAATCGCATGCCCGGTGGAGGTAATCAGTGGCGCACCCGCATAAAAGCCGATGCCCGGCTCATCGGTCACCAAGGGATTGGAATGGAAGCGCACATCCTGACGGGCGTTTTCTACCTCGAACACATCATCGGTTCTGATGGTGTAAGCGCAGAACGATTGCTCGATGGGGGTCTGTTCGGCCGCGAACCCCACCCGCGACTTGAACCATTGCCGATCACGGTCCACCAGGGTGATCAACGCCGTGGGCACCTTGAAATACTCGGCGGCCAGCCGGCAAATACGGTCAAAACGCTCGCAACGGGCGGTATCCAGCAGTTCCAGGGCATACAGGGCAGCCAGGCGCTGCTCCTCGGCCAACGCCTTATCGGGCATACGCCGTCTCTGGCAGGTTCAACACACTCATCAGCAACCTATCTCACCCACGCGGGGATCTAACGACGCCCGGAAACCGGGCCGAACCTTGAGGTAATGGCATTACGACATCTATCGACAGCATGACGCAGTGACTGGTGCTTGCCAATTCCATCCGTCGGACGAACGGTCGACGGCCAGCGTCTGAACGCTTCGTTGAAACACTTGATCTAGAGCGACCTACCCTGGAAGGTAGAGCTCCGCCAGGGCGAACTGAGACGCCACACCACTGCCTTCTCCCCCCGGAAAACCGCCCCATGCCAAGGCCCCATACGTTGCATCGTTGCCTGTACCTGTGGAGCGCGCTGGCCGTGTTCCTGCCGATCCTCGCCCAGGCCGCCGAGCCCCAGCCCCCCAGCGCCGCCGACATTGCCTGGCTCAGGCGCGACGGCTTCGACCTGGACACCGCGCAATTCCAGCGCCTGCGCCACCTGGGCCGCGACGGATTGCTCGAGGCGCAACTGCAAGATCGACTGCGCGAGCCGTTGCCAGCGGCAATCGACGCCCTGCTACGCAGCTACCCGGCCCTGAACGGTTCGACCCCGGCCCTGCTGCAGGACTTCAAGCAGCGCCAGGAACAGCTCAAGGCCATGCCTGACGGCGATGCCCGCAACCAGGCCAGGCAAGACCTTCGCCAGCGGGCCAGCCAACTCGCCGAGCAGACCCAGTCCGCGGTGCTGCTGCACGCTATCTACGGCCCCAACCAGCTCAAGGAGCAACTGGTGCTGTTCTGGCTCAATCACTTCAGCCTGTTCCAGGGCAAGGGCCAGGTGCGGCTGCTGAGCGCCGACTACGTGAACGAGGCGATTCGCCCCCATGCCCTGGGCAAGTTCAAGGACCTGCTGCTGGCCACCCTGCAAAGCCCGGCCATGCTCGAATACCTCGACAACAGCCAGAACGCCAAGGGCCGGGTCAACGAGAACTACGCCCGTGAACTGCTGGAGCTACACAGCCTTGGCGTGGCGGCCGGCTACAGCCAGGAGGACGTGCAGCAACTGGCCCTGATCCTCACCGGCGCCGGGCTGATGCCCCTGGATGGCCGCGAGCAACGTTGGCCCCGGCCCTTGCAACCGCTAGTGGTGCAACAGGGTCTGTTCCAGTTCAACCCCAAGCGCCATGACTTCAGCGACAAGCACCTGCTCGGCCACACCATCAAGGGCAGCGGTTACGCCGAAATCACCCAGGCCATCGACCTGATCACCCGGCAGCCGGCCTGCGCCCAGTTCATTGCGCGCAAGCTGGCCCAGTACTTTGTCGCCGACGAACCGCCACCGGCCCTGGTGGCCCGCATGGCCAAGACCTTCCACGACAGCGACGGCGACATTGCCCAGGTCATGCGCACGCTGATGCAGTCGCCGGAGTTGCTGCAATCGACCGGCAGGAAATTCAAGGATCCGCAGCAGTTCGTGATCTCGGCGCTGCGCCTGACCTATGACGGCAAGCCCGTGGCCAACCCGCGCCCGCTGCTCAACTGGCTGAATCAGCTGGGCCAGCCGATATTCGGCCGGATTACCCCCGACGGCTGGCCGTTGGTGGCCAGTGGCTGGTCGAGCTCCGGACAGATGGCCAAGCGCTTTGAAATCGCCCGGGCCATAGGTTCGGGTAACAACCGGCTGTTCACCGCCGAAGGCAGCACGGTCCCGGGGCCGGGCTTTCCGATGATCACCACCCCGATGTATTACCAGGCGTTCGCTCCTCATCTCTCCAGCGCAACCCGCAACGCCCTGGAGCAGGCCGTCTCGCCCCAGGAATGGAACACCTTTCTGCTGTCCTCGCCGGACTTCAACAACCGCTGAGCTCGCGCCACCGGGCTGCCCGCCACCTGACCAGGAACCGCCATGAATCGTCGCCAACTGCTGATTGCCGCGGCCGCCGCAGCTGCCCTGCCCGGCCTGTCGTTCTCCGCCCGGCTGTTCGCCGCACCGACAGCCGCGCCGCGGACCCTGCTGGTGTTCCTGCGCGGCGGTTACGACTGCAACAACCTACTAGTGCCCTACGGCAGCGACTTCTACTACGAGTCGCGGCCGAACCTGGCGATCGCCCGCCCCGACGCGCGCGACCCGCAAAGCGCCATCGCCCTGGACAGCCACTGGGGCCTGAACCCGGTGCTGCGGGACTCGCTGTACCCGCTGTGGCAGCGCAAGGAAATGGCCTTCGTGCCCTTCGCCGGCACCGACGACCTGTCCCGCAGCCACTTCGCAACCCAGGACAGCATCGAGGCCGGACAGCCGAACCAGCCAAGCCGGCGCTACGACTCGGGCTTTCTCGCGCGCCTGGTCCGGCAAGTGCCCGACAGCGCGCCGATGGCTTTCACCGATGCCCTGCCCCTGAGCTTCCAGGGTGGCCGGGACATTCCCAATCTGTCCCTGCGCAGCGCCGGCAGGGTGCCCTTCGATGCGCGCCAGGCAAACATTCTCTCGTCCATGTATCAGCACACGGCCTACGCCGCAGCAGCCAGCGATGGCCTGGCCTTGCGCCAGAAAGTCTCGCAGGAGCTGGAGCAAGAGATGCTCGCGGCCAATCGCGGGGCCGCCAATGCGCAGAACTTCGCCACCCAGACCCGGCGCATGGCGAGCCTGATGCGCGAACAGTACCGCCTGGGTTTCGTCGATGTCGGCGGCTGGGACACCCACGTCAATCAGGGCAGTACCCAGGGCCCGTTGGCCAACAACCTGGCCAACCTCGGGCAAGGGCTGGCGGCCTATGCCGAGGCCATGGGCGAACACTGGAAGAACAGCCTGGTAATCGTGGTATCCGAATTCGGCCGGACCTTTCGCGAGAATGGCGCCAAGGGCACCGATCACGGCCATGGCACGGTGTACTGGGTGCTCGGCGGCGCTGTACGCGGTGGGCGCCTGGCCGGCGAGCAAGTGGCGGTAAATGCCCAGAGCCTGCTGCAGAACCGCGACTACCCAGTGCTCAACAACTACCGCGATCTGCTCGGGGGGTTGCTGGCCACGACCTGGGGACTGACGGGGGCCCAGGTGCAGCAAGTGTTCCCCAGCTCGCGGCCCAATGCCCTGGGGCTGGTCTGAAGCCTCGACCGGATGCCGGATGAACACGAAAAAAAGGAGCGATCCGAAGATCGCCCCCGAGGCTTGCAAGCCGATGCATTGGCCGCTGGCCGCGACAGACTCTTGGCGATCTGCCGTGCATCCGCGGCAAGCCATTTGCCCCCTGTTACCGCCCCGCTCCTGCTGGGCGTGCTGCACTTTTTAACAGTTGGCAACTGTCTGCTTGCTGAACCCGGATGCAACCCGGGCCAGGAACACTTCACCCATCCCGCGATCCGCGGCGCTTGCCAAGCGGCGCAAAAAACTCAAGCATGCGCCGCCCGGGCCCTGGGCGCCCCTCGCTCACGGAAGGAGCCGAACCTTGAAAAAACTGCTGTTCCTGCTCTCCCTCGTCCTGTTGCTGATGCTCAATGTCGGTTACTACACCGAGCTTGAAGAGGCTGAAACCCACACCCGCTGGTTTCTCAAGCGAGCCCCGACCCTGCGCCTGGAGTTTTTCAACATCCATGCCAACGACGGCGATGACCGGCGCGTGGAAACACTCAGTAACGAACAACGGCAGATGATCATCGACTACTGCAAATACCGCCTGGGCATCGACACCCAAGTCACCACCCAGGCCGATGTGGAACGTTGCGCCAAGCTCTAGGGCAACCCTCTGCGAACATTCCAGGGCCCTGGCCCGCACCTTTGGTACTTGTCTCATGTAGCCCGGGCAAGCCTGCGGCTATGGTCGCAACAGCCCCGCTACGGCCCGCCCCGCCTCCCGGGGTGGTATGGTGGCCGGCTGCCCTGTATGTCGGGGCTCACTGGAGGAGCAATACGCTGAACGCCTGGTCGTGAAGCTTGAGGAGGTCACTGAAGAGATATGTGTAACGCCAAAGATATTTACACTGCGGGTTGGGTCCTGGTGGTCATGTCCGGGCTGGTGTCCCTGGTGATCCAGGTGTACCTGGGTTATTTCAGGCTCGATGACATGGTCAAGCACCTGGCGCGCTGCCGAGTCATCGCCATCCGCATGCCGCTCCTGGGCAAGGACCCCCTGAGCCGCTTCTTCATGTTGCTGTGCATCGGCTCCATGTTCGCCATGCCCCATCTGTTCCTGCGCAACGGCGGCATGAACGCCAAGGACTACCGCAGATTCCCCCTGGGCCTGAAGTGCCTGATCAATCTGTTCCAGCTCGCGGCCCTGGCCGCCGCAATCGCCTTCCTGGTGCTGTGGTGGGTCAGCCGTCACCTCTGACGACCACCGTCGAGCCTGCGGGGCACCAGCTAGCGGTGCCCCGCACTTGAACCCGCCTCAGCCAGCGACCGCTTGTTGCTGGAAGTCCTCGCGAGTCATTGCAAAGAAGCGGCAAGGCAAGCCTTCGAAATCGGCCTCGTGGGTGAAGCGAAAACCGATCTTGCGCGCCACCGCCAACGACGCCGCGTTATCGACATGGGCATCGGCGACTATCCGTTCCACGGCCGGGTCGGCAAACGCATGCTCGACAATCCGCCGCGCGGCCTCGCTGGCAAAACCGCGCCCCCAGGCCCGCCGCACCAGGCGCCAGCCCATTTCCAGCTCCGGCCCCACGGCGTCAAAGGGGATGAACGACACCCAGCCCAGCAATTCATCCGGCGCGTCCTTGGCAAAAATCGCCCAATAACCGCAGCGCGGGCCAAAGTCCTGGGTCATGCGCGAGCGCAGAAAATCCCGGTGCCATTGGTCGCCGTCCCAGGTGCCCGGAATAAAGCGCGTGACTTGCGGATCCTGGTCCATGCGCAGGCAAGCCTCGAAATGCTCAAGGGTACGTGGACGTAAAAACAGCCTGGGGGTTTCAAGGTGCAGGTTCATCCATGAGTGTCCAAGAAGGAGGGGCCGTCCATGAAATCGCAACGCAAGGAAAAATAGAAGGGGCGGCATGAGAATCAAGGTGTCGCGCAAGATCAGCGATAAGCGCCAAGGGCAACGTCGAGGTCAAGGGCTTTGAAGTGGGCGCCACCGGCCACCTCACCGATCAATGGGAAGTGATGGCGGGCTACACCTACCTGGATGCCAGGACGCTCAAGTACGCGTCCGGGAAAGACACCCGCTTCGATGGCAACCAGGCCAAGTTCATCGCCCCCAACAGCGGCTCGATCTGGACCACCTACGCGCTCACCGAGCGCTGGAAGGTCGGCGGCGGCGCCAACTATGTGGACAAGCGCTACAGCAACGACGAAAACACCCGCAGCCTCGACGCCTACTGGCGCTACGACGCCATGCTCGCCTACCGGGTGAACAAGAACCTGGACCTGCAACTCAACGTGCTCAACCTGACCGACGAAACCTACTACGACGCCTCTCACGTGGGGATGTTCGCCATCGTCGCCCCTGGCCGCTCGGCGGAGCTGGCGGCCAAGGTGCGCTTCTGACACGTACGCCGGCCAGCCGCCGATCAAGACACGGCATCATGCCCGCCCCTGTTCGCCGGCAAGCCGACTCCTACGGATGCTTGTAGGAGCTGGCTTGCCAGCGAAGACGCCCACCAAAACGCCGCATGCAGCCGCTCCCGCTCACCGGCAAGCCGGCCTGCAGGAACAGGCCTCAGAGCAGCCGGCGAATCTCCTCCAGCAACTCCCGGGGAATCTGCACCCCATGCTCCAGGCTCCGGGCCCGAGCCTCGAAGCGGCGCTGGGACGGCAACCTGGCTCCGTCCCGGGCCATGCCGGCAAACAAGCCCTCCGCCCGCTCCAGACCGGCTTGATAACCCGGCCCCAGAAACACCTTGGGATCGAAGGCCAGCACCAGTTCGCCATGGCAAGGCGTGGCCCCGACGCCCTCATCGAAGGCCATGGACTCGACGCTGGTAAGGTCGCCGATCAAGGCTCCCGCTAGCAGTTCGATCATCGCCGCCAGGGCCGAGCCCTTGTGTCCGCCAAAGGTGCGCATCGCCCCTTGCAAGGCGGCCCGTGCATCGGTGGTGGGCTCGCCGTCGGCGTCAATCGCCCAGTGCTCGGGAATCGGCTTGCCCTGGCGCGCATGCAGTTCGATATCGCCCCGGGCGATGGCGCTGGTGGCGAAGTCGAAGACAAAGGGATGGCCCCCCGGCCGCGGCCAGGCAAAGGCCAGGGGGTTGGTGCCGAACACCGGATGACGGCCCCCCGCCGGGGCCACCCAGCTGTGGCTGGGGTTCATCGCCAGGCCCACCAGGCCGCAGTCGGCAAGCGCCTCGACCTCCGGCCACAGCGCGGAAAAATGAAAGCAGCGCTTGATCACCATCGCCGCGATGCCCTGTTTGCGGGCCTTTTCCGCCAACAGCGGCAAGCCGGTGTGAAAGCCCAGCAACGAGTAGCCGTAATGGGCATCCACCTCCAGCACCGCCGGCGATATGTGCCGCAGGCTAGGCTCGGCTCGGGGGTCGATCTTGCCTTCGCGTACCGAGCGCACGCAGCCCAGCAGACGGTACACACCGTGGGAGTGGCACTCGTCACGCTGGCCCTGGGTGATGACCTCGGCGATCACCCGAGCATGGGCCTCGGACAGACCGTGATGGGTAAGGATCCGATACGACAGGGCGCGGACTTCATCCGGTGACAGGGTGATGTGTTCAGACATGCGAGAACCTCTATGGCAGGTGGGGAACGCTCCTGTGGGAGAGTCTTGGTGGATGGAGAGATCAACCCGGGAACCGACCGTCGAGCAGTTGCGGCACCTGCAACGGGTTGGCGCTGCGCAGCTCGGCCGGCAACAGCGCCTCGGGCAGGTCCTGGTAGGCCACCGGGCGCAGGAAGCGCTGGATCGCCAGGCTGCCCACCGAGGTGCTGCGGCTGTCGGCAGTGGCCGGAAACGGGCCACCGTGGACCATGGCATGGGTGACTTCGACCCCGGTGCCAAAACCATTGGCCAGCAGGCGTCCGGCCTTGCTCTCCAGCAACGGTAACAACGCCTGCACCTGCGGCTGATCGCCCTCGCTCAGGTGAAGGGCGATGGTCAACTGGCCCTCCAGGCTCTGCAGCACCTGCTGCAGGACCGTCATGTCGGCGCAGCGAACAATCAGCGAGGCCGGGCCAAAGATTTCCTCGCGTAATTCGGGGCACGCCATGAACGCCGCGGCCGAGGTGGCGAACAACGCCCCGCGCGCCTGCTGGCCCTGCCCTTCCGGGCCCTGGGCCAGGGTCTGCACCCGGGCATGCGCCGCGAGGATGGCCACGCCTTGGCAGTAGCTACGGTAAATGCCCGGCGTGAGCATGGTCTGCGCCGCCACGTGGCCGAGGGCCTCGGCGGCGGCCCGTTCAAAACGCTGCAACGCCGGCCCATCGACGCCCAGGATCAGCCCCGGGTTGGTGCAGAACTGTCCGGCGCCCTGGGTCAGTGAGGCAACGAATGCCGAGGCAATCGGTTCCGTGCGCTCCTCCAGGGCATGGGGCAACAGCAGCACCGGGTTGATCGAGCTCATCTCTGCATAGACCGGAATCGGTTCGGCACGCGCCGCGGCGATCTGCATCAGCGCCATCCCGCCGCTGCGCGAGCCGGTGAAGCCCACGGCCTTGATCCGCGAATCCGCCACCAAGCCCTGGCCGATGCTCCGGCCACTGTCGAACAGCAGTGAAAACACTCCCTCGGGCATGCCGTGCTGCCGGGCCGCCCGAACGATGGCCTGCGCCACCAGCTCCGAAGTGCCGGGGTGCGCCGAATGGGCCTTGACGATCACCGGACACCCCGCCGCCAGGGCCGAGGCGGTGTCACCGCCGGCCACGGAAAATGCCAGGGGAAAGTTCGATGCACCAAACACCGCCACCGGGCCCAGGCCGATCTGCCGCAAGCGCAACGCGACCCTGGGCAGAGGCTGACGCTGAGGTTGTGCCGGGTCGATCCTGACCCCGAGAAAACCGCCGTCACGGACCACCTGGGCAAACAATCGCAACTGGCCGACGGTGCGCCCTCGCTCACCTTCCAGGCGGGCCCGGGGCAAGCCGGTTTCCAACTGACAGCGCTCGATCAACTCCTCGCCCAACCCCAGAATCTGCTCGGCAATGCCCTCCAGAAATGCCGCCCGCTGCACAAGCGGCAACTGCCGATAAGAATCGAAGGCCGCCTCCGCCAAGGCACAGGCACGTTCAAGCTCTGCCTGCGAAGCGCCTCCGAAAGCCGGTTGCAACACCTCACCACTGGCGGCGGCCACGCCATGAATCCAGCCATTGCCGCCTAGTACAGCGCTGTGACCTATCAGCATCCGTCCCGTAACCGTCATGCAGTACCTCGTCTGAATAAAAGGGATAAGGGTCATTCCACCTCGTCGCCGTCCAGCACCAGCTTGGCGCTGGGCACCCCGGTATTGGCCCCCCAGTAGTAGATACCCAGGGCCATGAGGGTGACGGTGAGGGTGTCGTAGGGGTGACTCAGGGCGCCGATGCCGCCGAAGCTGCCCAGGTAGGAAATGACCATGGTCAGGGCATAGAAGGCGATCAGCCACAGCGATGAGCGCACCTGCTCGCCGATGCTCAGGTGGTCGGTGGGCACCAGGCGCTTGCACAGCAGGTAGATGACGAACATCAGGATCTGCAGCCCCAGCAGCCAGGACACAGTGCCCCAGCCGGACCAGTAGACGATCAGCGCGGCGATCACGAACGACACCGGGCCGAGCAGCGCAAACGCGCTGACCCGGAACGGCCGCGGCATATTCGGGGCGCTCTTGCGCAACGCCGCGACGCTGATGGGGGCCACCGCGTAACTGAGCACCAGGGCCGCCGAAACCACGTTGATCAGCGCTTCCCAGGAGGGGAACGGCAGGGTCCAGAACACCGACAGGCCGAAGGTCAGCCACAACGCCGGACGCGGGATCCCCGATTGCTCATCGATGCGGGTGAAGATCTTGAAGAAGGTCCCGGTACGGGCCCAGCCATACACCACCCGCGGCGTGGCGTTCATGTAGATGTTGCCGCAGCCGCTGGGGGAGATCACCGCATCGGCCACCACCAGATAGGCCAGCCAGCCGACCCCGAGGGTCAGGGCGATGTCGCGGTACGGCAGGGAAAACTCCTTGCTGATACCGCTCCAGCCGTTGGCCAGCATCTCCGTGGGAATGCTGCCCAGGAAGGCCAATTGCAGCAGGCCGTAGATCAGGGTCGACAGCAGCACCGAAAGGATCAGGGCAATGGGAATGGTGCGCTGCGGGTCACGCACTTCGCTGGCCACGGAAATGATCGGCGTCAGCCCCAGGTAGGCAAAGATGATGCCCCCGGCCGACACCGCCATCTCGATCCCCGACAGGCCGAACGGCGCAAAACCCTGGATATGGAAGTTGTCGGGCTTGAAGAAGGTGAACAGCACCACGATCACCAGCAGTGGCACGACGAACTTGAACAGGCTGATGAAGTTGTTGGATTTGGCGAAGGTCTTGACGCTGGAGTAGTTGAGCCAGAAGAACAGGCACAACAGGGCAAACTGCAGCAGCCAGCCAATGGTGGTCGGGTTGCTGCTGCCTTCATGGGTCAACACCGGGAACCAGGCCGCGGCGTACTGCCGGGCCGCCACCACTTCGATCGCCACCAGGCTGGAAAAGGCGATCAGGGTGATGAACCCCATCAAATAGCCCAGCAGCGGGCCATGGGAGAACACCGGGTAGCGCACCACACCACCGGCCCTGGGCAGGGCCGCCCCCAGCTCGCAGTAGACGATGCCCAGCAGCAGCACGGCAAAGCCGCCCAGCAACCAGGAAAAGATCCCCGCCGGCCCGGCAATCGCCGAAACGTGGCTGGCGGCGAACAACCAGCCGGAACCGAAGATCGCACCCAGACCGATAAAGGTCAGGTCCACCAGAGAGAGTTGCTTCTTGAATTTGCCTTTGCCTGACATGGGGCTGCGCCTTTTTTGGGTTATTGGAATAGGCAGGTCGTATGTCACGTCGGCGGGGCCGCCCGACGCTTGCAGCACATGCGCTGTTGCGCAAGCGGGCGCCCCACCCGGGGCGCCCGGCAAGGGATTACAGGCCGACGTCCGGCAGGCTTGGCCGCGTGGCCAGGGCCTTGGCGACAATCGCCTTGACCTCGGCCAGGGTTTCCCCCTGCAGCGGCAGGCGCGGCGGCCGGGTGATGGACGAGCCGCGGCCCACCAGTTCTTCGCAGAGCTTGATGCACTGCACTAGGTCCGGACGGGCGTCCAGGTGCAGCAGCGGCATGAACCAGCGATACAGGGCCAGGGCCTCCTCGAAGCGCTGGGCCTTGGCCAGGCGGAACAGGGTTTCGCCTTCCTTGGGGAAGGCCACCGACATGCCGGAAACCCAGCCCTCGGCCCCCACCGCGACGCTTTCGACCACCACATCGTCGAGCCCGGCGAACAGCACGAAGCGCTCGCCGACAGCATTGCGCAGGTCGATGAAGCGCCGGGTGTCACCGGAGGAATCCTTGAAGCAGACGATGTTCTCGCAGTCCTGCAGGGCGATCAGCACCTCGGGGGTGACGTCGTTCCTGTAGATCGGCGGGTTGTTGTAGACCATCACCGGCAGGTCGGTGCCGGTGGCCACGGCGCGAAAATGCGCGGCGGTTTCATGGGGCTTGGCCGAGTACACCAGCGCCGGCATCACCATCACCCCATCGGCCCCGGCCTTGGCAGCCTCGCGCACCGTGTTGCGGGCGAACTCGGTGGTGAATTCGGCCACCCCGGCAATCACCGGCACCCGGCCAGCGGCGGCGTCCTTGGCGACTTCGATCACCGCGAGTTTCTCGGCGGTACTCAGGGAGGTGTTTTCCCCCACGGTGCCGCACACCACCAGGCCGGACACGCCATCGTCCACCAGCTTGCGCATGACCTGGTGAGTGGCCTGCAGGTCGAGGGAGAAATCGGCTTTGAATTGCGTGGTCACGGCGGGGAATACACCGCTCCACTGGATGGCTTTACGGCTCATGGTCTTGTCCTTGTTTGAGGTCGGCTGGGCCGACAGGCGTTGGAGACGCTATCCAGAGTCGCCTTTTATCCCCCTTGCAGCTTGAAGCTTTTCACCCCCGCAAGAGACGAAATCGGCACATTCGCCGATCCCCTGCACCCTGCTTCTCCGAGCCCGGGCGCGCGCGGGCGACTGTGCCGATTTCGTCATCCGCGCCAGGGAAAACCCACAAGCGGCCGGCCCCTCGCCAGGGCCACTCTGTAGCTCTTTCCCCGCAGGTGCCGCCATGAAAAAAATAACCGTGATCGACTCCCACACCGCAGGTGAACCCACTCGTCTGGTCATCGACGGCTTTCCCGACCTGGGCCGGGGCTCCATGGCCGAGCGCCTGCAAACCCTGCGCAGCGACCACGATCAATGGCGCCGTGCCTGCGTCCTCGAACCCCGGGGCAGCGACGTGCTGGTGGGCGCCCTGCTCTGCGCGCCCCAGGCCAGCGATGCCTGCGCCGGGGTGATCTTCTTCAACAACAGCGGCTACCTGGGCATGTGCGGCCACGGCACCATCGGCCTGGTGCGCTCGCTGTACCACCTGGGGCGCATCGACTGCGGCGTGCACCGCATCGAAACCCCGGTGGGCACGGTGCAGGCCACCCTGCATGAGGACCTGTCGGTGAGCGTGCGCAATGTGCCCGCCTATCGCTACCGCCGCCAGGTGGCGCTGCAGGTGCCGGGGCACGGCACGCTGCACGGCGACATTGCCTGGGGCGGCAACTGGTTCTTCCTGATCAGCGATCACGGCCAGCGCCTGGCCCTGGACAATGTCGAAGCCCTGACCCATTACACCTGGAGCGTGCGCGCAGCCCTGGAAGCCGCCGGAATCACCGGCGCCGGGGGCGAGATCATCGACCACATCGAACTGTTCGCCGACGACCCAGAGGCCGACAGCCGCAACTTCGTCCTCTGTCCGGGCAAGGCCTACGACCGCTCGCCCTGCGGCACCGGCACCAGCGCCAAGCTGGCCTGCCTGGCCGCGGACGGCAAGCTCGCCCCGGGCCAGACCTGGCGCCAGGCCAGCGTCATCGGCAGCCAGTTCAGCGCCCATTACGAACTGGCCGGCGAGCGGATCATTCCGACCCTGCGCGGCAGTGCCCATATCAGCGCCGAAGCCACCCTGCTGCTGGACGCTAGAGACCCGTTCGCCTGGGGCATCGGCTCGTGAAAGTGCAGGCCAATGTGATCGTGGTCGGCGCCGGCATCATCGGCGCCGCCTGCGCCCACGAACTGGCCAGCCGCGGTCTGCGGGTGCAGGTGCTGGACGACGCCCGTGGCGGCGCCACCGCTGCCGGCATGGGCCATCTGGTGGCCATGGACGACAACCCTGCGGAACTGGCCCTGAGTCACTACTCCCTCGAGCTCTGGCGCCAGTTGCGCGCTCAACTGCCCGAGGCCTGCGCCTACCGCAACTGCGGCACCCTGTGGCTGGCCGCCGACCGCGCGGAAATGGACCTGGCGCGGACCAAGCAGCAGACCCTGGCCGAACAGGGCGTCACCGGCCAGCTGCTCGACGGCCCGGCACTGGCGGCCCTGGAACCGATGCTGCGCCAGGGCCTGGGCGGTGCCCTGCAAGTGTCCGGCGACGGCATTCTCTACGCCCCGGCCACCGCCCGCTGGCTGCTCGACAGCCAGCCGCTGATCAGCTGTCAGCGCGCCCGGGTCCGCAACGTCGACGGCAACCGGCTGGAGCTCGACGATGGACGGGTGCTGCGCGCGCCCCAGGTGCTGCTGGCCAACGGCTACGGCGCCCGGGAGCTGCTGGCGCAACTGCCCCTGCGGCCGAAGAAGGGGCACTTGCTGATCACCGACCGCTACCCGCAGCAGGTGGGGCATCAATTGGTGGAACTGGGCTACGCCGCCAGCGCCCACGCCAGCCACGGCACCTCGGTGGCGTTCAATGTCCAGCCACGTCCCACCGGGCAACTGCTGATCGGCTCGTCGCGGCAGTTCGACACCCTGGAGCCCGAGGTCGAGCCCCAGGTGCTGGCAGCGATGCTGCAGCGCGCGGTGGAGTACCTGCCGGCACTGGCACAACTCAACGGCATCCGCGCCTGGACCGGTTTTCGCGCCGCCACCCCGGACGGCCTACCGATCCTCGGCGAACACCCGCAACAGCCGGGGCTGTGGCTGGCGCTCGGCCACGAAGGGCTGGGAGTGACCACCGCCCCCGGCAGCGCACGGCTGCTGGTGCAGCAGATGCTCGGTGAATGCCCGGCGCTCGACCCGCGACCTTATCGGCCCGGGCGCTTCGCCCCCCTGACTGGAGAGTCCCCATGATCATCTACCTGGATCGCCAGGCACTGGCCGTGCGGCCCGGCCTCACGGTCGCCGCCGCCGTGGCCGCCAGCGGCGACCCGCGGACCCGCACCGCCTGCAACGGCGGGCCACGGGCGCCGTTCTGCGGCATGGGCATCTGCCAGGAATGCCGGATGAGCATCGACGGCCTGCGCCAACTGGCCTGCCAGACCCTGTGCCAGGACGGCATGCAGGTGGAGCGCGGCCAATGAACGCCCAACGCCTGCACTGCCAGATACTGATTGTCGGCAGCGGCCCGGCGGGGCTGGCCGCGGCCCGGGCCGCCAGCCACAGCGCGCGCTCGATCGTGCTCATCGATGACAACCCGCGTCCCGGCGGGCAGATCTGGCGCCAGGGTCCGACGCCGTCGGCCGCGGACGAACGCTTCAAGGTTGTGCAACACCCAGCGGTGCGCTACCTCGGCGCCACCCGCGTGATCGCCGCCCTGAGCCCCCACAGTCTGCTGCTGGAGGATGCCCGGCAGGCCTGGCAAGTGGAGTTCGAACACCTGATCCTGTGCTGCGGTGCCCAGGAACTGTTGCTGCCCTTTCCCGGCTGGACCCTGCCCGGGGTCACCGGCGCCGGAGGCCTGCAGGCCCTTGTGAAAAACGGCTTGCCGATGCACGGAAAAACCCTGGTGATCGCCGGCAGCGGCCCCTTGCTGCTGGCCACCGCCGCCACCGCACGCCAGGCCGGGGCGCGGGTGCTGCGGGTGCTGGAACAGGCGCCCACCACGGCGGTACTGGGGTTCGCCAGCCACTTGTGGCGCTGGCCGACCAAACTGATCCAGGCGATCAAACTGCTCACCCCGGCCTACCGCTGCAACGCCCACGTGGTGGAGGCCCTGGGCGACCAGCAGTTGCAACGGGTGCGCATCCGCCAGGACCGGCAGCTCAGTGAACTGCCCTGCGACTACCTGGCCTGCGGCTTCGGCCTGGTGCCCAACACCCGACTGGCCAGCCACCTGGGCTGTCGCCTGGAACAGGGGGCGATCGCCGTCGACCCGCAACAACGCAGCAGCCTGCCCCAGGTCCTGGCCGCCGGCGAATGCACCGGCATCGGTGGCAGCGAGCTGGCCCGGATCGAAGGCGAGATTGCCGGCTGCGTCGCCAGCGGCCAGAGCGCCCGGGCGGCTGCCTTGATCGCTCAACGCCGGCATTGGCAGGACTTTGCTACACGGCTGCAACAGCACTTCGAACTGCAACCGAGGATCCTGCAACTGGCCCGCCCCGACACCCTGCTCTGCCGTTGCGAAGATGTGCCCTACGCAGCCGTGGCTGGCGCAGCGGACTGGAGCAGCGCCAAGCTGCACAGCCGCTGCGGCATGGGCGCCTGCCAGGGCCGGGTCTGCGCCAGCGCCGCCCGGCGCCTGTTCGACTGGCCCGAGGTGGCGCCCCGTTCGCCCCTGGTGCCGGCCCGGGTCGCTACCCTGATGCTCGACGCCTGCCCGCCGGACGCGGCAGACTGAAAACCGCCGCCGGCCCTGGTCGGCCCCTGACCCAAGCCCTTTGCAGCCCCTGGCTTTATCGACACAGATCCATCCCCCAAGCCCCCCACAGAGAGAGGCCGACGATGATCGATAGCGCACAGCTCCACCACTTGCCCAGGGCCATCGCCGCCCAATCCCCCGGAGACATCGACAGCCTGCTGGCCAACATGGCGCCCCTCGCCCCGCTGCTGGACTGCATTCCCAGCGCAGTGTTCTTCATCAAGGATCTGCAGGCCCGCTACCTGATCGCCAACCTGACCCTGGCCCAGCGCTGCGGCTTCAAGAGCATCCGCCCCTTGCTGGGCAAGACCTCCGCCGAGGTCTTTCCCGCGGTGCTCGGCCCGGTCTACACCGAGCAGGACCAGCGCGTGCTGCAGCAGGGCGTGACCATCAAGGGCCAGCTGGAATTGCACCTGTACGGCAGCCGCGAGCCGGGCTGGTGCCTGACCCACAAACTGCCGCTGTATGGTCGCGACGCCCGGATCATCGGCATGGCCGGCATCTCCCTGGACCTGCAGGCAGCCCATGACACCCATCCGGCCTACGCACGCCTGGCGGCGGTGGACCGGCACATCCGCGAGCACTACAGCGAAGCCATCCGCCTGCAGGACCTGACCCGCATCGCCAAGCTGTCCACGGCCCAGCTGGAACGCTACTGCAAGCGCATCTTCCACCTCACGCCACGGCAGATGATCCACAAGGTGCGCCTGGAACATGCCTCACAACTGCTGCTGACCCAGGAGCCCATCACTGAAGTGGCCCTGCAATGCGGCTACACCGACCACAGCGCCTTCAGCCGGCAGTTCAAGGCCCTCACCGGGCTCAGCCCGCGGCAGTTCCGGCAGAACGCCGCGGCCCCGCTCATGCCTGACAGAAAGTGCGGTAGTCGAACAGGACATTGAAGCCGGCCTTGCGATAGATCGACAGACCGTCGAGCGAGGCCTCCAGCACGCACCACCTGGCGCCCCGGGCCTGGGCGAAGCCGAGCACCGCGTGGATCAGCGCAGTGGCGTAACCCCGCCCCTGGAAACCCTGTAGCGTGCCGATATCGTCCAGCCGCGCCACCTCCGGGCCCAGGGACAGGGTCAAGGCGCTCACCGGACGCTGATCGACATACAGGCTGAAATGCTGCAAGGCCCGGCCGGCCAGCAACGCCGCCCGATGCCGCGCCAGGTACTGCTCGATGGCCGCGTCCCCCGACTCGAAGGCACTCGCCACCGGCCCCGCCCAATCCTGCAGATGCCGATCGGTGCAGCGCACCTCCATCAGCCCCGGCGCGGCCTGGCGCGAAACGTAGGTGGCCAGATCGAGGGCCATGCACCGGGTCTGGTCCGCCGCCACCATCTGCAGCTGGCGCAACTGCTGGCTGTAGCGCGCCGCCTGGGCCTGGGGCATCACCACACAGAACGGCACGCCGGCGCGCTGGAGAAACGCCACGCCCTCGGCCAGAGGCTCGGCGTTGTCGCGTTCACTGCCCTGCATCAGCAGCAGGTTCAGGCTGCTGGCTGCGACGCCGGTGCAATAGGCGTTCACCTCATCGCCAAAGCGTCGATGGAACTGCGAGATGGACAGGAAGAAATGATCCTCCGCCCGATGGTACAGATCGCTGATCGCAGCGCGCGGTGCCTGCGCCATGTCCTGCCTCCTTGAGCCTCGCGGCGCCAGGAGCGACGCCGACTGCGGGCCACGTTAAGCCCACAGCCCCGGCAGTTCCAGCACCATCCTGTTTTATTGTGCGAAGCCATGTACTGCAGGTGTAAGCAGGCGCTGAACCGCCTTGCTCATTCATCACGACAGGCTGCCGGCTGTTCTTCAGGAGGCAGACCGCCTAGTCGTAAAAACCCACGGTCTTCTTCAGATGTTCCGAATACTCATAGATCTCGTCGACCGAACTGATCGGATGACGCGTTTCAACTTTGTCCTGATCGAAAATGCCGATGTACTTTTGGGCACGGTTGAAATGCAGACGGCAAATGGGCTTGCGATTGTTGTCGTCGAGCAAGATACCGAAATAGCTCTGGGTATCACGTTGGACAATCCGCTTGGCATCGACCACCGAACGCACCACCGCTCGCACGATGTGATAACCCTCAAGCTCCTCCAGTGTCGTGAAAATCTTTTCATCCGGGCCCTCCTCGTCAGCGACCTCACGCCCATCGTTGATGGGGGCAGAATGCGTCGTGATGACCGTCTGGTTAGTCCCGCTCATGGCTGACTTGAGGCGGTCATTGATCTGATCATTGAGGAACTGCCCGATGGCCTTGCGTGTCAGCTCAGAGAACTGATCCCTGACTTTCTGGGTAATCACCCCCTCATACACCCGAGAAGCAAAAACCTTCACAAAGTCGTCATCAGGTTTGCTGATCTGGGAGGCAATCACTTTCTTGATCTGACTGACGTACTTCAATTCGCCAGCTGCACTGAGTACCGAATCGACGTCAAACGCCGACTTGGTCAACTTGATCAATTCAGGAACGGAGTACTCGTCAATGTCCAGCAGATCGAGCTCAAGGAAAGGTTTCTCATCCATCTTGTTCGGCGCGTCCAGATCGGTGAAGAACTTGTAGACCTGACCGTTGGTGAGAATGGAAATACGCGCACTGGTGACATGGAAATAGCGGAACAACTGAGAAGCATGATTGATGTGCAGTGGTTCACCGATTTTCTTGCACTCGATGAGCATCTGCACCTCGCCATCCTTGATGATCGCGTAATCGATCTTCTCGCCCTTCTTGGTTCCAACATCACAGACGAACTCCGGGGTCACCTCCATCGGATCGAAGACGTCATAGCCCAAAACCGTACTGATAAAGGGCATGACGAATGCGTTCTTCGTAGCCTCTTCAGTTTGAATGGCTGCACCTTGCAAACGCACCTTGGCAGCAAGGTTGGTGAGTTTTTCGAGAAATTCCATGAGAGACCTCTGACTGATTCCGATCCATGAGTTAGCGTGCTGGCACATTGACCGCCATAGATACTAGTCACAAACCGTCACAAAGACAGACATCCACATCAACTGGGCGCACCTGAGCAGCAGATGGCAGCAATGCAGAGAAAAACGACCCGCTGCAGCAAACTGCCTCAAGACTGATGCGCCCTGAACGACTGCCTGTAACACCACAGACAGCCAGTAGCCACTCACGCCTTACCCCTCCAGCCGATCGATCGGACGTCCGGAGCGGATCGTCCGGGCCATTTGCAGGTGGTTTTCCAGTTTCGGCAGGGTTTCCTCGGCGAACGCCTTGAGCTCGGGAAGCTCGCTGCTTTGCGCCTGTTGCCGGATCTGCCGGATCGCCGCCTCGGTGGCCTTGATCTGGTTCGTGGCGTAGACGCGGTCGCTATCCTCGCCTTCGGGAAGTGCCGGCACCAGGCGCTTGGCCTGCTCCAGCAGCTGTTCCCGGGGGGCCACCGGCAGGTCCAGTTGCCTGGCGATCTTCGCCAGATGCTGATTGGCGGTGGTGCGATCGTTGATCACCTGGATGGTGTATTCCTTGAGTGCCTTGGATGAGGTCAGCCGGTGCGCCTGGCGACTGGCTTCGATATCGGCCATGGCCCGGGCCGAGGCATCGTCGATGAAGGCCGCAGGGGATTGGGCCAGGGCGCTGCCGGCACCAAGGCCCAGCAACAGAGCCAGGCCGGCGCGGCCAAGGACAGTGGCCATCAAGTTCATGGGTGGGTTCTCCTCTTGCCAATCAATGCAGGCGGGAGCCAGCGCCCCCGCCTGCATTGGGAAAACCCTGAGCGCCAAAGGTTTACCGGGAGCGGCGCCGAGACGACGAACGGCGGCGCTCCCCGGCGTGGTCCGGGGGCCGGATCGGCACGCCGGCCTCAGGCGCTGGAGCGGCTCTTGCGCTCGCGCTTGACCGCATACATGGCTTCGTCGGCGTACTTGAACAGCTGTTTTTCTTCCAGGCCATGTTCGGGGTACAGGCCGATGCCGATGCTCGGCAGGATGTTCAGCCAATGGCCGTCCAGGCGCAGTGGCTCGTTCAGCGCATGGCGAATTTTTTCCGCCACCTGCTGGGCATCGTCGCTGTGTTGCACGCTTTCCAGCAGCACCACGAACTCATCGCCGCCCATCCGTGCCACGGTGTCGGTTTCCCGCACGCAGCCCTTGAGGCGGTTGGCCACCGCTTGCAGCAGCATGTCGCCCACGGCGTGCCCGCAGGTGTCATTGACCTCCTTGAACTTGTCCAGGTCGACGTACAGCAGGGCCATGCGTCCCGAGTCGCGCCGGGCCCGGGCCAGGGCCGAACGCAAGCGCTCGCGCAGCAGCTCGCGGTTGGGCAGATGGGTCAATTGGTCGTACTCGGCCATGTAGTGCAGGCGCGCATGCAATTGCGCGCGTTCGATGGCCGCCGCCAGCTGGGCACTGACGTACTGCAGCAGTTCCAGCTCCGCCTCGCCATAGCCTTGCGCGCCAGGGGCGCTCTTGACCATGAGCACGCCGATGGTGCCCTTCTGCGAATTCAGCGGCACTCCCAGCCAGCAACGGGGGCCTTGAATGACCGCGAACTCGTTCCACAGGTCCCGGCTCAACGGGCAAGAGGGCGCCAGCAGCAGGGACTGGCCATGGTGCAGCACCTGGGCGCAAAAACGCCCGATCAGGGTTCCGGGCCGTTCCGGGCTGCTTTCGCAGTCGTCGACGTGGTAGGGAAAGCTCAGGCTGTCGCTGCGTTCGTCGTACAGCGCCAGGGCGAAATTGAGCGCCGGCAGCCACTCGCCGATGATCCGATGCACCCGCTTGAACAGCCCCAGCAGGTCTTCGGTGGCATGGGCCGCCTCGGAGATGGCATACAGCGCGGCCTGTTTCGACTCGGCCAGTTTGCGCTCGGTGATGTCCCGGGCCACGGCAATGCGCAACTGGTCCACCTCCGACCAGCGTGCCGACCAGAGGATATGGGCCACGCGCCCGTCCTTGCGCAGGTAGCGATTCTCGAAGTTGGGCTTGGGCACGCCGCCCATGATTTCCCGGGCAGCCTGCAAGGTACGTTCACGATCGTCAGGGTGCACCAGCTCGATCATCCGCCGACCGATCAGCTCATCGGCGGTGTAGCCGAAAACCCGCTCGCAGGCAGCGCTGACAAACACGAAGCGACCCTCGATATCCACGGCGCACACGGCATCCAGGAGCAGGTCGATGAAACTGGCCAGAGGCGCGGAGTTGTTGGTTGCCATCAGAGAAAGCTACTACCCATGAAAAATGCACTGAGTACCCATCCCTTGAGCCTGTTCGGCCAGTGTCGAGCACCGGCCTTACACCCTCGCAACCCGCGAGCGGCGTTATGCCTTGTTGCCGATCAGCCCCGGTACCGCATGCAGCAGGGCATTGATCGCGAAACCGATGAACATCACCCCGCAAATCCGGGTGATCGCCAGCTCGTGGCGCAGGTAGCCGTTGCGCACCCGACGCGCGCCGACAACGCCGATGAGAATAGCGTATGCCGCCAGGCCCCCGAGGAAGCTCAGGGCAATCAGACCGGGCAGCATCGACCAGGTGAGCAGTTCGGCGCGGCTGGACAGCAGCGCGGTGAAGGTGGCCACGGCCACCGGGTAGGCCTTGGGATTGGTCAGGCCGAAGAGCACGCCGTGCCAGAACGGATGGCGCGCGGCGCCCTGGGGCTCATCGCCGTTGCCGCGACGGGCGCGGATCGCGCGCATGCCCAGCCAGAATAGGTACAGGCCACTGAACAGGCCGAGGATATTGAAAGCGTCGCTGCCGATTTCCCGGGCGCCGACAATGGCAATCAGCGCCGTGCTGCACCAGAGCACATCCCCCAGCATGTGCCCGCCGAGAAACCCGGCACCGGCCTTCCGGCCTCGGGACGCACCGATACCGAACACCGCCAGGACCCCGGGCCCGGGGGTGATGGCATAAATGAAACCCGAGGCGATAACGGCCAGCAACAGCGATGAGGTCATCGGCAAGACTCCAGAACGGATGCACCTCACGGAAACGCCAGGCACAGAACGAATCTGGCGGATTCTGCACGATCAAGGCACCTTGCCACCAGCGACTTTCGTCAGCTGCTTCCGGGCAGCGCCACCTCAGTTGCTGAGGTAAAAGCGCATTCCCGCATAAGGGTGTTCGCGACAGGCACGTAATCGCGAGGCCAGGTCACCGACATGGATCTCCAGTCGATGGCCATCGGGATCGAGAAAATAAAACGACGCGCCCTCGCTGCGGTTGTCGCGCCACTCCTGCACCGGCGCCTCCCGCAGGCGCTGGACCAGCAGTGGAAAATCCGCAGCGCCGACGCCAAAGGCGTAGTGGGTGTAATCGGCAACGGCCGGCGCCTGCCGTTGCGGGTCCAGGGACAGGCACAACCACAGCCCCGGCAACGACAGGTAGGCTCCGCCGTCCCAGGTGGCCTCCAGACGCAGCTGCAACAGCGCGTGGTAGAAGGCCAGGCTGCGGGGCAAGTCGCTGACCGCCAGAGTCAGGTGATTGAGGCCGGTAAGCATCGATTACTGTCCTTTCAGGGCTGTGCTCAGTACATAGCGCTGGCCGTCATAATGCAGGGTCGCCAGCGTGTTCCTGGGCGGCAGGTCGCGGCTTTCGCAGCCATCACGGCCCTTGAAATGCCGGGTGCTGACTTCACGGGTACGCACGATCAGATCGGCGTAACCGTTGCGTTGGCCACTGCCGACTTCCAGGGTCCGGTGCAGGGTCCGGGAGCGGCCCTCGCATTCACCGCCCCAGCCAAACTCGCCGTTGCTCTCATCCATCACCAACCCTTCCAGCAGCGGCAGGACTTCCTTGTCTTCACGTCGATACAGGGTCAGCACGCTTTTCTCGTAGGGAATGGCGCTGGAGCTGTGGTGATAGAGAACCCGCAGGCCAAAGGCCCGCTGCTCTTTATTCAGACGGTAGCGCCCGGTGTCGATCTGCAGCCCCTGCAGGGCCACGGCATCGGAGAACAGAGCAGAATCCTGGTAGTTGCTGGCCAGGGTCCAACCGGAGTCGATGTCCTGCAGCGACACGTCCAGGCTGTAGCGGCGGACGTCGCCGGTCTGGCTTCCGGGCATGGGCGTCGCCCGGGCACTGATGCTCAGCTCCGGCTCCGCGGGCCAGGGCTTGCAGACATGCAACTCTCCGGGGATATCCGTCGTGTTGTCGCACCCCGCCTGCGCCGCCGTAACGCCCCCCAACCCGGCACAAAGGGCCAGGCCGAGGCCACATGATTCCAGCCACTTCATCAAAACGCCCTCAGATACCGCTGTAGCCATTGGGCAGGACATAACGCTGGCCGTCGTAGTGCAAAGTGACGAGCAACGGCTTGGCGGTCAGCGACTTGGACTGGCACTGGTCGCCGACTTGCTCGCTGCGGGTACTGACGCTGACCGAACGCACGATCAGGTCGGCATAACCGTGGCTGCGGGTCTTGGCGATCTCCAGGGTACGGGTGGTTTTGGTCCCCTCCCCGGCACACTGGCCATCCCATTCGCCGTTGTAGGAATGGGCCAGGAACTTCTCCAGCACCGGGCGCAAGGTGCTGCCCTCGCGCACATACAGGCTGAGCCAGACCTGACTGAAAGGGTTGACCCGGGACGAGCCTTCGAACCCGGCCCGGACCCCGAACGCCCGCACCTGGGGCGTCAACTGGAAGCGCCCGGTGTCGAGCTTCACGCTCTCCAGGCGCACCGCGTCGGAAACAAAAGCCGCCGGCTGCGCATAGCGAGCCAGGACCTGTCCGCTGTTGCGCTCCAGCACGGCCAGTTGCAGGTTGTAGGTGCCGTCACCGTTGCCGCTGTCGCTGGGGTCCGGGACCATCTCCGACAGCAGGCTGATGCTCTGGTCGGCAAACGCCGGCCAGTCCTTGCACAGGGAAAAGCCCGGGACTTCGGCATTGCGCGGTGGCGGCAGGCACTGGGCCGCCACCGAGGTGGCGCCGGCCAGCAACCCCAGGCTGCCCAGCAGCAGGATCAGAGAAGAGCGAGGGAACATTCACGACTCCTTGTGACAGGCGGATACAGCGCGATTTCAGGTCGCACTATCCTCTGCCACGCGGGCGCTTTCAACGCTGGGAGCTGGTGCTCGGGAGTTGCCTTGCCTTGTGACAACTCCAGACCTGACGAATGGCCGGGGCCGGGCTAGGGTATGACGAGGTAGTATTTTGTATTACACATCACTACAACGAGATCGCCATGTCCATCATGTCCCTGCGCTTGCCCGATGAGCTCGCTGAAACCCTGGCCCTGCTGGCAAAGGCCACCGGGCGCAGCAAGTCGTTTCTCGCCGTGGATGCCCTGCGGGAATACCTGGCGCGGGAAGCCTGGCAGATAGAGGAAATCCAGAAGGCTCTGAACGAGGCCGACGCGGGTGACTTCGCCAGTGCCGAAGAAGTGGCGGCCATCGCCGGCAAGTGGACCGACAATGCGCATTGAATGGCTGCGCAGCGCCTTGAACAACCTGGATGCTGAGGCGCGTCATATCGCCCAGGACGATCCCCGGGCCGCAGCGGAATTCGTCAGGACGCTATTGGCCAGTATCGAGCAACTGGCCCGGTTCCCCTCAAGCGGCCGCGAAGGCCGCCTGCCCGGCACCCGGGAGTGGGTAGTCCCGGGCTGGCCCTACCTGGTTCCCTACCGGGTACGGGGGGATCGACTACAGATATTGCGAATATTCCACACTCGCCGGCAGCCGCCACAGCGCTGGTGAACGCTTCGCCCGCGAACCGCCCCCTGGCTCAGAACGCGCTACGGAAGATCTCCTCGATCTGCCGTTGATCCGCCGGCCGCGGGTTGGTCAGGCCACAGGCGTCTTTCAGGGCATTGGCCGCCAGCAGCGGGATGTCCTGCAACTTGGCCCCCAGCTCACGCAAACCGGCGGGAATCTCCACGTCCCGAGCCAAGGCGCGAATCGCCGCGATGGCCGCCTGAGCGCCCTCTTCCGGGCTGAAACCGCGAATGTCCGCGCCCAGGGCATGGGCCACATCGGTCAGACGCTGGGCGCAGACCGTCGCATTGAAGCTCTGCACGTGGGGCAGCAGCACCGCGTTGCACACCCCGTGAGGCAAGTCGTAGAAACCGCCCAACTGGTGGGCCATGGCATGTACGAACCCCAGGGACGCGTTGTTGAAGGCCATGCCGGCCAGGAACTGCGCATAGGCCATGTTTTCCCGCGCCACCAGGTCATTGCCGTCGTGCACTGCCTGACGCAGGTTGGCGCTGATCATGCTGACGGCCTTGAGCGCACAGGCATCGGTGATCGGGTTGGCAGCGGTGGACACATAGGCTTCAACGGCATGGGTCAAGGCGTCCATGCCGGTGGCGGCGGTCAGGCCCTTGGGCATCGCGACCATCAGCGCCGGGTCGTTGACCGACAGCAACGGCGTGACGTTGCGGTCGACGATGGCCATTTTCACGTGGCGCGACTCGTCGGTGATGATGCAGAAACGGGTCATCTCGCTGGCGGTGCCGGCGGTGGTGTTGATGGCGATCAGCGGCAGTTGCGGCTTGGCCGACCGGTCGACGCCTTCGTAGTCGGCAATCTGTCCGCCATTGGTGGCACACAGGGCAATGCCCTTGGCGCAGTCATGGGGCGAACCGCCGCCCAGGGAGATGACGAAGTCGCACTGCGACTGCTGCAACTGCGCCAGCCCCTGCTCGACGTTGGCGATGCTCGGATTGGGCTTGGCGCCGTCGAAGATCACCGAATCGATGTCCTGCATGGCCAGCTTCTCGGCAATCATCCCGGCGACCCCGGCCTTGGCCAGGCCGGCGTCGGTGACGATCAGCGCCTTGCGAAAGCCATAGTTGCGAATGGCCTCCATGGCTTCGTCCAGGCAGTTGATACCCATGATGTTGACGGCGGGAATAAAGAAGGTGCTGCTCATCAGGAAGTCTCCGGGCGAAGGCCCAATTCGGGTGTCGATGCGGTTATGCGTGACAGGATCGACTCATCGGTCACCGGCGTTGTTGATCTGGCTCAAGGGTCGGTCGTGATAAAGTCGGCGGCCGAAATACCTCCAGCCTTGAGACCGATGACCGCGATGATGGATTTCCAGGAATTTGATGCCGAACTAGAAGACTGGAACGCCCTGCGTGCAAGCACCCCGTTCAGCGGCTTGCTGATCGGCAACGGCGCCAGCCGCGCCGTGTGGGAAGACTTTGCCTACGACTCGTTGTTCGAAAACGCCCGCACGGTGGAAGAAAAGCCCCTCAGCCCATCCGAACTCAGCGTGTTCGAAGCCCTGCAGACCCGCAGTTTCGAACAGGTGCTGGGCGCCCTGAAAACCACCAGCCGGGTCAACAAGGCCCTGGCGGTCAGCTCGGCGGCACCGCGCAATCGCTACTACGCGATCAAGGAAGCGCTGATCAACACCGTGCACGCGGTGCACATTCCCTGGCGCCTGATCCAGGAGCAGAGCCTGGCGGCGATCAACCAGGAACTGCGGCGTTATCCCACGGTGTTCACCAGCAACTACGACCTGCTCAACTACTGGGCCGTACAGCATGACAGCCAAGGCATCGACGACCTGTTTCGCGGCGCCGATCCGGCCTTCGAACCGGGCACCGCCCCGGACGCCGCGACCCGCCTCCTCTACCTGCACGGCGGCCTGCACCTGGTGCGCAACCTGGACGGCAGCGCGCGCAAGCTGACCGCTACCGAAGGCACGCTGCTGGGCAGCTTCGCCATCAACAACACCCTCAAGACCCTGGACGACGTACCGCTGTTCGTCAGCGAAGGGCCGCTGGCGGACAAGCTCAAGACCATCCGCAGCTCGGACTACCTGTCGTTCTGCTATCAGCAACTGCAGGATCACAGCGGCGCCCTGTGCATCTTCGGGCACAACCTCGGGCCCCAGGACCAGCACCTGGCACAGGCGATCCGCCAGTCGGCGGTCACGACCCTGGCGATCTCCATCTACCCGCGCAGCGCGGCGTTCATCCAGCACCAGAAGCGTCATTACGCCAAGCTGTTCGAGGGCCAGGACCTGAGCCTGCGCTTCTTCGATTCCAAGACCCACGCCCTGGGCAACCCAGCGCTGTCGGTGCCCGTCGAACACTGACCAACCCCGCAGATCTCACGACTGGCGTAGGAGCTGGCTTGCCAGCGAAGGCGACCGCAGAAACAACACAAGGCTCCAGCGCCCGGCCAGCTCCTGGTAGATGAACGCCTTCAGTCCTCGCTGCTGTGCACCACCACCAGCAACTGCGCCTGCTCGTCCCCCAGGGAACGGATGCGATGGGGTTTCTGTGCGTTGAAATGCAGCGCATCGCCACGGTTGAGAATCACCCGCTCGTTCATGAAGTCCACTTCCACCTGGCCTTCGTGGACGAACAGGAACTCCTCCCCCAGGTGTTCCTTGAAGGTCTTGTCACTGAACTCCTTGGCCGGGTAGATGATGAACGGCAGCAGGTTGCGCTCGCTGACCTGATGAGCCAGCACCGCATAGCCCGGGGCCTGGTCGTTGGCCGCCAGCGACTGGCGCTGGTCACTGCGCACCAGGCTGTAGCTGTCGAGGCTGAGGCTGTCCTCGGCGAACAGCTCCTCGACCTTGACGTTCAGCGCCTTGGCCAGTTTCAACGCCGCCGCGATCGACGGGGTATTCAACCCGCGCTCGACTTTCGACAGATAACTCTTGGTCATCCCGGATTTTTCGGCCAGGGCCTCCAGGGTCACGCCAAGTTTTTTTCTGAGTAATTTCAAACGGATAGACATGTGGAGCGGTTAATCCATCTAGGAAACAACGATTGGCGCTTGCCAATGACACAAAGTGTCATATAGCATTTTAAGTGTCATCGCGACTCACCCAACGACCTCGCAAGCAGCAGGTGAAGCGCAGATCCGACGTCCATTGCACTTCTCAAAGGACCTTCGACATGGCCAAGACATTAGCACTGCCCAAAGACCAACTGGTCAAGCAAGCCCTGACCCAGATGCAAAACACCCTGGCGGATAATACGTGGACCGACCGGCAAAAGCTGGCCCTGACCTGCCGCATTCTGTTCGAGAACGGCCATGACTCGGGCCTGGCCGGGCAGATCACCGCCCGCGGCCCGCAACCGGGCACCTACTACACCCAGCAGCTGGGCCTGGGCTTCGATGAAATCAGCGCCAGCAACCTGCTGCTGGTCAACGAAGACCTGGAAGTCCTCGAAGGCCACGGCATGCCCAACCCGGCCAACCGCTTCCACAGCTGGGTGTACCGCGCCCGGCCGGACGTGAACTGCATCATCCACACCCACCCGACCCACGTTGCCGCGCTGTCGATGCTCGAAGTACCGCTTGAGGTGTCGCACATGGACCTCTGCCCGCTGTACGAGGACTGCGCCTTTCTCGAAGCCTGGCCAGGGGTGCCAGTGGGCAACGAAGAAGGCGAAATCATCGCCGCGGCCCTGGGCGACAAGCGCGCGATCCTGCTTTCCCACCACGGCCAGCTGTCCACTGGCGCGAGCATCGAGGAGGCCTGCGTGATCGCCCAGCTGATCGAGCGCGCGGCCAGGCTGCAACTGCTGGCCATGGCCGCCGGCACCATCAAGCCGATCCTCCCGGAGCTGGGCCGCGAAGCCCACGACTGGATCTCCAAGCCCAAGCGCCACGGCGCCGCCTTCAACTATTACGCTCGGCAGAACCTGAAAAAACACGCCGACTGCCTGAACTGATCCACCCCTTATGCCTTGCAGGAGTTGCACCATGTCTACCCCCAAGATCCACGGCATCATCGGCTACACCGTCACCCCCTTCGGCGCCAACGGCGAAGGCCTGGACCTGGACGCCCTCGGACGCTCCATCGACCGCATGCTCGACGCCGGCGTCCACGCCATCGCGCCCCTGGGCAGCACCGGCGAAGGCGCCTACTTGAGCGACGCGGAATGGGACCAGGTCGCCGAGTTCAGCATCCGCCACGTGGCCAAGCGCGTGCCGACCATCGTCAGCGTCTCCGACCTGACCACCGCCAAGGCCATCCGCCGCGCGCGCTTTGCCGAAGCCCAGGGCGCCGACGTGGTGATGGTACTGCCGACCTCCTACTGGAAGCTCAGCGAAGCCGAGATCCTCGCCCACTACCAGGCCATCGGTGCCAGCATCGGCGTGCCGATCATGCTCTACAACAACCCGGCCACCAGCGGCACCGACATGTCGGTGGAACTGATCCTGAAGATTTTCCACACCGTGGAAAACGTCACCCTGGTCAAGGAAAGCACCGGCGACATCCAGCGCATGCACAAGCTGCACATGCTCGGTGAAGGCCAGGTGCCGTTCTACAACGGCTGCAATCCCTTGGCCCTGGAAGCCTTCACCGCCGGCGCCAGCGGCTGGTGCACGGCGGCGGCGAACCTGATCCCGCAGCTCAACCTCGACCTGTATCAGGCCGTGCAGGAGCATGACCTGCAACGGGCCCGGGAATTGTTCTACCGCCAACTGCCGCTGCTGGATTTCATCCTCAAGGGCGGCCTGCCAGCCACGGTCAAGGCCGGGCTGGAACTGAGCGGACTGAACGCCGGCGAGCCACGCCGGCCGGTGTTTGCCCTGAACCAGAGCGCACGCCAGCAGTTGCAGACGCTGCTGCAGACCCTGGGTTGATGCCCTGACAAAAAAGCCCGGGCGGCTGACACCGTCCGGGCTTTGGCATGGGCCGCGTTCAACCCTCGCTCAATGGCTGTTCAGCGCCACCGGGGCCTTGGCCTTGAACTGCGGGTCCTGCAACATCTGTGCGATGAAGTCATCGGTGATGCGCTGCACATGCTGGTATTGGCTGCCATCGGGATTGGCCCAACCGCGCCAGGAGCGGGTCTGATTGCTGACCCGATACTTGGCCAGCGGCTGGTCGCCACGGCTGACATGGAACATCACCTGACTGTCACAGGTGACCCGGCCCGGCACGATGAAAAAGGTCATCGCACTGAGCAGCCCCATGGGAATGTTCTGCCAGCCAAAGTAATCACTGTTGGCCGCCACGATCACGTTGTAGCCATCGGCGCTGAACCCCGACTGCACCTGCTCGAAGGTTCCGCGCCGACGCAGTTCGTCACGGATCAGGCCGGCCGGGATGGCGCCCATCACACTGACGCTGATCGCCGGCAGCCGCTGCCGATAATCCACCTCGGCCGGCTTGAGGCTATGGCTGGTCTGGCAACCGCCAAGCCCCAGCATCAGCACCATCAACCACCACAACCGAGCGCCCATTACAGATCCCCCGAGAGCATGGCCTTGAGCATCGACGCCTTGGGCCCCTGCTCCTTGACGATCAGCGAGGTGACTTGTTCCATCTGCTCCAGATCGACCCGTTGCAGGCTCGGCACCTGCGGGTACTTGGCGCGCACCAGGTGGTCGCTGTGCAGGAACACGCATTTGGCCCCCGCCGCCGACAGGCAGCCAGCGCGGAAATCACCAATGTAATAGGCCTTGCCGGCTTCCAGTTCCAGGGGGATGGAGAAGTCTTCGCGGCTCCAGGCGGTGGCGTTGCCACGGTCGAAGTGCAGGTTGTAGATCTCGTAGCGCCCGGGTTTGAGCGGCATCACGAACAGGCTGCCGATGCCGTGCCAGGTTTCGCGGACATCCCGTGGCGTGCGGCCGTAGATCTGGTTGTACAAGCGCGCCGAGGCGAATCCCTCGCCGCCCCGTGGGCGAATCAGCAGCATCTGTTCGTTGGCGGTGTGCACCGCCTTGGGCCAGATACCCACCACCCCCACCACGTAGGCCACACCCGACTGCGGGTCGGGGCGCATGCTCTCGGCGATTTTCGTGGACGGCAGGCTGTAGCAGCCACTCAGCGCCAGCAGCGTGGCGAGCAATACGAGAGGGCGAATCATGAGGTCGCAGATCCCTTGGACAATGATCGATTACGTCAACCAGAGCGCCAGGTACGCCGACCACCCCGTGACGGGCGCGCAGCCTAATGTAAGTGATGGCATTTAGCCAGAATTACGTCGTCAATCGGCTGACGAACGCCAGTGGATCGCCCCCCCCCTGTTCGCTACCAACGTCGGCGCCGCGTTTCCGCCGGGCACGCCCCGCGCGGCGCCACCGCCTTGCCCCTGGCCGGGCAAAACGGTTCAGAGTGCCGAGCCGGGTCAGACGGCGGTCAGGTCCTTGATGTTGTGGCTCGGACCGTTGGCCTTGACGCTGGCGATGCCCTTGTCCCGGGCCGCCTCCGAGGAATAGGTTTCACTGCTGCCGATGATCTGCTGATTGGCCGCCTTGAGATTGAAATAGGGCTTGCCGTCCTTGGCGCTCTTGCGCTCGTAGCGCTCCTCCTGGGGGCTGTTGGCCTGCACCGAGGCAATGCCGTTCTCGGCGGCCGCGCGCGTGGTGTACAGCTCGCTGGTGAGAATGATCTCGGCGTTGGCCGCCTTGAGCACGAAACGAAACTGACCGCTGCTGCTTTTCTTCAACTCATACCATCCGGACATGCTGTTGCTCCTTGTGTTGATCAATGGACCTCGATCGATGGGCGTTGCGCCTTGGGAGTAAAGCCCCTTTCGGCGATTCAGCCATTGCCCCGGTGGCTGAAGAATCGGTTTTCCACCCGCGCCAGCCCCAGGTGCTCGCGCAGGCTGTGCCCCGTGTAGCGCTGGCGAAACAGGCCCCGGCGTTGCAGCTCCGGGGTGATCAATTGCACAAAGTCGTCGATGGCCCCCGGCAGGTGGGTGAACAGCACATTGAAGCCATCGGCGGCGTATTCCTCGTACCAGCTCGCCATCTCGTCGACGATCTGCCCCGGGGTGCCCACCAGCACCTTGTGCCCACTGGCGGACAGGCTGCGCAGCAACTGCGCCAGGGTCGGCCGTTCCCGGCGGACCAGTTCCACCACCAGTTGCCGACGGCTCTTGTGCCGTTCGGTGGGCGGCGCATCCGCCAACAGCGGCACCTGGGCATCCAGGGGCAGGCGCGACAGGTCGATGCCCAGGTCCAGCAGGTAGGACAGCGCCTTGAGCTGGGCCTGAGGGTCCTGCAATTCCTGCAACTGCTGGTACTTTTCCTCGGCCTCGTTGAGGCTGCGGCCCACCGTGGGAGCGATGCCCGGGAAGATTTTCAACTGCCCGGCATGGCGGCCGTAAGCGGGAAGGCGTTCCTTGAGTCCGGCGTAGAACGCCTTGGCCTGCTGCAGGTCGGTCTGGGCGGTGAACACCAGCTCGGCGCAACGCGCCGCCAGCTCGCACCCCGGCCCGGACGAGCCAGCCTGGGCGATCACCGGCCAGCCCTGCATGGGCCGTGGCGCGTTCAATGGCCCCTGCACCTGGAAGTGCTGGCCACGGTGCTGCAACAGGTGCATCCGCTCCGGGCGCAGCCACTGGCCGCTGGCCTGGTCCCGGGGAAAGGCGTCATCGGCCCAGCTGTCCCACAGGCCACTGACCACCTCGAAAAATTCCTCGGCCCGGGCATAACGCTGGGCGTGGCTCATGGGCTCGGGCTGATTGAAGTTCTCGCCGCCGATCAGCCCGGTCACCAGGTTCCAGCCCGCTCGGCCCTCGCTCAAGTGATCGAGCGAGGCGAACTTGCGCGCCAGGTTGTAAGGCTCGTTGTAGGTGGTGCTGGCGGTGGCGATCAGGCCGATGTGCCGGGTCACCACCGCCAGGGCCGGCAGCAGGGTCAGCGGGTCCCAGCGCAGGCTGTGGGAACTGCGGGCCAGCACCCGCGGATCGAGGTCCCCTACCGCCACGTTGTCATTGAGAAACAGCGCGTCGAAGCAGCCCCGCTCCAGGGTCTGGGCGTAATCCCGGTAGCGCTGGAAATTCAACGAGGCATCAGCATCCGCCCGGGGATGGCGCCAACTGCCGCCGTGGGCACCGGAGCCGGAGAGAAAGGCCCCCAGCCCCATCTGCCCGCCGCGCTCAGCCATGGCTGGCGCCCTCCTCGGCCGCCGCCACCGGCAGCGGCGCGGCGCGCAGCAACAGGCTTACCGAAGCCCAGACCAGCAGCGTCGCCAGGGCCAGGAACAGCATCACCCCGCGATAACCATTGAGGAAAGCGCCCTGGGCGTCATCCAGCGGCGTGGCGGAAAAGTGGTGGAACAAGCCCACTCCGACCGCCAGCCCGATGCCACCGCCAACGTTGTGCAGGGTCATCAGCGAGCCCATGGCCACCGAGCCCACGGCCTGGGGCACCGAGGAAATGCCCAGTACCGTCGACGGCCCGAGAATGCTCGCCCAGCCCAGGCCCATGATGACGAAGGCCGCCAGCAGATAGGCCAGCGACGTCTGCCGATCGAAGCCGGCCTGCAACAGCGCCGAGAGCACGAACAGCAGCAACCCGGCCTTAATCAGCAGCGCCGGGCCCTTGCGGTCCACCAGCCGCCCCACCAGCGGCGACAGCAGCGCCACGCCCAAGGTGGTGGGCAGTAACAGCAGGCCGCTGGCCTGCACCGACGCGCCACGGATCTGCGCCAGGTACAGCGGCATGACGAAAAACGCCACGCAATAGAACAGCGCCAGGCCGAAACTGGCCGCCACCCCGGCGACAAAGCGCCGGTTGGCGAACAGCTTGAGATCGATGATCGGCGCCGCGACCCGTTTCTCCACCGCCAGGAACGCCACCAGGGCCAGCAGCGCCAGGGCGATCAGGCTCAGGGTCAAGCGTGAACCCCAGCCCCAGGCACCACCCTGGACGATCACCAGCACCAGGCTCGGCAGGCCGATCAGCAACAGCAAAGCGCCCCAGCCATCCAGCCGCGCACCGCTCTGTGCCGAGCGTGACTCCTGCACGCTGAAGCTGCAGATGCCCAGGCTCAGCAGCACGAAAGGCACGTTGATCAGGAAGATCCATTGCCAGCCAAAACCACTGGTGATCAACCCGCCCAGCACCGGCCCGATCGCCAGCCCCACGCCGTTGACCCCAAACAGCACGCCAAAGGCCTTGCCCTGTTCGGCGCTGTCGAAGGTGCTGGAGACAATCGCCCCGGAGGCGGTGTAGAGCACCGCACAGGCCAGCCCCTGAAGCACCCGGGCGCCGATCAGGGTGTCGATCTGCGTCGCCAGTCCGGCCGCCAGCGAGGCCAGGCCGAACACGCTCAAGCCGATGAACAGCACCCGTTTGCGTCCATGCAGGTCGGCCAGGCGCCCCACCAGCACCATGAAACTCGACAGCGTCAGGATGAAGCCATTGATCACCCACTGCAGGCTGTCCACCGAAGCGCCGAGATCGGCCTGCAGCGCCGGTAGCGCGGTGTTGACGATGGTGAAATCCACACAGCCGAGAAAACTGGCGATGCTCACCCCGAGCAATGCCCACCACTTGCGTTGCTGTTGCGCAAAAACGCTCATGGAAACTCCTTGTCAGTCATAGAAAAACCGTTAGCCGTAGGAGCCTTGCCAGCGGGCAGGCCCTTGAGTCCTGTATCGCTCCAGGGACGCCTTCGCTGGCAAGCCAGCTCCTGCAAAGGTCAGCGAGAACGGCGGATCCTTGCGGGTCAGATGGCGATGGCGCCGCTGGTCCAGTTGGGGTGAATGGCGCCGGGCAAGGTGAACGGAATCGGAATCCCGCGCTTCTTGAACTTCAGCGGCAGCCAGCGCACCCGGTCCGGGCTGTGGGGTTCGATCAGCAGCTCGCGACTGGTGGCCATGGCCGTGGTCATCTGCTGCGGATAGAGCACGTAGTGGTAACCCTCGTCGGCCCACAGCGGCAGGATGATCGGGATCTCCTCAAGGATGTATTCCCGGCACTGGGCCGCCGCCCGCTCGATGTCCGCCTGTTCATCGCGCAGGCGCAGGCGCTCGGTGAACACGCTGATGGTGCTGTCGATGGCCTGGCGCAATTCCTCGCGCTGCTGATAGATCTGGTCCAGTTGCTGGCGCAGTTCGGCGTAACGGTCGCTGGCCAGTTCCTGGTTCCAGCGGGTGATGTGGTACGGCACCCGCAGGCCGTCGAGAATGCTCTGGTTGCGCGCCAGCCAGGCATCGCCGTCGCGGATCGATGCCGACAACGCCTCGCCGGGAGATTTGCCATGCTTGTTGTGGCGTTGCAGGGTGTCGGCCACCACCACCTTGACGTGGCTGAAGCCGGACTGGTTGATCAAGTGGATGGTGGACCGCAGCTTCTGGTCCTCGTGGTATTCCTGGCCGACGCTGACCGCCAGGACCACGCGCTTGCCGTCGAATTCGTGCTCCTCGCCGCCCTTGTTGAAGTAGGCCTTGAGGTTGATTTCCTGCACCTTGCTCATGAGTTCAGCTCCAGTAGGCCAAAGGCTGGTGTTCGCCGTAGTAACCGATAAAGACCCCGAGGGTGACCCGGGTGCTGCTGGCCGAAGGGCGGACCGCGTGGATCAGCCGCGGATTGAGCAGGATCAGGTCGCCGGGCTCGGGCTTGACCACGAAGTCCGGCGGCGGCAGCAGGTGGCGCTCGATGCCATAGGCCCGCTCGCCCTTGAGGCGGTTGTACTCCTCTTCGTCCGGCTCGATGCCCCAGATCTCCAGTTCACCGCCGTCCTCGGGGATCTCCAGGTAGATGTTGGTCGACAGCTGGGTCAGCAATTGCGGGCTGTGGCCCTCGGGCGCATTGCGTTCGAGCTTGTCGGTGTGGGGCGTGAGATCGACCCCCGAACCCTGGAAGCGGGCGATGCCGACGAAGCACTTCTGCCCGTCCACCTGCAGCAGGTGCGCGCCTTGGGGCCAGACCTCGTCCAGCAGCAAGCGCAGCTCGTCGATGGGCGAGGCCAGGGGCCGGAACAGATTACGGATCTTGCGAATGTTGGGCAGGGCCAGGGCGTGGTACTCGGCCCGGCTCTGCTCATCCTGGATCTCGATATAGGCCTTGCCGATCCGGACGAATTCCTGCTGCTGGCTGAAGGCACTGCGCAGTTCCTGCTGGTACAGATGATCCCGCGCCACCTGCAAGGTATCCGGTGGGCAGAAACCTTTGAGCTGAACGCCGTAAGAGCGTTTTTCCACAACATCGAGGATATGCCGCGCTTCAAGTTTGTCGGCAGTAGTGACTGTGAACATGCAAGCTCCCTTATTCCCTGGAAGTAGCGACGAAGTACAACACTGGCAGAACGTAATAATTTGTTTCAGGGCCACATTAGGCAGTTGAGAAGGTCTTGTGAAATACCCTTTATCTCTAATCTCCAAACTTAAAAATGTATCGAAAATCAGGCAAATAGCGGCCACCACCCACACTTTCACAAGTACTGACGGAGAATTATGAAATTCGCTGATAGTTAAGTTAAAAGATGGACATCATTACTCTTTATTTATTCAAAAGCTCCCGAGTCTTATTAATAAAACCGCCATAAATTCATTCAACTTCATTGAATGAAGAATCCATATAAGTCGCCGCATCGAACGACTTGTGGATGATGCCTTCTTCACGGTACAGATCCGCGGTGTGCTGCACGTCCTCGACCACGGCCGGGCCCACGGCGATACGCCGGGGCAGCGAGTAGCGATTGGAACGTTCATGCACCTCCAATGGCAGGCCGCTGTAGCCGGCCTGGATCTTTGCAAACGCCTCCAGATGCTGGTTGGCCCAGGCATAGGCGCGGTCCAGGCGCCGGAGGAAATCGGCGATCTGCTGCGGCTTGTCGCGAATCGCCTGATCATTGGCCACCAGCAGCATGTGACCGGCGAACAGCCCCTCGCCACTGACCAGCACCCGGGTGCCGCCCTCCATCTGCACCATGCTGGTGTAGGGGTCCCAGGTCGACCAGACGTCGGCCTGAGCATTGCTCAGCAGGCTGCGGGACTCGGCCGGCTGGAGAAAGATGAACTGCGCATCCGCGCCGTGCAGGCCCACCGAACGCAGGGCGGCCAGGGCCAGGAAATGACCGATGGAGCCGCGCGTGGTGGTGATGCGCCGGCCCTTGAGGTCGGCGGCATCCCGTAGCGGCGAGTCCTCCCTGACCAGCATCGCCACCGCCGTGGGCGTGACCTTGAGCTTGATCACCCCCACGGTCTTGATCGGCGCCCCGGCAGCGGCGGCGAACACAAAGGGCGCGTCCCCCAGGCTGCCGATATCCACCGCCCCCGCGGCCAGGGCCTCGGCGGTGGGCGCGGCGGCAGCGAAAGAGGCGAATTCGATGGGATACGGCACCTGCTCCAACTCGCCGGCGGCTTCGAGCAGGATCTTCAGCGACTGCTTCTGGCTGGACACCCGCAGCACCGGCTGCGCCAGCGCAGTGCCCAGCCACAAACACAACACCAGTCCTTGTAGGAGCCGGCTTGCCGGCGAATGGCCGCTGAACCATGCGCCACTCATGCGACCGCCTTCGCTGGCAAGCCAGCTCCTACAAGAGTCATCGTGGCCATGCTCAGAACGCCAGGCTGACGCAACCGCTGTAGGAGCCGGCTTGCCGGCGAATGGCCCCTGAACCATGCGCCAGTCATGCGACCGCCTTCGCTGGCAAGCCAGCTCCTACGAGGTAGCTGGCTGGCGTGCTGCAGAACGCCAGGCTGACGCAACCGCTGTAGGAGCCGGCTTGCCGGCGAATGGCCCCTGAACCCTGCGCCACTCATGCGGCCGCCTTCGCTGGCAAGCCAGCTCCTGCAAGAGTCATCGTGGTCATGCTCAGAACGCCAGGCTGACGCGGCTGTAGTAATAACCACCGCCCAGTCCATAAGGCGAGAACATCCCGTATTCATAGGTCCCCGCCCAGGCCTTGAGGCCGATCTTGTCCGGGTACACGTCGAACAGGTTGTTGGCGCCCACCGCCACGGTGAGGTTCTGCGTCACGTCGTAGGCCACGTCCAGGTCGGTGATCCACTTGGCGCTGTAGGTGCGGTCGTTGGCCGGGAGGTTCGAGCCTTCGGTGTACTCGCCAAAGCGGGTCAGCTGCAGGTTGGTGGTCCAGTCGCCGACCTTGTAGTTGGTGGAGAGGATCCACTTGTCCTTGGGCGTGGACTTGGTCAGGTCGATCTGCTGCTGGCGGTCGAACAGCACATAGCCGGCCCCCAGGCGCGACAGGGCCGACGGGGTGTCCGCCAGGTCGCGGATGGTGGTCTTGTTGTGGTTGTAGGCCACGCTCCATTTGGCCGTGCCGTACTCGCCGAACGACTGGCTGTAGTCCGCCACCAGGTCGACGCCCTTGGTCCGGGTATCGGCGGCGTTGGTGTAGTACTGCCCGGCGAGGTTTGGCGACAGGCCGTTCTCCACCAGGATCTGCGACACCGCCGGGCCCTTGAGGATGCCGGTCTGGAGAATGCGCTTGTCGATGTCGATCAGGTAGAAGTCGGCGGTCAGGCGCAGCCGTTCGGTGGGTTCGGCGGTGAAGCCCAGGCTGTAGTTGCGCGAGGTTTCCGGCTCCAGGTCCTTGGCCCCCAGGGCAATGGCTTCCGGCGAATTGGGGCGCATCTGCTTGGTGCGCACCGAGCTGGTGGTGCCACCGGCGCCGAACTGGGTCACGGTGCTGGTGGTGGAGAACACGCTCTGGGCCAGGGACGGCGCGCGGAAACCGTTGCTCACCGCCGCGCGTACCGCGTAGCCAGGGAGGAACTCGTAGCGCGTGGTCAGCTTGCCGCTGGTGGTATCGCCCACCCCGAGGTTGTACTTCTCATAGCGCGCCGCCGCGCCGACGTACCAGTTGGGGGTGATGTTCAGGCCCAGGTCCACATAGGCCGCCTCGCTGTGACGCTTGAGGCTGTAGGCGTCTTCCGGGGTGGTGCCGTTGACCGAGAACAGCCCCGGGTCCGGCACCACGCCGGCAAAGGGACCCGTGGCCGGGACATAGCTGCCCTGGTTGTAGGAGTTGGGCTCGCCCTCCTCCAGCGCGTATTTCTCCCAGCGGTATTCCACCCCGAAGGAGGTTTCCAGCGGGCTGCTCCAGCCGATGTCCAGGGCCCGGGAGAAGTCCAGGTTGTTGGTCCACTGGTCGAACACCAGGTTGCCCAGGTGGAAGTCGTGCTGGCTGTAGGGACCGTTGGAAATGTTCAGGTTGTTGGCGGTATCGAGCACCCCGCGATCCTTGCCGTAGGTGCTCGACAGGTCCCAGTCCCAACCGCCGGCGAGGCCCTTGGCCCCGCCGGCGACCTGGAAGTCGGTCTCGCGGATTTCCCGTCGCGCCTGGCCGCCATTGGGGTACGGCGCATTGGGCACCCCCGCCAGGCTGGTGATGTCGGTGGGCTTGCGATGGCCCAGGTTCTTGTTGCTGTTGCGATAGCTCAGGGTCGAGAACGAATACAGCTTGAGGTCGTCAGCCAGGGGCAGCTCGGCGTTGTAGGCCAGGCTGGTGGTGCGGTCGCGGCCCAGGCCGTACTCGGTGCCCCAGCCCTGGCGATTGCTTTCCCGCGGGTCCGGCGAGCCGTCGGCCTGCTTGAAGTACAGCTGGCCGCTGGCGGCACTGGAACGCTCGTAGGGTTCCTGGAGCTTGGCGTCCCAGGACAGGTTGAAGAAGCCGCCGTCCTCCCCCAGCTTGTTGCCCCAGTTGAAGGCCTCGTGGCCGGTGGTGCCGTCGCCGTCGTAGTACTGGCCCAGGGTGGTGTCCGAAGTCAGGCCCTCGGCGTTGCGCTTGAGGATGATGTTGATCACCCCGGCAATCGCGTCGGAGCCGTACTGCGCGGCGGCGCCGTCGCGCAGCACTTCGATACGCTCGATGGCGGCGGTGGGAATCAGGTCCAGGTCCACCGGCACCGAGGCATTACCGACCCGCGCACCGTTGTTGATCAGCGCCGAGTTGTGCCGGCGCTTGCCGTTGATCAGCACCAGCACCTGATCGCCGCCCAGGCCGCGCATGCTCACCCCGCGCACCAGGAAGGCGGTGCCACCGCCGTTGATGGTGGGCACGTTGAACGACGGCAACAGGCGCCCGAGCATTTCTTTCAGGCCGTTCTGGCCGATGCTGCGCAGCTGTTCGCTGTCGATCACATCGATCGGCGCCGGGCTGTTGGTGACGGTGCGCTGCTGGCTGCCGCGCACGCCGGTGACCACTACGGTGCCGAGGGTTTCATCGGCGGCCAGCAGCTCCACCGGGGTTGCCAGGCTCAGCAGGCCAAGGCTCAGGGGCGCGGCGCCGAGGACGATTTTATGCAAGGACATACTCATGGCTTCAGATCCTTTGACAGGCATATCAGCGCGCTCGGGCGGCGACGGTTTCGACTTCGATCAAGGCGCCGGGCAGTACCAGCCCCGCCACTTGCACCGTGGTCCGGGCGGGTTTGAGCGGCTGTTTCTCGGTGCCGAAGAACTCGCGGAAGGCCACTTGCAGGCCGTCGAAATCCAGCTTGCCGCCCTGGGCCGGATCGCCCACCAGGTAGATCCGCAGTTGCACCACATCCCCCAGGCTCAAGCCCTGGCCGGCGAGGATCGTCTGCACCTTGCGCAGCACCTCGCGGGCCTGGCTTTCGGTGTTGCCGGCAGCGTGGATCTGTTCCTTGGGCGCCTTGGGGTCCACCGGGTCCGGCAGCAGGCCGGAGAGGTAGGTCACCTCGCTGTTGGCGGGCAAGGTCACCGATTGCAGGATCGGCGAATGGGGATAGCTGGACGGCACGCGCTGGATCCCCGCGGCCCAGCTGCTGCTGGCGGCGCACAACAGCCCCAGCCCTACGACGGTGTTTTTCAAAGACATGCAAAGACGCTCCAAGGTTGTGTTTGCCAGCCTCGGAGGTCCGCTACCCGGCAATGGGTGACTGCTGTTTTATGAGTGCTCGGCTTTTTCAGGCCGTTTGCTGTAGCGACGAGCCTTGCGCCCGTTCAAAGAGATGGCGCACCACTCGCCGCGCGGCGCCGGCGGCGGCTTCCTGCCAGATGCCCACGCCGCTGTGGGCCAGGCCGTCACTGGTCAGGTAGACCCGGCCCTGGGGCTGGTTGAGCAGGCTGTAGTCCGGCTCGACCACTTCATGGCTGATCCAGGGGCCGAGGTTGTAGGGGATCTTGCCCCAGGCAATCGCCAGCGGCTTGCGCAGTTCATGGCCATGGCCGGGGTGCAGCAGCTCCACCGCCTGGCGGGAAATCTCGATCTGCTGGGCCAGGGTTTTCTCCCCGAACCTGCGGGCGGTTTCACCGTTGTTGTAGGCCGCCACCAGCACCCCCTCGGCCTGGTTGAAACCACCGCTGGGGTACCAGAGCCCGGAGGCCTCCTGGTTGATGAACGACAGCCCGCCGTAGATCTGGTACTGGCTTTCCCAGAAGCGCCGCGACTGCCAGGCCACCTTGTTGGCGTAGCCGAACTGCACCGCGCCGATGGCCTGACGCACCGGGGCGCTGAAGTTGTTCTCGACCTTGGCCAGCAGCGGCAAGGGCAGGGAACTGATCACGTAGTCGGCCTTGAGACTCTGGGTGCGGCCGCTGCGCCGGTCCAGGTAGACCACCTCGGCACCGTCAGCCCGGTTGGTGATGGAACGCACCTCACTGTGCAGCCGCAACTGCCCTTGCAGACGCCGGGCAAACGCCTGGGGGATGCGGTCCATGCCGCCCACCGGCTGGAACATGGTGGGCGAGAATTCCGGGTATTCATCGATCATCAGCGCCGTGGTCAACGCCGGGTTGAGCAGGGTCTGCAACGGCAACGGGTCGTTCTTCTGCGCCAACTGGTCGCCGGCACCGGGCCAAACCTTGTAGCCGGAGCGCGCCGAGCCCAGGTATTCGAGCTTGTCGGAAAGGTCGCCCCAGGTTTTCAGAAAGCTCAGCAAGTTGCTGCGATCGGCCGCCGTCAGCTCCTGGTCCAGGGCATGCCGGTTGACCGCCTTGGCCAGCAGTTCGGAAAAATGCCCGCGACTGTCATTGACCGCCTGACGGATCTGCAACGCTGGCTGATTGAGGTCCGGACGCACCAGGGCATTTCGGCTGGTGTTGACCAGCACCTCCAGCTCCACCCCCAGCTCGCGGCAGTAGCCGAGCATCAACTGGTGATGGCTGGGCAGGCGACCGGCCCCGGCGTTGAGGTAGAAGCCGTCGTCGAACTCGGCGACCTGCACACTGCCGTCGCTGTACTCCACCCGATCGCCGCCGCGCACCGTCCAGTTGCGCCCGCCGACCCGCTCCCGGGCTTCGAGCAGCGTGACCTTGAACCCGGCCTTGTTCAGCTCATAGGCGCTGACCAGGCCACCGATCCCGGCGCCGATCACCACCACCGAAGCGCCCTTGCCCACCGCCGCGCTGGGCAGCGACGCATAGTTCTCCTCCAAGGCCTCGGCATTGCCCGAGCCACCGAACAGGCCCATGACCGCGCTCGCCGCCTGGACCCCGCCGACAGCGGCGATACGGGCGATCAATTGTCTTCTGGTCAGTGGCATGCCAGCGCTCCCTGCGGCGAATGGATAGTGCGTTCGGTTATAGCCTGCGGACTTATGCAGTCACTTGGGTCTATGGGAAGCCATCCTAGGGGCGCTCATTTAATAAGAGAAATACATTTTAAGCATATGCAAATATTACTTTGTTTCATATTCCAAGCAGAAGATTCTGCGCCCTGCGCATAGCCCCAAAAACCGCAACACCTCCTCAGGTAGGAGCTGGCTTGCCAGCGAAGGCCATATCCAGCCCCCCGTATGACCTAGGGCAAATTCGCCGGTAAGCCGCCCCCTGCCTGTTGGGCAGCGTCGAGCACCCGCAGCAGATTCCCACCCCAGATCTTCGCCAGGTCCGCTTCGCTGTAACCCGCCGCCAAAAGGCGCTCGGTGATTCGCGGTAGCTGCGCCACATCCTCCAGCCCCTGCACTCCGCCGCCGCCATCCCAGTCGGCACCGATGCCCACATGGTCCGGGCCCACCACCTCAAGGATGTGCAGCAGGTGGCGCATGTAGTCGTCCAGGCTGGCCCTGGGCTGCGGGTAACGAGCCTCGACCTGACGAATCCGCTCGGCCAGGTCCGCCACCTGCCCGGGGCTCAGGCTCGCGGCCAGGCGAAACTCGCGGTACAGCGGCCCCAGGGCCTTGTCGCGTTCGGGGTTGGGCAGGCTGTTGATCAGGTCGCTGGGGAAACTGTTGACCTGCACCACCCCGCCCCTGGCCGCCAGCTGGCGCAGGCGCTGGTCATCCAGGTTGCGCGGATGGGCAGTGATCGCCCGACTGCTGGAATGCGAGGCAATGATCGGCGCGCGGGACAGGGCCAGGACCTGGTCGAAGACCTGATCCGAGGCATGGGACACGTCCAGCAGGATGCCCAGGCGATTGGCCTCGGCCACCAGCTCGCGCCCCGCCGGGCTCAGGCCGTGCCACTGCGGCAGGGCGGTGGCCGAATCGGCGAAGTCGTTGTTGGCCGAGTGCACCAGGCCGAGCATGCGCAGGCCCTGGCGATAATAGGTGTGCAAGCGCGCCGGGTCGGCGGCCAGGGGCTCGGCGTTCTCCATGCTGATGAAGACCACCCGCTGGCCACGGGCAACGATGGCCGGAACATCGTTGGCCTGCAGGGCCAGGGCGAAGTCATCGGGGTGGGCGGCGATCAGGTCGCGGATCCGCGCCAGCACCGCCAGCCCATGTTCGCTGGCCAGGGTCCGGCCCTCGGCGTTGAGCGGGCCCTGTGGGGTGAAGATGGCCCAGAACCCGCCGTCCAGCCCGCCCTCTTTCATCCGTGGCAGATCGACCTGGGACAGGTCGTCCCGGTAGTCATGGCGCTGGGTGATGTCCCACCCGGGGCGGGCCAGTTGCATCGGCGTGTCGAGGTGGCTGTCGAGCACCGTCAGGCGCTGGTGCAACGATTGCGCCGGGCTGGCGGCCAGCGCCCAGGGGCTGAGTAGTGCCAGGCACAGCAAGTTTCGAGACAACATGGGGCCTCCTGGCCAATCAAGGAAATCGCCCCTGCGGATAGTAGGAGCTGGCTTGCCAGCGAAGGCGCTCTCCCGGGCACTGCAAGGCTTGAGGGCCTCTTCGCCGGCAAGCCGGCTCCTACGCAGGGTGTCGGGTGTTCCGTAGGAGCTGGCTTGCCAGCGAAGGCGCTCTCCCGGGCACTGCAAGGCTTGAGGGCCTCTTCGCCGGCAAGCCGGCTCCTACACAGGGTGTCGGGTGTTCCGTAGGAGCTGGCTTGCCAGCGAAGGCGCTCTCCCGGGTGCTGCAAGGCTTGAAGGCCTCTTCGCCGGCAAGCCGGCTCCTACGCGGGGTGTCGGGTGTTCCGTAGGAGCTGGCTTGCCAGCGAAGGCGTTATCCCGAGCACTGCAAGGCTTGAGCCGGCTCCCACAGGGTCAGGACCAGTGGAAGCTGCGGTCCCACAAGCCGGAAACATCCAGTTGCTGGGGCAGTACGCCGGCTTCGAAGAACAGGTCGGCCACGTCCTGCTGGGATTTCACCGCCGCGTCGTCCACCGGTTGCAGCAACCGCGGGCCGCTCTGGGCCCGGTACTGGGCGAGGAACACTTCGCGCGGCATGCCGAGGATCTGTGCGCTCTTGGTCGCCCATTCCTCGGGATGGCTGGCGATCCATTGCCAGGAGCGGTACTCGCGCAGGATGTAGTCGGTGATCGCCGCGTGCTTGAGCGGGTCGGCAATGCTGTTCTGGTTGGCGGCGATCACGTAGTTGCCAGACAGGTAGCCCTGGCCGGTCTTCAACACCCGGGCCCCGGCCCGCAGTTCCGCCAGCTGGATGAAGTAGCCGAAGCTGACCCAGGCATCCAGGGCGCCGTTCTGAAAGGCAGCAAAACCGTCTTGCGGGGTCAGCGCCATGGGCACGATGTCGGCAAAGCCCAGGCCCTGTTCCTTGAGTGCCTTGAGCAGAAAGTAATGCGAGCTGGTGGAGCGGATGTAGCCGATGCGCTTGCCCTTGAGCTCGGCCACCGACTGCACCGCAGAGCCCTTGGGCACGATGAAGGCCTGGTTGTTGACGTCGCCGGTGAGCACCGCGATCAGCTTCACCGGGGCGTGGTTCTTGATGCCGAAGATCGGCGGGATCTCGCTCATCGGCGAGATGTCCAGGGTGCCGCTGACCAGGGCCTCGAAGCTCAGGTTACCGCCGCTGAACTCGGCGTACCTGACCTTGTAGGGGGGCGGCTCGATGCCCGCCTCGGCGAAGAAGCTCGGCGCCGCGCCCTTGTAGGTAGCGACATTCAAGGTGACCCCGGATAGGTCCACGGAGGCTCCCAGGCCCAGGCGCGGCAAGGCGGCGGCCAGACCGGCCAGGGCCGAGAGTTGGAGAAAACGACGACGCTGCATGGGCAAGGATCCTTAATCGAGAAAATCCGGTTCTTCGCGCACGATCCGCTCGCGGTAAGGCTGGAAGCTGAACCAGCTGCCAAACTCGGTGCCGACCTGGCGCGCGGTGTGGCGCGCCACCTCGTGGGGAATCAGTCGCGGGGTGCCGGCGGCTTCCGCCAGCAACTGAGCCTGGGCGGCGTTGTCCATGGCGATGAAGCGCCACACCGCCGCCTCGACGGTTTCGCCCACGGTCAGCAGGCCATGGTTCTGCAGGATCAGCGCCTTGTGCCCTTGCAGCGCGGCGGCGATCCGTGCGCCTTCGCTGGCCTCCAGCACCACCCCGGAAAAGTTGTCGAACAGCCCGTGCTTCTCATAAAAGGCGCAGGCGTCCTGGGTCAGCGGATCCAGCAGGCGCCCCAGGCTCGACCAGGCCTTGCCGTGCAACGAATGGGCATGGGCTGCGGCCACCACTTCGGGATGGGCTTCGTGCAAGGCGGCATGAATGGCGAATGCCGCAAGGTTCAGCGCCCCCTCGCCTTCGATCACCGCGCCTTCGGGGTTGACCAGCAGCAGGTCGGACACCCGCACATGGCCGAAATACACCCCCACCGGGTTGACCCAGAAATGGTCCGGACGTCCCGGGTCGCGCACGGTGATATGCCCGGCGCCGCCCATGTCGAAGCCCAGCCGGGCGAACACCCGGAAGGCCGCGGCCAGGCTTTGCTTGCGCTGCCGGCGTTCCAGCTCGACCGTGGCCTGCTGGGGCGGGTGTTCCCAGCGAAAAACCGTATGGCCATCGCGGGGCAAGTCATACACCGCGGGACGAAAATGTGCAGTCATGTCCGCTCTCCTTGAAGTTGTCATCTGCGCAAAGGCCCGCAGGGCCGTGCTTGGCGCCCTTGAAATCGCCACATCTCCTGCGTCGGTCCATGCAGGCGGTGCAGATCAGTAGCCACGCTGGATCTCCACCGGATTCTCCAGGGGCAAGCCAGCACCCCAGTGCTGCAAATTGCGCCCCAGCAGGCGGGCGATATTCAGGTAGACCCGCGGCGAATTGGCCGAGGTGTGGGGCGACAGGCGGATCCGCGGGTGGCTATAGAAAGGGTGGCCCGCCGGCAGCGGCTCGGGGTCGGCGACGTCCAGGCTGGCCAGGGCGATGTGCCCCGTGTCGAGTGCCTGCAACAACGCCGGCTGATCGATCAACGCCCCACGGGCGATATTGATCAGGTGCAGCCCCGGCCTGGCCGACGCCAACACATCGGCATCGATGATCCGCCGGGTCTGCTCGGTCAGGGGCACCGCCAGCAGCAGGTGATCGGCGCGGGCAAACAGCTGGTGCAGGTCGGCCACCGGTTCGACCCCAGGCACTTCAAAAGGCTGCGCCGAACGGCGCAGGGCCAGCACCTGCATGCCCAGGGCCTGGGCCTTGGGCGCCAGCTCCCGGGCGATGCTGCCAAAGCCGAACAGCCCCAGAGTGCTGCCGGCCACCGAGGCCAGCGGCCGTTGCTGCCAGTGTTCGGCGCGCTCGATCCACACCTTTGGCAATTGCTTGGCGGCGGCGAAGATCGCCGCCAGGGCAAACTCGGCAATGCTCTCGGCGGTGCTGCCCCGGGCGCTGGCCACCGGCAGATCCTGGAACAGCCAACGGGGAAAGTAGTCCAGCCCCGAGGTCACCAGTTGCACGAAGCGCAAACCAAAGGGCCAGCCCGCGGGCGGCTCCGGCGCGTCGCGAAAGTCCGCATGGGGCGCGGCCAGCAGCACTTCGACATCAGCCGGCAAGTCCTGTGGCAGGCCCCGGGGCAGGCTCAGGACGTCGACACCCGGCAACCACTGGCGCAGTTGCTGGTTGAAGGCTTCATCCAACTGGCTGGCAATGCGCGTCACACCTGGGCTCCACGACTGGGCAAGGCAAAGGCGGCACGGCCCACGGCACCGAGGATCGCGTCGTTCTGCGGGGTGTGAATGCGGCTGCACAGCACATCGCGGTAGTGCCGCTCGATGGGGTTGCCCCGGGCCAGCCCGGGATTGCCGATGGCCTCGATGCCCAGCTCCACCGCGCTGATGGCGTTGCTGGTCACCAGGTACTTGATCTGGGTCGCCTCGCCCGGGGCGATCCGCCCTTCGGCGGCGGCATCCAGCAGCACCCGGTTGTTCAGCAGCAAGGCGTCGATACGCCCGATCAGCTCCTGGAAGCGCGGCAGGCTCGACAGCTGCGCACCGAGGTTGGCCGGGACGCGCTGGGCCAGCCAGCCCAGCAGCCAGTCACGGGCGGCGCGGGCCACGCCGTCATAGATCGCCGACAGCAGCACCGCCAGCCAGAGCACGCCCTTGCTGTCCAGCTCCGAGGGGCGCGGAACGTCGGCCGGCTGGATGTCCACCGCTTGTTCCTGGGGCACGAACACGTCGTCGAAGATCACGTCGTGGCTGCCGGTGGCGCGCATGCCCAGGTGGTCCCAGGTTTCCTCGACGCGGATGCCGGGACTGTCGCGGTGCACCAGCCAGGTGCCCACCTGCGGCTCGGCATCGTCGCTGCGGGCCCAGACCGCCAGCCAGGTCAGCCCGGGAATGCCGGTGGAGTAGATCTTGCGTCCGCTGAGCCGCCAGCCACCCTCGACCCGCCGCGCCAGGGTCGCCGGCAGGCCGCCCCGGGCCGGGGTGCCGAGGTCCGGCTCAACCCGCAGCGCATTGATCAGGGCGCCCTCTTGCACCGCCTCGCGCGCCACGCGCTGGCGCAGGTGCAGCGGCCAGGCAGTGTTCTGTTGCAGGCGCGTGTGCTGCAGGTACTGCATCACCAGCACCAGTGCGGTGGAAGGTTCGCCCTGGGCCACGGCGCCGATCACCCGCCGCGCCTGGGCCAGGGTCGCCTCGCTGCCGCCCAGGGACCGGGGCACGGTCAGGGCCAACAGGCCATGCTGGTGCAGGCGCTGCAGGTTGGCGTGGGGAAACTCGCTGTGGCGATCGTAATGGGCCGCGGTGGCGGCGAACTCCTCGCGCAACTGCTGCAGCAGGTCGGCGAACTCGCTGGAGTCCGGATCGAGGACGCGACGGGACACGGACGAAGACGGTTGCACGCTGGAAAGGCTCATCGGCTGGCAGTCCTGCTCAGGGGGTGGGAGATGTCGACGGCCGGCTCGGCCTCGGTGTCCACACCCAGCAGCTGCAGCAACCGCGCACGCAGCGGCTGGAACCCCGGGCTGGACACCTGACGCGGACGCGGCAGGCGGATCGGCAGTTGTTCGGCGATTTGCCCGTTGGCCAGCACCAGCACCCGGTCGGCCAGCAGCAGCGCCTCGTCGACATCGTGGGTCACCAGCAGCACCGCCGGGGTGTGCACCCGCCACAGGCGGATAATCAGTTGATGCATGCGGATCCGGGTCAGGGCGTCGAGGGCGGCGAAGGGTTCATCCAGCAGCAACAGCTGCGGTTCGCGCACCAGGGCCCGGGCCAGGGCCACACGCTGGGCCTCGCCGCCGGACAGGGTGCCGGGCCAGGCGCCCAAGCGATGGGCCAGCCCGACTTCGGCCAGCGCCGCTTCGGCCCGCTCACGGACCCCAGCCCCGCGCACGCCCAGGGCAACGTTGCGCCACACGCGCTTCCAGGGCATCAGCCGTGGTTCCTGGAACACCGCGGCCATGGCCGAAGGCACCCGCAACCGGCCCTCATCGATGGGTTCCAGCCCGGCCAGGGCCCGGAGCAAGGTGGTCTTGCCCGAACCGCTGCTGCCCAGCAGGGCGACAAACTCCCCCGGGGCGATGTTCAGGTCCAGGCTGTCGAGTACCGCCTGCCCGGCGAAACGTCGGGTTACCCCGCGGCATTCGACGGCGGCGCGCACTGGGCCCGGCTGGGGCAATGACACAGTCATGGTCAGTTCCTGATAAAGGTCGGGCGCCAGGCCAGGGCGCAACGTTCGAGGCCGCGCACCAACCCGTCGATACCCAGGCCGAGCACGCTGTAGACCAGGAGGCAGATGACGATCACGTCGGTGCGCATGAAGTCCCGGGCGTCGTTGACCAGGTAGCCGATGCCGGCGCTGGCGTTGATCTGCTCCACCACCACCAGCCCCAGCCAGCTGATGCCGAAGGCGTAGCGCAGGCCGACGAAGAACGCCGGCAATGCCCCCGGCAGGATCACGTGGACGATCAGTTCCCAGCGCTTGAGGCCAAGCAGGGTCGCCGCCTCCAGCAACTTGGGATCCAGGCTGCGGATGCCGGAAAACAGCGTCAGGTAGATGGGAAAGGTGGTGCCCAGGGCGATCAGCGCGATCTTCGGCGTCTCGCCCACGCCGAACCAGAGAATGAACAGCGGCACGATGGCCAGGAACGGCAGGGTGCGCAGCATCTGCATCGGCGAGTCGATGGCGATCTCGCCGCGCCGCGACAGCCCCGCCACCAGGGCCAGGAGCGTGCCCAGGCTGACGCCGATGGCCAGGCCGCTGAGGGCGCGCTTGAGGGACACCCACAGGTGCCCGGCCAATTCGCCGCTGCCGAGCATCTGCCCCAGGGTGCCGCCGATGGTGCTCGGCGCGGCAATGATGCGTGCCGGCAACAGCCCGCTGCGCGACGCCAGTTCCCAGAGCAACAACAGCACCAGCGGGCTGATCAGACGCAGCGACAGATTGCCCAGGAGCTTCACTCCGGGGCGCTCGGTCCAGTGGGCAGACAAGGACAGCGGGGCTTGCGCAGGCATTTCAACATCCCTATTTCAGCGCGTTCGAGCCCCATGCTAACTACATAAAAAACGTCCGTGAAATTCGTTTTGGTTCTAACTTAATATACAAAAAATGCATTCAGCAAATAGATATATATGCAAACAAAGGATAAACCCGTAGGAGCCGGCTTGCCGGCGAAAAGGCCGTAGAGCCTTGCGCCACCCTTGCCGGCCCCTTCGCTGGCAAGCCAGCTCCTACCGCCGATTTGCGCCGCGCCCGTGGCTAGCCGACGCGGGCGGCGACCATTTCGCCGAACAGACTCACCGGCTCCTGCAGGTTGCCGAGAAAGCGCGGGTGGATCAGCCACAGGTCGATCACTGGCTTGAAGTCGCTGACCGGGACGATCTCCAACTTGTCCCGGTGGCTGCTGTTTTCCAGCAGCGGCAGCGGCACCAGACCGTAGCCCAGGCCATTGGCGATCAGCCCCAGTTGCAGCTCGGTGCCGAAGGTTTCCAGGTTGATCTGCAAGGTCAGGCCCTGGGCGCTCAAGGCCCGTTGCAGGCCGGCGCGAAAACCGCAGCCGTCGGGGTTCAGCACCCAGCCGCGCTGGTAACAGTCGGCCAGCTTGCACGAGCGTTTGCGCACCTCGCCCTTGGCCGCCACCACCACCAGATTCATGCTGCCCAGGGAGCGCCCCACCACCCCTTCGGGGAACACCTTGCCGGCGGGAAACAGCGCGGCCACCACGTCCAGCTCACCGTTCTCGACCTTGCTCAGCAGGTGGCTGCCCCAACCGGTGGCCACCGAGGTCTGCAACTGCGGATAGAGGTTCTTCAGCTGGCTCAGGGCATCCAGCAGCACCACATCGCCGATGGTCTGCGGCACGCCGATACGCAGCGCGCCGCTGGGGGCGCCGTCATTGGCCACCAACTCGTTCAGGGCATCGATGCTGCGCAGCACTTCCAGGCACTGACCGTAAACCCGCAAGCCCATGCTGGTGGGCTTGAGCGGCTTGGTATTGCGGTCCAGCAACTCCACCCCCAGGGCTTCCTCGAAATTCTGCACCCGGCGGGTGATGGCCGGCTGGGTCAACTGCAGGGCATCGGCCGCCTGGCTGATGGTCTGGCAGCGGATCACCGCCACGAACGCGTTCAGATCATCTATCTTCATTCTTTTTTCGCATAATAAATGACTGGAAAAATGTTCGATAAGAATAATACCTTTTAGCTCGCCCGTGTAGTTCGCGTCATTTGCCTTGTATCCACGGAGGGAGCCCATGCCCCACAACGCCGCAACAGTCGCTATCGATACACCCAACTTCGCCCGCCTGCGGGACTTCATCGCCGCCCTGGCCGAGCTGCTGGACGGCCATCCCGATGAGGCCCAGGTACTGGAGCAAGGCGCCGACCTGCTGCGGCGCCTGGTGAGCCAGGACGACTGGCTGCCCGATGAATTCGCCCAGCCCGACCCGCAGCACTATCAGCAATTCTTGCTGCATGCCGACTCGCGCCAGCGCTTCTCCATCGTCAGCTTCGTCTGGGGTCCGGGGCAGCGCACGCCGATCCACGATCACCGGGTCTGGGGCCTGATCGGCATGCTTCGCGGCGCCGAAGACAGCCAGGGCTTCGAGCGCCTGGCCGACGGGCGCCTGCAACCGGCCGGCGCTGCGGTGCGCCTGGTGCCGGGCCAGGTGGAAGCGGTATCGCCACGCATTGGCGACATCCATCAGGTGAGCAATGCCTACGCCGATCGGGTGTCCATCAGCATCCATGTGTACGGCGCCAATATCGGCGCGGTACGCCGGGCCGTGTACAGCCCCGAAGGTCACGAGAAGCCCTTTGTCTCCGGTTATTCCAACCGCTTGCTGCCTAACCTCTGGGACTTGTCGAAGGAGCCCCCGCAATGACCGATTTCCCTACCCGCAGCCCGGCGCAGATCCGCCAGGCCCTGCTCGACCGCCAGGAACTGGCGCTGGTCGATGTCCGCGAAGAGGCCCCCTTCGCTGAAGCCCACCCGCTGTTCGCGGCCAATATCCCGTTGTCGAAACTGGAGCTGGAGGTCTATGCGCGCATCCCCCGGCGCGACACCCCGATCACCCTCTATGACCAGGGCGAAGGGCTGGCACAGCGCGCCGCGACCCGCCTGGTACAACTGGGCTACCGCGATGTCGCCCTGCTCGAAGGCGGCCTGGAGGGCTGGCGCGCCGCCGGTGGCGAGCTGTTCAAGGACGTCAACGTACCGAGCAAATCCTTTGGCGAGCTGGTGGAAGCCGAGCGCCATACCCCGTCCCTGGCCGCCGAGGAACTCCAGGCGCTGCTCGACCAGCAGGCTGACCTGGTGGTGCTCGATGCCCGGCGCTTCGACGAATACCAGACCATGAGCATTCCCGGCAGCACCAGCGTGCCCGGCGCCGAACTGGTGCTGCGGGTGCGCGAGCTGGCCCCCGATCCGCGGACACAGGTGGTGGTCAATTGCGCCGGACGCACCCGCAGCATCATCGGCACCCAGTCCCTGGTCAACGCCGGCATCCCCAACCCGGTGGCGGCCCTGCGCAACGGCACCATCGGCTGGACCCTGGCCGGACAGAAACTGGAACACGGGCAGAACCGGCGCTTTCGAGCCGTCGACGAGAGGCAGCGGGCCGAGGCGCAAACGGCGGCACGGGCGGTCGCGGACCGGGCCGATGTGGCGCGCATCGACCTGGCCCAGTGGCGGCGCTGGCAAGCCGATGCCCGGCGCACCAGCTACTTGTTCGATGTGCGTACTCCGGAAGAATTCGCCGCCGGCCACCTGCCCGGCGCCCGCTCCACGCCCGGTGGGCAACTGGTGCAGGAAACCGATCACTTTGCCAGCGTGCGCGGCGCGCGCCTGGTGCTGGTGGACGACGACGGTGTGCGGGCCAACATGAGCGCCTCCTGGCTGGCCCAGATGGGCTGGCAAGTGGCGGTGCTCGACGGCCCGCGCGCCAGCGACTTCAGCGTGCGCGGGCCCTGGCAGGCGCCGCTGCCGGATACCACGCCGGCCGAAGAAATCAGCCCGCGGACCCTGGCCGCCTGGCTGGAGCAACCCGGCACCCTGGTGCTGGATGTCACCGCCAGCGCCAACTACGTGCAGCGCCACATCCCCGGGGCCTGGTGGGTCCTGCCCAGCCAGTTGCAGGAATCCCTGGCCCGGCTGCCCCAGCCCGAACGCTATGTCCTGACCTGCGGCAGCAGCCTGCTGGCGCGTTTCGTGGTGCCTCAGTTGCAGGCCCTGACCCAGCGCCCGGTGTTCCTGCTCAGCGGCGGCACCACGGCCTGGATCGACGCTGGCCTGCCCGTCGAGGAAAGCCGCCAGCAACTGGCCTCGCCGCGGATCGACCGCTACCGCCGGCCCTATGAAGGCACCGACAATCCCCGGGAGGCCATGCAGGGCTATCTGGACTGGGAATTCGGCCTGGTGGAGCAACTGCGTCGCGACGGCACCCATGGTTTCTTCGTGATCTGAGCCTTTGCGGGGAGGCCTTCGCTGGCAAGCCAGCTCCTACAAAACCGGGTTGATCGCCGCCTCCGTAGGAGCCGGCTTGCCGGCGAATCGGCCAGCCAGCCGGGCATCGCCTTCAGGCACGCCTTCGCTGGCAAGCCAGCTCCTACAAAACCGGGTTGGACGCCGCCTCCGTAGGAGCCGGCTTGCCGGCGAACCGGCCAGCCAGCCGGGCATCGCCCTCAGGCGCGCAGACGGCAGAGGCAGGTGGGCAATCGGCCCAAGTGACAAATAGCAATAATTCTCGATATCATTTGCGACCTTGTGCTCAACGCGTCGTCAAGAAGGATATCCATGTCTCGCTCCAAGCCCGACTCTGCGCTGGCGGACTCTGTCCGCGGGTTCTATGCGGACATCCTGCATTTCCTGCGCAAACGCACGGATAACGCCAGCGACGCGGCGGACATGACCCAGGACGTGTTCACCCAATGGCTCGACTACCGGGACCGGGACCAGGTCGAACAGCCCCGGGCCTTCCTGTTCCAGATGGCACGCAACCTGCTCCGCGATCACTGGCGACGTCAGCAGGTGCGCTCCAGGGTGCATCACCCGGTCTATCCCGAGCCAGGCCTGGACACTGAGCCCCTGGCCGACGAACGGCACGAACCACTGCCCGCCGCCCAGCGCCTGCAACGCCTGGAACAATTGAAAGAAGTCCTCGCCCAGCTCTCGCCGCGGCGCCGCGAAGCCCTTATGCTGCACCGCTTCGAGGGGCTGAGCCAGACGCAGATCGCCGAGCGCATGGGGATTTCCGTGAGCATGGTGGAAAAACACATCGCCTTTGCCCTGCTGCATTGCAAGCAACACCTACAACGAGAAAATGGCAAGGAGCAGCCTGAATGACCCGCTTTACCGGCCCCCAGGACGACCTCGACAACGAGCAGATCGATGCCCAGGCCGCCAGTTGGTTCGCCCGTAACCGCAATGATCCGGACCGGGCCACGCGCAAGGCGTTCGACAGCTGGATCAGTGAGCCGGCCCATGCCCGGGCCTATGCCGAGTTCGAGCAGTTGTGGGTCGACCTGGCACAGTTGCAGCAACTGAACCGCCCAGTGCCGCTCCCCCGGCGCAAGACGCCGCTGTGGCGGCCGGCCCTGGCAGTGGCGGCCGCGCTGCTGTGCGCGGTGCTGGCGCTCAACCTGGGGACACCCCAGGCGCCTTACCGGCAGCAGATCGCAGCCCAGGAACAGGGCGCGCGAACCTTCAAGCTGCCAGACGGCAGCACCCTCTACGTCAATGCCAATACTCGGGTGAAGGTGGATTTCAGCGGCCGGCAACGGGATATCTACCTGCAGCAGGGCCAGCTGTACCTGGAGGTTGCCGCCGATCGGGAGCGGCCGCTGTGGGTGCACAGCGGCGCGGCCAAGGTCAGGGTGGTGGGCACCGCGTTCGATGTGCGCCGCGGTCAGCGCCAACTGGTGGTCAGCGTGGCCCACGGCCAGGTGGCCTTCAGTCCGGATGGCCGGCCCGGCGATCTGACTCTGCTCGGCGCCCGCCAGCAAGCCACCTACGACCTGCAAAAAGGCACCTTGCGCCAACAGTCCCTGGACCGCGACGAGGTGGCCGACTGGCGCAGCGGGCGCCTGGCCTTTCGCAACCGCGACCTGGCCAGCCTGGTGGACGAGCTGAACCTCTATCGACAACAGCCGGTGCAACTGGCCGAGGGCGCCATCGGCGCCTACAAGGTGTCCGGCAACCTCGACGTCCACGACCCGGATGCCCTGGTCAAGGCCCTGCCCGCGCTGATTCCGGTGAAAACCCGGGTTCAGGCCAACGGTCAGCTGAAGATCGAAGCCCGCTGAGCGATACATGAGAATATTTTGCATTCGCATATGAGGTATTTTTTCACTGCCGCGTCTTCCTCCTGTCTGCGCTCTGTCCGCAGCGTCTTTCTGGCCTTTAAGCCGCTCTGGGGGAAGTCATGTTTCGCGCGTTCTTGCCTGTTCCGTTAGTCCGTACCCGCCCAACCCTGCTCGCCGCCTGCCTGGCCTTCAGCCTGCAGGTCCAGGCCGGGCCGCTGCATTTCCAGTTGCCGGCGCAGCCCCTGGCCGCGTCCCTGAGCCAGGTCGCCCAGCAGGCGAAGATCCAGCTGCTGTTCGATGAGCAATTGCTGCGCAACGCCAAGGCACCGGCCCTGCAAGGGGATTTCAGCCCCGAAGAGGCAATCCGCAGCCTGCTCCAGGGTGGCCCGTTCAATCTGCTGAAGGTCGACAACACCTACGTCGTGCGCCCCGCCGAAACCAGCGTCGGCAGCGGCTCGGCCTTGCAACTGGGGGCCATGAGCGTGATCGGCACCGGCACCGAGGTCGACGCCGCCAGTGTCGGCCGTTCGACCCTGAACCAGGCGGAAATCGACCGCCACCAGTCCAATAACGTCGCCAGCCTGATCGACACCCTGCCCGGCGTCAGCCTCGGCGGCTCGCTGAAACCCGGTGGCCAGACCATCAACATCTGGGGCCTGGGGGACGCCGAGGACGTGCCGATCACCGTCGACGGCGCCACCAAGAGCGGCTTCGAGCGCTACCAGCAGGGGGTGATTTTCATCGAGCCGGAGCTGATCCGGCGGGTGGAAGTGGAAAAGGGCCCGCACTCGCCCAAGACCGGCAACGGCGGTTTCGGCGGCACCGTGCATACCGAAACCAAGGATGCCCCGGACCTGTTGCAGGACGGGCGCAACACCGGTGCCATGGTCAAGTACGGCTACAGCAGCAACGACCATCAACAGGCCTACACCTCGGCGGTGTATGGCCGATCCGACGATCATCGTTTCGACGCCCTGGCCTACTGGACCAAGCGCGACGGCGACGACATGAAGCTGGCCAGCTCCGTTCCCGACCCGCGCAATGAGTACCTGATCAACCCCAAGCGCCAGCCCAACACCGCCCAGGACCTGGAAGGCGAGCTGTTCAAGTTCAACATGCAACTGACCGACGAGCAGCGCCTGGGCCTGAGCTACATGCGCTCCGACAGCGACATCTGGGCGCCCTTCTCGGCCAAGAGCTACCCGGCGCCCCCCAGCAAGGCCAACATCGCCAAGTACGGCTATGAAGGTGCCACCAAGCGCTACCTGGCCCAGCGCAACACCATCGACACCACCTGGCTGACCAAGTACGAGTACCAGCCGCTGGACAACCCCTGGATCGACCTCAAGGTCCAGTACTCCAACTCCACGACCGATCAGACCGACGAGCGCGGCCCGACCGCCTTCTATCAACCGGTCACCGGCGGTCGCAAGATCACCGTGGGCTACGAGGACAGGATCCTCGAAGTGACCAACATCAGCCGCTTCAGCAGCGGTCCCCTGGACCATGCCTTGACCCTCGGCACGCAGATCCGCAAGCACACCCGCGAGGTCGACATGTGGATGCCGGGCAAGACCTATGAAGTGCCCAAGTACAACTATGGCCACTACCAGCCGGGCTTCATGCCCCATGGCAAGGTCGACAACAACGCCTTCTACATCCAGGACGCGGTGACCCTGGGGGACTTCACCCTGACCCCGTCGCTGCGCTATGACCATGTGCGCAACCGTGGCCAGGAAAACGACGCCCCGCTGTACAACAGCACCAGCCCCAAGGACGGCCATGACTACGGCGACAAGACCTACACCGGCTGGTCGCCACGGCTGTCGGCGTTCTGGAACCTCAATCCGAACCTGGCGCTGTTCGCCGACTACAGCAAGACCTGGCGCGCGCCGGTGATCGACGAACAGTACGAAGTGCAGGCCCCCGGCAGCACCCGCTCGGCCACCAGCCGCAACCTGGATCCGGAGCGCATCACCGCGTTGCGCGCGGGAACCCTCCACAACTTCTCCAAGGTGCTGGCCGACAACGACAACCTGCAGATCCGCACCACGGTGTTCCAGAACAAGATCAGCGACGAGATCCTCAAGGCCACCGGGATCGGCTGCGCGGAGCAATTGAGCACCGGCAAGAGCATTGCCCAGGTGTGCAAGGAGTCGCCGATGTCGGTGTATCGCAACATCGGCGACCTGACCATCAAGGGCTTCGAAGTCGAAAGCTACTACGACTCCAACTACCTGTTTGGCGCCCTGTCCTACTCGTGGATCACCGGCAAGCACCAGGGTGCCTACACCAACCCCTGGGGGCCGGACGTCTGGGCCCGGGACATTCCGCCGCGCAAATGGGTGGCGACCCTGGGGCTGAAGATTCCCCAGTGGGATGCCCAGGTCGGCTGGCAGGGCCAGTGGGTGCGCCAGACCGACCGCCTGCCCAGCGACAAATACCCCAGTGGCCCGGCCAGCAGCCTGGGTGACTCCTACTGGGACCAGTACGGCAATGATCGCTACAACGTGCAGGGCCTGTTCGCCAACTGGAAGCCCCAGCAGGCCTACCTCAAGGGCACCGAAGTCAACTTCACCCTGGATAACATGTTCAACCGCGACTACCGCCCGGCCCTCAGCGGCGACAACGCCTACAGTGTCGGACGCAACGCCAAGATCAGCGTGACCCGCTTCTTCTGACGGCACCTGGCTGCGGTGCATCGGACGCACCGCAGCAGGCCAGCCATCGGCCATCACCGATGTATTGCAAGCCTTTAGCCAAACCCTCCTGCCCGCACCTGCCGGGCTAAGATCGACGCCCCCCTGGAAACCGCTGAAAGGCCTTTGGGCGCTTTCAGTCAACGCCTTATTGATTCTGTACGACAACTATCGTACAAACGAGGAAGCATCATGGACAGAGGCTTCAGAAAGGTCAGGCGGGACCTGATCAATGCACTACAGGACGGCAACTATCTGCATGCCGCGCGCGGCTCGATCGAGGTCAAGAACCTGCTGGCCACCGGCGAGGTTTCGGCTGGCCACCTGATCGAAGTCATAGGCGCCTACAAGGGCCAGGACCACAGTTGCAGCGCCCACCACAGCGTCCCGGGCATCGCGGTCCACGTGCTGAAAAAGGCCGGCTGGTACATCAAGTTCTACTTTATCGAGCCCGATGTGTGGTTCATCAGCGTTCACCGATGAGGGGCAACCCATGAAACTCTTTCTGCAAGGCGACCGGGGCAAGGCGCTCTGCGAGCATTGCCAACAGATCGTCGGCATCACCTACCTGCGGCGTGACGTCCCCTTCAGCGACGGCAACGGCCTGGCCCGGGACATCCTGGTGGGAGTCTGCGACCAATGCGCCACCACCGTGGCCATCCCGCCCCAGTCGACGCCGGCGATCAAGGAAACCCGCAAGCAGTCATTGACCTCCATCGAGGCGCGGCTGCCGGCGGTCTACCTCGATGTGCTGGATGCGACGATGCACTGCGTGGCCCCGGATGCCGGAGTGCAACTGCGCAAACTGTTCTTCGGCTACTACTTCAGCGCCCCCCCGGCGTCTTCCCTGGAGCAGGTGCACGAGGGCTTCGCCGCGTACCTGGCCGAACAGGCCGAGGCCCGCCAATTGCCTGCCGTGCAGGCCATGAAACGCCTGTCGCTGAAGGTCAACCACTATGTGGCCGAGGATCTTGCGCGCCTGCTGCAGGCGACCCGGATGACCCAGACCGAGCTGCTCAAATCGCTGATCGCGCAGATGCGCCTGGATGTGCTCGAAGGCGGCAACCCGGCGGTGATCGCCGAGCTGCGCCAACGGGTGCGCCTGGGGCTGTAGCCGTTTGCTTCTTGCCTCCAGCCGGCTCCTGCGAGGTGTCACGCGGGTAAACACCCCGCAGGAACCGGCTTGCCAGCCAGGAGCGAGGCATGACGCGAGGCTCTACACGGCGTTGCGTCGCACCAGGCTGAGATCGGCGGTGACGGCCCGTCGCTGGCTCAGGTAGCGGGTGCAACTGACCCGCAGGAAGGAAGCGAAGTTCACCACTTCGCCGCGGTAGTCCATGACCTCTTCATACAGCTTGGCGATCAGCTGGTTGGTGGTCATGCCGTCGGCTTCGGCGATCTCGCTGAGGATGTCCCAGAACTGGTTTTCCAGGCGCAAGGTGGTGACCACGCCACAGATGCGCAGCGAACGAGAGCGGGACTCGTAGAGAATCGGGTCGGCCTTGACGTACAGCTCGCACATGACGTGGTCCTCGCTTACAGGGTGATCTTGGTGCCCAGCAGGCCCAGGAAACCAGCCAGCCAGCTAGGGTGCGCCGGCCAGGCCGGTGCAGTGGCCAGGTTGCCCTGGACGTGGCCTTCGGTCACCGGGATATCGATGTAGGTGCCGCCGGCGAGCCGCACTTCCGGGGCACAGGCCGGGTAGGCGCTGCACTCGCGGCCTTCGAGGATGCCGGCCGCCGCCAGCAGTTGCGCGCCATGGCACACCGCGGCGATCGGCTTGCCGGCCTGGTCGAATTCCTTGACCAGTTGCAGCACCTTGGCGTTCAGCCGCAGGTATTCCGGAGCACGTCCGCCGGGGATCAGCAACGCGTCGTAATCAGCGGAGCTGACCTGGGCGAAGTCGAAGTTGAGGGCAAACAGGTGCCCCGGTTTCTCGCTGTAGGTCTGGTCGCCCTCGAAGTCGTGGATCGCCGTGCGCACGGTCTGCCCGGCACTCTTGTCGGGGCACACCGCGTGCACCTGGTGACCGACCATCAGCAGGGCCTGGAACGGCACCATCACTTCGTAGTCTTCGACGTAATCGCCAACCAGCATGAGGATCTTTTTCGCGGCCATGGAGTGGACTCCTTTCAGGGAAATACAGGGGCAGAAGGAGTATTCAAGGTAGCCCCATTCCACCGGGCCGGGTAATAGCCAGGTACTACAGCGGCAAGCTGCAAGTGGATAGCTGCAAGTGGCTGGCTGCAGGTTTCTCGCTTGCGGCTGGCCGCTTGTCGCTTACAGCTGCTGGTCTGCCTTGAGCAGGGTTTCCAGGCAGTGCTCGCTGATCTGGTAGAAGGCCTTGAGCTCTTCGAGCCTGGCCAGCAATAGAGTCGGATCAACCGGCTCGTCGCGCTTGACCGCCAGGATCATCTTGTTCTTGTTGGTGTGCTCCAGGGAGATGAATTCGAAGACCTTGGTTTCATAACCGCAGGCTTCGAGGAACAGCGCCCGCAGGCTGTCGGTGACCATCTCCGCCTGCTGCCCCAGGTGCAGGCCGTATTGCAGCATCGGCTTGAGCAGCGCCGGACTCTGGATCTGCTGGCGGATCTGCTTGTGGCAGCACGGCGAGCACATGATGATCGCCGCACCGGAGCGGATGCCGGTGTGGATCGCGTAGTCGGTGGCGATGTCGCAGGCATGCAGCGCGATCATCACGTCCAGCTGGCTGGGGGCCACGCTGCGCACGTCACCGCACTTGAACACCAGGCCCGGGTGTTCCAGGCGCTGCGCGGCGGCATTGCACAGGCTCACCATGTCCTCGCGCAATTCGACGCCGGTGACTTCGCCCTCGGCCTTGAGGGTGTTGCGCAGGTAGTCGTGGATGGCGAAGGTCAGGTAGCCCTTGCCGGAGCCGAAGTCCGCCACCCGTACCGGCTGGTCGAGCTTGATCGGCGAACTGCTCAGGGCGTGGCTGAAGACTTCGATGAACTTGTTGATCTGCTTCCATTTGCGCGACATCGCCGGAATCAGCTCGTGCTGCTTGTTGGTCACCCCCAGGTCGGCAAGGAACGGCCGGCTGAGATCGAGGAAGCGGTTCTTCTCCCGGTTGTGCTCGGCCGATGGCACATCGCGCTGGGTTTGCGGCTTGCCCTTGAACAGCGAGCTCTTGCCCTTCTTGCTGTACTCGAGCTGCACTTCATCGGTCAGGGTCAGCAAGTGGGCGTTCTTGAACGAGGCCGGCAGCAAGCCGGCAATGCTCGCCATGCCCTCGGCCAGAGAGAAGTTCTTGGTGATGTCGCGGGTCTTGTAGCGATAGACGAAGGACAGGCACGGCTGCTCCTTGACCGTCAGCTGCTTGATGATCAGGCGCTGCAGCTCGGCCTCCGGGCCCACGTGCTTGGCCAGTACCAGCTTGATAAAGGCGTTCTGCGCGAGGCTGGTGTCGAGCAATTGCAGGAACTGGGCGTGATGATCCGGCGTGGGGCGGGCGGAAGATGCGGTAACGGACATGGGGGGCAGGTGCCTCGGGCGATGCGGGGTGTGAATCAGGGAGTGGTGGGTATTTTAGGGAGCAAGCTCCGTCGGGGCACGAAGTTATTCACCCGACGGTAAAAAAACGTCACTCGAGGGCGGTGCAAGGCTCAGGGGCCTGTTCGCCGGCAAGCCGGCTCCTACAAGAACACCAGCGATATCGCGCCAACTGTAGGAGCTGGTTTGCCAGCGAAGGCGTACTCAAGGGCGGTACAACACTCGGGGGCCTCTTCGCCGGCAAGCTGTTGTGGCTCAATATTCCTGGACCACTCTGTAGGAGTTTCAACCTAAGGAAGCATCATGGGATTTCGGGTTGTTAGCGCTGAAGAAAAGGCCGAAGCCATTCGCTTGGTCGTGGAAATGAATTACTCGGTGCCTAAGGCATGTGAGCAAACTGGGGTTGGGCCTACAGCCCTGCGACGCTGGGTCGCCAGATGGCGCAAGGAGCATGAAGGAGCCTTGCTGCCCACACGCCCTCAGGACCAGGAACTGATTGATTCACTGCAGGCCAGACTCGCCTTGCTGGAAGCCGAGAATAGCGTCCTAAAAAAGCAATTGCCCTCTCATCTGAAGGTGCTGTTCAGCCGAATCAAATGATCGAGGGGTTGAAAGGACAGCTCTCCATTCGGCATTGCTGTCGACTTCTGGGCGTGCCTCGCAGCAGCTATTACGCCAAGCCCGTGGCTCGGTCTGAACCTGGGGTCGAGCGGCAACTGGAAAAGACCATTCGGCAGCTGCACCGGGAGCATCGAGGTGCCCTGGGCGCCCGGGGATTTGCCAGGGAGCTCAAAAAACAGGGCGTAGCGGTTGGGCGCCATCGTATGGGCCGTCTGATGAAAAACCTTGGGCTGGTCAGGCGACGAGCCCGTTACGCTCACTATCGTCGGACCGGAAAGCCCAGCAATACCGCAGCCAATCTCCTCGATCGTCGCTTTAATCCTGCATCACCCAATACGTTTTGGGCCGGAGACATCACTTACATTCGCGTCGGTGGAAGCTGGCTGTACCTGGCAATCGTGATGGATTTGTTTTCACGTCGGATCATCGGCTGGGCCTTTTCCAGGACCGCCGATGCCGAGCTGTCGCTCAAGGCGTTACGGCTGGCTGTTGGCATACGTCGGCCTGGTTCAGCGCTGGTATTCCACTCGGACCAGGGCTGCCAATACACCGCGGATCGCTTTGTCGAATACCTGGCTGAAAAGCAGATCGTGCAGAGCATGAGCCGACGCGCAAACTGCTGGGACAACGCGGTGGTGGAACGTTATTTCCGGACACTGAAACACGATTGGTCGCCTGAAAATGGCTACCAGAATCATTTTGAGGCGCAGAAGGATGTGATGGATTTCATTGCCCATTACAACCATCGGCGTTGCCACAGCGCCTCGAACGATCTGCCGCCCGCTGCTTTTGAAAGGCTGGCGGCCTAATGCTCCTACAGAGTGGTCCAAAAAAGCTGGACCACTACAAGCCGGCTCCTACAAGAACACCAGCGGTATCGCGCTAACTGTAGGAGCTGGCTTGCCAGCGAAGGCGCCCTCAAGGGTGGTGCACGATTCAGGGGCCTCTTCGCCGGCAAGCCGGCTCCTACAAGAACACTAGCGATATCGCGCCAGCGGTAGGAGCTGGCTTGCCAGCGAAGGCGCCCTCAAGGGCGATGCACGATTCAGGGGGCCTCTTCGCCGGCAAGCCGGCTCCTACAAGAACACTAGCGATATCGCGCCAGCGGTAGGAGCTGGCTTGCCAGCGAAGGCGCCCTCAAGGGCGGTACAAGACTCGGGGGCCTGTTCGCCGGCAAGCCGGCTCCTACGGCGGCTCAGTTGAGCACCACCAGGCGGTTGGGCAATTCGTTGCGCACCTGGGTCAGGGGCACATGGGCCTTGAGCAGTTCGCCGCTGGCTTCAATGCAGTCGAGGAAGCCCTGCAGGGTCTGGCCCTGCCGGACTTGCCGGGTAAAGTTGCGCACGATGCCGCTCCACTGTTTGTTATCCAGGCGCTTGGAAATGCCCTCGTCCACGAGGATTTCCACGTAGCGCTCGGCCTCGCTGACAAAGATCAGCACCCCGGTGCCGCCCACGGTGTGGTGCAGGTTCTGTTCGAGGAACTGGCGCCGGGCCAGGTTGGAGGCCCGCCAGTGGCGTACCGAGCGCGGGATCAGTCGGGTAGTGATCCGCGGCAGGCGAAACACCAGGCACAGCACGATAAAGGTTGTCCATTGCGCCAGCAGCAACAGGTGCATGTTCAGCCAGCCGGTGGCGTAGTGCACCAGCCCCGGCACCACCAGCGCCAGCAGGCTGGCCCAGAGCAGCGGGATGTAGGCGTAGTCGTCGGCCCGGGCGGCCAGCACTGTCACCAGTTCGGCGTCGGTCTGCTGCTCCACCCGGGCAATGGCTTCGGCCACTTGCCGTTGTTCGTATTCACTGAGTAATGCCATGTCGTTGGATTTCCGCTTTTTATTGTGAGTTACCAGCCGCCGGAGGAACCGCCGCCGCCAAAGCTGCCGCCACCACCGCTGAAGCCGCCACCGCCGGACCCGCCACCAAAACCGCCACCGCCGAACCCTCCACCGCCGCCGCGACCGCTGGTGGTGGTGATGAATCCGAGCGCCTGCGCCACCATCACCACCAGGATGAACAGCAGCACCATGAAGAGGAACAGCCACGGGTGACGCTGGACAAAATCGTCCTGGGGACTGCTCTGGCCGCCGCTGTCGTAGGCCGTGGCCGGCTCGTCCAGCGGCGTACCGCCGAGCACCAGGAGCATGGCCGCAACCCCGTCGCTGATGCCCTTGCTGAACTGCCCGGTCTTGAACGCCGGAGTGATCACCTGGTTGATGATCACCGAGGCCTGGGCGTCGGTCAGGCGCTCCTCCAGGCCGTAGCCCACTTCGATGCGCAGCTTGCGCTCGTCCCGAGCGACGATCAGCAGCGCACCGTTGTTCTTGTCCTTCTGGCCGATGCCCCAGTGGCGCCCCAGCTGGTAGCCGTAGTCCTCGATGCTGGCGCCTTGCAGGTCGGTCAGGGTCACCACCACCAGTTGTTCGCCGGTGGCCTGTTCGTGGGCTTGCAGTTGCCGAGTCAGCTGGGCGCGGACGCTCGGTTCGATCATCTGCGCGTCGTCCACCACCCGCCCGCTCAGGGCCGGGAACCTGAGCTCGGCCTGGGCCGTGACCGCGAAGACCCAGAGCAACAGCACCAGGCCGATTTTATAGAGTCGCATTAGCACCTCATCCTTAATCTTTGTCCGCTTGCGCTACCAACTGCCTGACGCCCCACCACCGCCAAAACTGCCACCACCGCCTCTGAAGCTGTCCGAATCCGAACTGGAACTGGAGCTGGAGCTGCTGGAGTCGAACCAGTCGAATGAACTGCTGCTCGAACTGCTGTCGCGCTCGGCCCTGGGCGAGTCATCGCGGGTGCCGGGCCGACCAGTGCTTGCCGCTGCACCATCGTCGCGTGTGAAGAGCAAGAGCCCGACCAGCGGCACGCCGACAAATACCGAGAAAAACACCAGTTTGAACCACCACATCCATTCGATCTGCTGGTACCAGCTCTGCTCCACCCAGCGGTGCTCCAGCATCCGCGTGCTGTTGGGCTCCAGCAGACGCACGATGGAGGTGGTGCCGGTAATGATCCCGGAGGAGTACAGCTCATCCTTGAAATACGGAATGATCGAGTCGTTGATGATCAGGTGCGCCCAGATATCGTCGATCCGTCCTTCCAACCCGTAGCCCACCTCGATCCGCACCTGGCGGTCGTCCTTGGCCACCAGCAGCAGGACGCCGTTGTTCTTGTCCTTCTGGCCGATGCCCCAGTGCCGGCCCAGTTGCAGGCCGAACTCCTCGATGCTGTAGCCGCCCAGGCTCGGCACCGTGACCACCACCACCTGATCGGTGGTGCTTTGCTCAAGCCGTTCGAGCATCTGCGTCAGGTAGACCTGCGCCGAAGGCGTCAGCAACTGGGCGCTGTCCACCACACGCCCGGTCAACGGAGGGAACAGGCTTTCAATCGGCGCCGCTGTTGCCGTGGCCGGTGCAGGCTCGACCTGGACAGAGGGCTGCGTCGCACGCAACGGCACCCCATCCATGGGTGTTGAACCTGAGGGTTGCGCCAGTACGGCGCCACTCACCAGCCCCAGCCACAGCAGCGCGCCTCGTAGCACGCGCTGCACGTGGGCCATCAGAATTTCACTTGCGGCGCTTTGTCGGCGTCGGGGCTGGTGGCCTCGAAGGATTCACGCACCGGCAGGTCGCTGTACATCAGGCTGTGCCACAGGCGACCGGGGAAGGTGCGGATCTCGGTGTTGTACTTCTGCACCGCCAGGATGAAGTCGCGACGGGCCACGGCGATACGGTTCTCGGTGCCTTCAAGCTGGGATTGCAGGGCCAGGAAGTTCTGGTTGGCCTTGAGGTCCGGGTAGCGCTCGGACACCACCATCAGGCGGCTCAGGGCGCCGCTCAACTGGTCCTGGGCCTGCTGGAACTGCTTGAGCTTTTCCGGGTTGTCCAGGGTCTTGGCGTCCACCTGGATCGAGGTGGCCTTGGCCCGCGCCTCGACCACCGCGGTCAGGGTTTCTTCCTCGTGCTTGGCGTAGCCCTTGACGGTTTCCACCAGGTTGGGGATCAGGTCGGCGCGGCGCTGGTACTGGTTCTGCACCTGGCCCCAGTCGGCCTTGACCTGCTCGTCCAGGGTCGGAATGTTGTTGATGCCGCAGCCGCTGAGCAGACTGGTGAGCAGCAACAGGGCCGCGACAGGCCAGCTCGAACGCAGGCTTTGAGTGATATTCATGGGTGGGGCTCCTTGCACAACCTGATTGAAATGCAGCGTTTGCCCGGTTTCACGCTTCCTGTGGGCAAAATCTGCCTGCGCCACTGGAATGCATCGGGCTGATGGGCTAAAAGATGCCCAGCGCGAAAAACAGTTCAGAAGTGTGCTGGATTTATCTGAACAACAATAGCTGCCCCTTAAATTTTGGCTGCCGGATGCGCTTTCAAAAGCATCTGTCTTGAGCCCTTGAGAACAATATTCATGAAGAAGCTGTGTTTGCTGGGCCTGCTGGTCAGCCTGGCCAGTCACCCGGTGTTGGCCGAAGTGGCCCCGGTCCCTCTGGAAAACAAAGAAGCCTTTATCAACGATCTGCTCAAGCGCATGACCCTGGAAGAGAAGATCGGCCAGCTGCGCCTGATCAGCATCGGCCCGGAAATGCCCCGCGAGCTGATCCGCAAGGAAATCGCCGCCGGTAATATCGGCGGCACCTTCAACTCCATCACCCGTCCGGAAAACCGTCCGATGCAGGACGCGGCCATGCGCAGCCGGCTGAAGATCCCGATGTTCTTCGCCTATGACGTGATCCACGGCCACCGGACCATCTTCCCCATCAGCCTGGCCCTGGCGTCCAGCTGGGACATGGACGCCATCGGCCGCTCCGGGCGCATCGCCGCCAAGGAAGCCAGCGCCGACAGCCTGGACATCACCTTTGCGCCGATGGTGGATATCTCCCGCGATCCGCGCTGGGGTCGCACCTCCGAAGGTTTTGGCGAAGACACCTACCTGGTTTCGCGCATCGCCAAGGTCATGGTCAATGCCTACCAGGGCCAGAGCCCGGCCCTGCCGGACAGCATCATGGCCAGCGTCAAGCACTTCGCCCTGTATGGTGCGGTGGAAGGCGGTCGCGACTACAACATCGTCGACATGAGCCCGGTGAAGATGTATCAGGACTACCTGCCGCCCTACCGCGCGGCGATCGACGCCGGTGCCGGCGGAGTGATGGTGGCCCTGAACTCGATCAACGGCGTGCCCGCCACCTCCAACACCTGGCTGATGAACGACCTGCTGCGCAAGGAGTGGGGCTTCAAGGGCCTGGCGGTGAGCGACCACGGCGCGATCATCGAGCTGATCCGCCATGGCGTGGCCAAGGACGGTCGTGAAGCGGCCAAGCTGGCGATCAAGGCCGGCATCGACATGAGCATGAACGACTCGCTGTACGGCAAGGAACTGCCGGGGTTGCTCAAGTCCGGCGAGATTGAGCAGAAGCACATCGACAACGCCGTGCGTGAAGTGCTGGCGGCCAAGTACGACATGGGCCTGTTCAAGGACCCTTACGTGCGCATCGGCAAGGCCGAGGATGACCCGGCCGACACCAACGCCGAAAGTCGCCTGCACCGCAGCGACGCCCGGGACATCGCCCGGCGCAGCCTGGTGCTGCTGAAGAACCACAACGACACCCTGCCGCTGAAGAAAACCGCGAAGATCGCCCTGGTCGGCCCGCTGGCCAAGGCGCCGATCGACATGATGGGCAGCTGGGCCGCCGCTGGCGTGCCGGCGCAGTCGGTGACGCTCTACGACGGCATGCGCAATGTCCTGGGCGACAAGGCCCAACTGGTGTACGCCCGGGGTTCCAACATCACCGCCGACAAGAAGGTGGTGGACTACCTGAACTTCCTCAACTTCGATGCCCCGGAAGTGGTGGACGACCCGCGCCCGGCGCAGCAGATGATCGACGAAGCGGTCCAGGCGGCCAAACAGGCGGACGTGATCGTCGCGGCCGTGGGCGAGTCGCGAGGCATGTCCCACGAATCCTCAAGCCGTACCGACCTGCTGATTCCCGCCAGCCAGCGCGACCTGATCAAGGCGCTCAAGGCCACCGGCAAGCCTTTGGTGCTGGTGCTGATGAACGGTCGGCCATTGTCGCTGCTGGAAGAAAACCAGCAGGCCGATGCGATCCTGGAAACCTGGTTCAGCGGCACCGAAGGTGGCAACGCCATCGCCGACGTGCTGTTCGGCGACTACAACCCGTCGGGCAAGCTGCCGATCACCTTCCCCCGCACCGTGGGGCAGATTCCGACCTACTACAACCACCTGACCATTGGCCGGCCGTTCACCCCGGGCAAGCCGGGCAACTACACATCGCAGTACTTCGACGACACCACCGGCCCGCTGTTCCCGTTCGGCTATGGCCTGAGCTACACCAGCTTCAGCCTGTCGGACATGGCCCTGTCCTCCACCACCCTGAACAAGAGCGGCAAGCTCGACGCCAGCGTGACCGTGAAGAACACCGGCAAGCGTGACGGCGAAACCGTGGTGCAGTTGTACATCCAGGACGTGGCCGGATCGATGATCCGCCCGATCAAGGAATTGAAGAACTTCCAGAAAGTCATGCTCAAGGCCGGTGAAGAGAAGTCCATACACTTCACCATCACCGAGGACGACCTGAAGTTCTACAACGCCCAGCTCAAGTACGCCGCGGAACCGGGCGACTTCAATGTGCAGATCGGCCTGGACTCCCAGGACGTCAAGCAACAGAGCTTCGAACTGCTCTGATGCCTGTCAGCGGCCGGCGCAAGACCTGCGCCGGCCGCCTTGCCTCCCTGCGCAATCGCGCAAATCGCTGCCATGTCTGTAGCCGCTGCCGAGACTGCAAGGCTGCGACGATCTTCCGCCAAACCGCCACCGGCCTCGCGACCGCTGCGCGCTCGTTCGCAGCCAGCGCCAGCGGCTGCAGTCAGCCGCGCCGGTCCAGCAGGTTGACCACCAGACGATCGACCCAGCCCCAGATCCGCTGCTTGATCCGCCGCCACAACGGCCGGTTGCGCCACTGCGCCAGGCTGATCTCTTCGCTCTGGGCGAAATCCGCCTCGAAACTGGCCGCTACCGCGCGGGTCAGCGACGGGTCCAGGGCTTCGAGGTTGGCTTCCAGGTTGAAGCGCAGGTTCCAGTGATCGAAGTTGCACGAGCCCACGCTGACCCAGTCGTCCACCAGGGCCATCTTCAAATGCAGAAAACGCGGCTGGTACTCGAAGATCCGCACGCCGGCCTTGAGCAGGCGTGGGTAGTAACGGTGCCCGGCATAGCGCACCGCCGGGTGATCGGTGTTCGGCCCGGTCAGCAGCAGGCGCACATCGAGCCCCCGGGCCGCGGCCTTGCGCAATGAGCGGCGCACCGACCAGGTGGGCAAGAAGTACGGCGTTGCCAGCCAGATGCGCTGCTGGCCGCTGTGCAGGGCGCGGATCAGAGAGTGCAGGATGTCGCGATGCTGGCGAGAGTCGGCATACGCCACCCGGCCCATGCCCTGCCCCGAGTCAGGTATGCGCGGCAGATAGGGCAGGCCGAAATCCACACTGGGCTTCCAGGCGCCCCGGTGCAGGTTGGCACTCCATTGCCGGTCAAACAGCCGCTGCCAGTCACGCACCGCAGGGCCGGCAATCTCCACCATCACTTCATGCCAGTCGCAGCTGTTGTCCTTGGGCTGCCAGAAATCATCGGTGACCCCGGTGCCGCCCACCATCGCCAGGGACTGGTCCACCAACAGCAGTTTGCGATGGTCGCGGTACAGGTTGAGCAGGCCCTGACGCCATTTCAGGCGGTTGTAGAAGCGCAATTCGACACCGGCATGGGTCAGGCGCAGGCGCAGGGGCTGGGTAAAGGCCAGGCTGCCGTAGTCGTCGAACAGGCAGCGCACCCGCACCCCGCGCTCGGCGGCCTGGACCAGGGCCTGGACCATGGCCTCGGCGCAGGCACCGGCCTCCACCAGATACAGTTCCAGCTCCACCTGCTCCTGGGCACGGACGATGGCCAGCAGCATGCGCGGAAAGAATTCGGGACCATCGATCAGCAACTCGAAGCGGTTGCCTTCACGCCAGGGGAACACCGCCGCGCGCATTTCAGCGCGCCGTGAAGATCAGCACCGCACCCACCGGCACCGAGAAACTGATGGCCGAAAGCCCCGCGAGCTTGCGCAGGCTGTCCAGCCCCGGGGCCAGGTTGAAGTCTTCGGCGTTGAGCACCAGGGGTTCCAGGGTCACCACCTGAAAGCGCCGGTCATCCAGGCGGGTGGCCAGCAGTTCGGCGTTGTACGTGTGTTCCTGGCCGTGCAGGGTCACGGTGACCGGCAGCAGCAGCTCGATCTGCGCACCGGGAGCCAGGTCGTTGATCGGGCGCAGGTTGATCTGCGCGGTGATCTGCGCCTCGGGAAACTGCTGCACCTGGAACAGTTCCTGGCGCATGCGTTCATCGCGCAGAGGAATGCCGCTGCTGACCGAGTCCAGCTCGATCTGCAGCAGCGCCTGGCCCTTGCCATCGACCTTGCCATGCAGCACCAGGAAGCGCTGGACTTCGGAAATATTGGCGTTCTTGGTGGAGACGAAGGACACGCGGGATGACTCGTTGTCCAGGTACCAGTTGGCCTGGACCGGCAGTGCCAGTACCCCGAGCAGGCTGAGAAGTAGGCGGATCGGCGTACGCATGCAAGCTCCCTTGAACAGAAGGCGCCACCTTAACCGGCTGCCGTAAGGCTGGCAAACGCCGTGCTCGGGCGGCGCCCTGCGATAGAGTTGCACGCCGTGCCTTTGGTTCAGGGACAGTCCTGCGGCGCTCGCAGCGGACGGATCAAAGCCTTGGCCGGTGCGCCGCTGCCAGTCAGGCAAACCCCGGAGGCAACGTGGCGCGAATGGCATTGCCCGTCGGCGCGGCCGGAGAACGGCTCAGGCGAGGCTTTTCTGCAGTTGTTCGACGGTGGCGGCCAGCAGCCCCAAATGACGATTGCGCACCTGCTCGACGCAGCTCAGGTCCATCGGCCAATGCAGGGCGATGCTACCGATCACCCGCCCCTCGGCCTGCAGCGGCAAGGCCACGGCGCGAATCAGAAAAGGCAGGCGCACCGGATATTCCCAGTGGCCTTCAGTGCGCTGGCCAAACCCCAGGTGCTGGGATTGGGCGCAGGCCTGTTGCTGCTCTTCGACCGGTACTCGCTCGCGCTCGGCCAGCCGCTGGACTTCGGCGCTGGCCAGGGCCCCCAGGCAGGCCTTGCCCATGGCCGAATGAAACAGGCTGGCATGCTGGCCGACAATCCGGCTGTTGTTCGGGTAGCGCTTGCGCAACACCTGGGGCACCGCGCTTTCCAGGACTTCCAGGTGCTCGCCGTCGAAACTCGACAAGTCGCTGACCAGCCCGGTGCGTGCACTCAATTCCAGCAGCCAGGGCGCCGCCTGCTCCACCAGGCGGCGCTTGAAGCGTTGTCGGCTGTCACCGAACAGGCTGCGCGCGCTCAAGCGATAGCGCCGGTCACTCAAGCCCCGGTAGATCCAGCCCTGCTCCTGCAAGGTCAGCAACATGCGCGACACCGTCGCCTTGGGCAGCCCGGTCAGGTAGTGCAACTCCTCCAGCCCCAGGGCCTGGTGCTGACCGAGTAACTCGACAATCGCCAAGGCCCGTTCCACGGAACGCACACTGCCGCTTTCGACCTTGCTGGCCATGGTCCGAACTCCCTGACTTGAGAATGGGTAAAGCCGTTACCCAGCAAGATGCGGGCCTCAGGAGCCTAGCAGCGACGCTTGCCTGGTTACAGCAGATTACCTGGCGGGCGCTGGCGTACCCATTGCGTCAGTTGTTCATGGGCATGAGCCAGCTGCAGCACAGCATGGTCGGCCTGGGCCGGACCGATGATCTGCATGCCCATGGGCCGGCCCGCCAGATTGAATCCCACCGGAATGCTGATGCTGGGCAGGCCGGCCAGGGTCGGACCGATCACCACTTCCATCCAGCGATGATAGGTATCCATTTCCTGCCCATTGATCTGCCTTGGCCAGGCCTGCCGTGCATCGAAAGGGAACACCTGGGCCGTGGGCAACAGCAGAAAATCGTAACGCTCGAACAATCGCTGCAAGGCGCGGTACCAGTCGCTGCGACTCTGGGACGCGCGGTACACATCCGCAGCACTCAGGTTGGCGGCCCCCTCCACTTCCCAGCGGGCCTCGGGCTTGAGCCAGCGGCGTTTGTCCGGGTCGCCGTGCAACAGCCCCAGGGAGCCCTGGACCAGCCAGTGCCGGTGCACCAGCCAGCAGTCCCACAACTGCGCCATGGAGAAATCCGGCTGGCAGCTTTCCACTTCACAGCCCAGCCGGGTGAAGTCGGCCAAAGCCTTTTCACACAGGCTCAATATCCCCTGCTCCATGGCCAGGTAGCCGTTGTAGTCCCCCAACCAGCCCAGGCGCAGGCCCCGCACGTCACGTTGCAGAGGCGCCTGCAACAGCGCCGGGTCCTCCTTGAGGGACAAGGGCACCCGCGGATCGTAACCGGCCTGGGTGCTCAACAGCCGCGCCACATCGGCTACCGTGCGTCCCATCGGCCCTTCGGTAGCCAGTTGCTGCACGAACAGTTCCGGGGTCGGGCCGAACGGCACCCGCCCCTGGGAAGGGCGCATGCCGAACAGGTTGTTGAAGGCCGCCGGATTGCGCAACGAGCCCATCATGTCGCTGCCATCGGCCACCGGCAGCATGCGCAGGGCCAGGGCCACTGCCGCCCCGCCGCTGCTGCCGCCGGCGCTCAGGCTGCTGTCGTAGGCATTGCCGGTGGTGCCGAACAGCTGGTTGTAGGTATGGGAGCCCAGGCCGAACTCCGGCACGTTGCTCTTGCCGACGATGATCGCGCCACAGGCCCGCACCCGGGCCACGCTGATGGCGTCCACCTGGGGCACCTGTTCGGCGAACAGCGGCGAACCCAGGCTGGTGGTCAGCCCCGCGGTGGCTGCCAGATCCTTGATCGCCTGGGGCATGCCATGCATCCAGCCCATGGACTGCCCCCGGTCCAGTTGCCGGTCGCGCTCGTCGGCCCGGGCCAGCAACTCGCCCGGATCGCCCAGGGACACCAGCGCATTGAAATGCGGGTTGTAGCGCTCGATCTGTTGCAGGTAGGCCTGCATCACCTCGCGGCAGGACAGCTCGCGCGCATGGATCGCCCTGGACAGCGCCAGGGCGTCCAGCTCGACGATGGACTCGCAGGCCACGGCATCGCTGTGCTGAATCAAGACTCGCCTCCCAGGGGCAGGGCATCGGGCTTGGTGTCCCGGACCGCGTCGTACATGCAATAGATGCCCAGCAGACTGAAGATCGAAGTCGCCAGGACATAGAAGGACGGCGCCACCGGCGTGGCCATGACCCGGCTCAGCCAGGTCACGATCAAGGGCGCGAAACCGCCGAACAGCATCACCGCCAGGTTATACGCCACGGAGACGCCGGTGGAACGCACCTCGATGGGAAACTGCTCGGCCAGGGCGGTGGGAGCAGGACCGAAGAAACCGCCAATGGCGCCACACAGCAGGATCTGCATCACCAGCAGGCGCTCGATGGACGGCGCGGCGGCGACCCAGACATACAAGGGATAGACCATGATGAAAAACGCCAGGGTGAAGGCCGCCAGCACCGGACGCCGGCCGATCCGGTCCGACAGCGCCCCGGAAAAGGGGATCACCAGGGTCATCAGGGCCACGGCGAACATCTGCACCAGCAGTACCTGATCCAGGGGCAGGCCGAGGTTGGCGTGGGCGAAGGTCGGCATGTTCACCAGCACCACGTAGAAGGACACGGTGCTGCCGCTGCACAAGCCCATGGACACCAGAATCGCCCGGCGCTGGCTCGACACCACCTGCCACAGCCCCGGCCCATTGCCCCGCACCTGCTTGCGCGCCTCGATGAAGGCCTCCGGCTCTTCCATGTACTTGCGGATCCACAGGCCCACCGGACCGATCAGCAGGCCGATCACGAACGGCAGGCGCCAGCCCCAGAGATCCAGGGTCTGGGGCGAAAAGAAGTGGGTCACCGCCGCCACCATCGCCGCCCCGCTGAACACCGCCAGACACTGGCCAACCAGTTGCCAGGAACCGTACAGGCCCTTCTTGTGGGCCGGCGCACTCTCCACCAGGTAAGCCGTGGCGCTGGCGTACTCCCCTCCGGTGGCAAAGCCCTGGAGCATGCGCGCCACCACGATCAGCAGTGGCGCGCCAATGCCAATGGCCGCGTAGTTGGGGGCAAACACGATCATCGCGATGGCCAGGGTCATCAGTTGGATGATCACCATCATCGCGGCCTTGCGGCCCTTGCGATCGGAGTAGATCCCCAGCAGCACACCGCCCACCGGACGCATGAAAAAGCCCACGCCGAAGGTGGCCAGGGCCATCAGCAGCGAGGTGTATTCATCCTCCGCCGGAAAGAACTGGCGGGCGACGAAGCTGGCGAGAAAGCCATAGACGATGAAGTCGTACCATTCCAGGGCGTTGCCGACGACGGCGGCAACCACCTGCCGGGTCTTGGAAGCAGCGGGACTCGAAGTGCTCATGGGAAGTTCCTTGGATACTTTTAAGCCTTGGGCCGGGCTCGGAAAAGTGCCGGGCGCCGACAACGCCCGGGGTGCTCGGAAACGCAGGAACGACAGGGGTCAGGAGGGCTTGAGCCAGCTTTCCGCGAGGGCAGCCCAATAGGCCGCGCCGGTCAGCAGGATGTCGTCGTTGAAGTCGTAACCCGGGTTATGCACCATCGGCTGCGCCACACCGTTGCCGATGAACAGGTAGCTGCCGGGGCAGCGTTGCAGCATCCAGCCGAAGTCCTCGCTGCCCATCAGCTTGGGGGTGTTGCCGTCGACCGCCTCGGCCCCCACCAGCTCGACCCCGACCCGCCGGGCGAACTCGGTTTCTTCCGGGCTGTTGATCAGCACCGGATAAGCCGGGCGATGCTCGATGCTGGCGCGGCAGCCAAAGCTTTCGGCCTGGGTGCGGATGATCGCCTTGACCCGCTCCAGCATCTGCTCGCGCACCGGTGCATTGAGGGCCCGCAGGCTCAGGCGCAACAGCGCCTGCTGGGGAATCACGTTGGCCGCCTCGCCGGCCTGCAGGGCACCGACCGTCACCACCGCGGCTTCCTGAGCGTCGATATTGCGTGCCACCACGGTCTGCAAGGCCATCACCATGCTCGCCGCCGCCACTAGCGGGTCCACCGCCAGGTGCGGCATGGAGCCATGGCCGCCGACGCCTTCGACTATCACCTCGAGCAGATCCTGGGAGGCCATCATCGGCCCCTCGCGAAACCCCAGGTGCCCGGCCGGCAGCCCGGGCATGTTGTGCAGGCCAAACAGCGCATCACAGGGGAAGCGCTCCAGCAGGCCATCGGCAAGCATCGCCTCGGCGCCGCCCTGGCCCTCTTCGGCGGGCTGGAAGATCAGGTTCAGGGTGCCGTCGAACGTTCGGGTCGCGGCCAGGTAGCGCGCCGCCCCCAGCAGGATGGTGGTGTGGCCGTCATGCCCGCAGGCATGCATGCAACCGCCGTGGCGACTGCTGTAGGGAACCCCGGTGTTCTCGATGATCGGCAAGGCGTCCATGTCCGCCCGCAGCCCCAGGGCGCGGGTGCCCGTGCCGTTGCGCAGAACCCCAACGACCCCGGTGCGGCCAACGCCGGTATGCACCTGGTAACCCCACTCCTCCAGGCAACGCGCCACCAGCGCCGAGGTGCGCTGTTCCTCGAACCCCAGTTCCGGGTGGGCATGAATGTCGTGCCGGATGGCCCGCAGGTCGCCGGCAATGTCATTGAGCCAGGCAAGGATGTGCTGGTGTCGGGTCATGGCGTATCTCCTCTGGGCCGGGTGGCTTCCCGTTCTTGTTGTCGGAGCGCTGCACGAGGGGCCGGACCTGCTCGAAGCGCTGCGTCAGATAACCGCGCGGCGCAGCACAGGACAATCAAATGTGGTTCCACTGTATGGAACACATCATCGATGGCGCGGCTTGATCGAGGATCAGGGATCGAGGCGGCAGCCTTCGCGGGGGCCCAGCCAGGAGGCGCTGTGGGTCCGCCCCAGGGCGCTGGCGGTGACTCGCCGGGCCTGCGGCTCATCATCGAAACCGCTGATGGGCAGGTACTGGCGCACGTAGGCGCGGCAGTCCTCGGCAGGTTGTTGCATGACGTAACGGCAGGAGCAGTACTCCTTGGCGGTGTAGGCCCCGAGGATGTCGGGAAACGCCTGCAGCGCCACCCGCTGCTGCCAGCCCCAGCCCAGCAGCAGGAGCAGCGCCAGCAGCAACAGGCCGAGCAGCGGATGACGGCGCACCCAGGCCCGGCGCTTCATGGCGGACTCGGTTCGGGAAAGACCGCCAGGACCCGCTTGAGCAGCTCGTTGTGCCGATAGCTGCCATCACGGTCGTCGCCATAGCGCACGATCACCAGGCGCTCGGCGGGCAGGATGTACAGCGCCTGGCCCCAGTGTCCCAGCGCCGCATAAGTGTCCGCCGGCGCATCCGGCCAGGGCCGGGGCGCACCGTCCACCGCGCGGTTGAGCCACCAGTGCCCGCCCGCCACGGCCACGTCCTGGTTGGCCCGGTAGCCGGCAAAGGGGGTGCGACAGAATTCGACCCAGGCCTTGGGCAGCAATTGCCGGTCGCGCCAGCGGCCATCGCGCTGCATCAACAGGCCGATCCGCGCCAGATCCCGAGCCGTCAGGTACAGGTAGGACGAAGCAACGAAGGTGCCGGCCGCGTCGCGCTCCCACACGGCATGGGTGATTCCCAGGGGTTCGAACAGCGCGTGCCAGGGGTAGTCCGCGTAGCGCTCGGGCCCCACTATCCCCCGCAGACTGGCCGCCAGCAGGTTGCTGTCGCCACTGGAGTAGCGAAACACCTGCCCCGCCCGCGCGGCCGTCGCCTGCTGTGCGGCGAATGCGGCCATGTCCCGGTGGCCCCGGGTGTAGAGCATGGCCACCACCGAGGAGTTGAGCGGTGCGTATTCGTAGTCTTCCTGCCAGTCCAGGCCCGAGGCCCAGTGCAGCAAGTCGGCCAGGGTGATGCGCGGATGCCGCTGCAGCGCCGGGTAATACTGTGCGGCAGGGTCCTGCAGCTGGAAGCGGCCTTCACCGAAGGCAACGCCCAGCACCACCGCCAGCAGACTCTTGCTGGCCGACCAGATGAGATGGGGAGTCTGCGGTCCGGTGGTGCCGGCATAGCGCTCGTAAAGCAGCTGGCCATCGCGGATCACCAGCAAGGCGTCGGTGCGAATGCCTTGCCGGGACTCTTCATCTCTGGGCTCGAAGGCGTAGTCCTCCAGAGCCTTGAGCCCCGGGCCGCTGACGGCCGGGCCCCAACTCCATTGCTCCGCCGGCCACTCCTCGGCCCAGGCCGGCAAGTAGAGGCACACAAGCAATGCCAGCAGGATCGGGGCCTTGGCCATGGATGACACTCAAGTGACGTCAGCGGCCGAGCCTAGTCCAGGCGGATGACAGTTTCACTGCAAGTGCCTTCGTTTGTGGGCGCTGGCTGGCCAGCGAAGGCGTCATCGTGCCTTGCGCGAGGCTCTCGGGCCCATTCGCCGGCAAGCCGGCTCCTACGCAAGGGCGCGCCGTTGCTAAAACGAGGCCAGGGCTTTGGCCAGGCGTTGCTCCCGGGCGCTGGCGGCCAGGTCCAGCAGGGCTTGGTCCCGGGACCATTGGCTGCGCCAAGGCTCAGGACCATTGGCGAATGCGGCGTCGATTTCAGGCCGCAACACCTGGAACTGGGTGAACAGACCGCCCAACAGAATGTGCCCGCCACTCAAGGAAGGATTCTGCCGACTGACTTCGGCACAGCCCGCCAGCAACCCCAGCAGTTGCAATTGCAGTGTCTGCGGCCAGCCGCTGTCCTGGCCCACGCCGTACAGCCAGGCGAGCATGGCGCTCAGGACGTAGGTGTCTTCCAGGGTCCGGAAGGGTTTGACATAGGCGTCCCAGCCATCGCCGGCGAGCAGTTCGCAGGCGGCGTTGTCCAGCAGCAGGCAGCCATGGCTGATCTCCGGCATCAGGCCGATGGCCGGCAGGGTCTGGACCTTGACCCCCGGTTCCCCGGCGTAGACCACGGTCAGGCGCAATGCCGCCCGCTCACCCGGGACCTCGCTGCGGGCCGCCACCAGCAGCCAGTCGGCGGCATCGCCGGCAGTGACGAAATCCTTGCGTCCGCTCAGACGCAAGTCCTCCAGGCGGGTCTGCATGTCCGCCGGACGCAGGCTGCGGCGTTCGGTCGCGCATAAAGCCCCCAGGCTGAGCGGCGCGCTGGGCCACAACATGCGCAATGCCGCCTGGTAACCCACCAGGAAAGCCAGCCCCGGGGTGCTCATCAGGCGCCCGCCGCGCACCGCCAGCTCAAACGGCGTGAACGTTCCCAGATGGCTCAGCAAAGCCCCATACCCCTCGGCCAGGTCAGGGTTGGCGGGCAGTCGTTCACGGCTCTCGAGCAGGGCTTGCCAGGGCATTCGGAGGTCCTCAGGGGCTGTCATACAAGCATCACCAAAGCTTCATGGCGATGACACCGGGGCTACATAGCCTGACTTTGCACAACAAAGTCGATTGGCTGCAACCCAAGGCGGGTCAGTGGCCCGCACGGAGATTCACGATGACTCAGATCGCCCGCATCAGCGACACCGGCATTGAACGCCGCCTGCAAGCCGAACGCCTGATCGGCGCCCAGGCCTTGCAGGAAGCACAGGCCCTGCGTTTCAACGTCTTCAGTGGCGAGTTCAACGCCAAGCTCAAGGGCGCGGAACTGGGTCTGGACATGGATGACTATGATGCCCATTGCAGCCATATCGGTGTACGGGACCTGAACACCGGGCGCCTGGTGGCCACCACCCGTCTGCTGGACCACCAGGCCGCCAGCAGCCTGGGGCGCTTCTACAGCGAAGAAGAGTTCAGCCTGCACGGCCTGGTGCAGCTCAAGGGCCCGATCCTGGAGATCGGCCGCACCTGCGTCGACCCGGCCTACCGCAACGGCGGCACCATTGCCGTGCTCTGGGGCGAACTGGCGGAGGTCCTCAACCAGGGCGGCTACAGCTACCTGATGGGCTGCGCCAGCATCCCCATGCAGGATGGCGGCGTGCAGGCCCAGGCGATCATGCAGCGCCTGCGCGAACGCTACCTGTGCACCGAACACCTGCGGGCCGAACCGAAGAAGCCGTTGCCGAGCCTGGACATTCCGTCCAACGTGATCGCCGAGATGCCACCGCTGCTCAAGGCCTACATGCGCCTGGGAGCGAAAATCTGCGGCGAGCCGTGCTGGGACGAAGACTTCCAGGTCGCCGACGTCTTCATCCTGCTCAAGCGTGACGAGTTGTGCCCGCGCTACGCCCGGCACTTCAAGGCGGCGGTCTGATGCGCCGGCTGCGGGTCTACGGGCGCATCGCCCGGGTACTGCTGGTGGTGGCGCTGGGGCTGAGCATGGCCAGTGTCTTCGGTCTGCTGGAGCGCCTGGGGGTGGCCAACTCCATGGTCCGGCGCCAGCGCTGGTCGCGCTTCTTCATGGCGCGCCTGAGCAATGCCCTGCCCTTCCAGATCTCGGTACACGGCGAGTTGCCCGGGCAGCCAATGCTCTGGGTCAGCAACCATGTGTCCTGGACCGACATTCCGCTACTGGGCATGCTCACGCCGCTGTCCTTCCTGTCCAAGGCCGAGGTGCGTACCTGGCCGGTGGCCGGCTGGCTGGCGGCCAAGGCCGGCAGCCTGTTCATCCGCCGCGGGGCCGGTGACAGCCAGCTGATCCGCAAGCAGATGACCCGCCACCTGCAGGAGCAGCATCCATTGCTGCTGTTCCCCGAAGGCACCACCACCGACGGCCATGGCCTGCGGACTTTCCACGGCCGCCTGCTGGCCAGTGCCATCGACGCCGAAGTGTCGCTGCAACCGGTGGCGATCCGTTATTTGCGCGATGGCCAGATCGATACCCTGGCGCCCTTCATTGGTGACGACGACCTGCTCTCGCATTTGATGCGGCTGTTCGCCAATGATCGGGGCCAGGTGGAGATTCATCTGCTCAAGCCAATTGCCTGCCAGGGCCAGGAACGTGCGGCACTGGCCTTTCAGGCACAGCAAGCGGTGCAAAAAGCACTATTTGGCGACGTTGCCCAACCCGCCGAACCACGTCGCAGCGGCGAACTGGTCGCCGCCTGAACCACACGTAGGAGCCGGCTTGCCGGCGAAGATGCCGTTGAAACCTGCACCATTGATAGAGGTGCTTTCGTCGGCAAGCCGACTCCTACCGAGGGGACGTTCGTCAGGGTAACTGGATGTGCTGCATGGCGAACGACTGCAATTGCGGGTAAAAATCGCGGAAATCTTCGCTCAACGGCCGATACAGACGCTCCAGCTCCCCCATCGCCGCAGTCAGCTCCTCCGGTTGCGACAAGCGCCGGGCAATCCCGCGCAACACCTGCTCCAGCACCTGGAAATCCCGATAGGAACCCAACCAGTCATCCGCCGCCATATAGGGCGCTATCTGCGCCAGGCGCCCGGGCAACTGCGGCTCGGCCGCCAGCACCCGATACACGTCGGCGGTGAACTGCTGCAAGGGACGATCGGCATATTCGGCCCAGTCCCGAGCCAGGCAATGGTCGAAGAACACGTCGATGACGATGCCGGCATAGCGCCGCCGGGTCAGTGAAAAACGCGACAGCGCCGCACTCACCAGCGGGTGGCTGTCGGTGTAGGTGTCGATGCTCCGATGCAGCTGGATCGCCGCCTCGACTTCAGGGGCAAACTGCCCTTGCAGGCGGCCTTTGACGAAATCGCCATACAGGCTGCCCAGTAATTGACCCGGACGCTGGCCGCCAAGGTGTAGATGTGCGAGATAATTCATTCGCGCAGCTTAGCACCGCGCTCAATATATCGTTATAACCCGATATACCGATAAGTAATGATTTAAGATCAAAATCATATTGGTATATCGCGAAATAACGATTTAAATTTCGCCTCATCGCGATACAACGTTTTACGGAAAACGAGCACCGCCATGTCCCTCGACCTCGACGAAATAATAAAAGCCCTGGCACATCCGGTTCGCAGGGAAATCCTGCACTGGCTGAAAGACCCGACAGTCGAATTTCCCGATCAGGCTCACAGCAATGAGCACGGCGTGTGCGCCGGACAGATCGATCAACGCTGCGGCCTGTCGCAGTCGACCGTGTCCGCCCACCTCGCCACCCTGCAACGCGCAGGCCTGATCAGCAGCCGGAAAGTCGGCCAATGGCATTTTTTCAAACGCAATGAGGAAGTCATCCAGCAGTTCCTCACGCAAATGAGCCAACAGCTCTAGACCTGACAAGGACCCGACAATGCCCCTTTCACTCATCATCCTGGCCTTGAGCGCCTTCGCCATCGGCACTACCGAGTTCGTCATCATGGGGCTTCTGCCCGATGTCGCGGCGGACCTCGGCGTGTCGATTCCCGGCGCTGGCTGGCTGGTCACCGGCTACGCCCTGGGTGTGGCCATCGGTGCGCCGTTCATGGCCCTGGCCACTGCCCGCTTGCCACGCAAGGCGGCGCTGGTGGCGCTGATGGGAATCTTCATTGTCGGCAACCTGCTGTGCGCACTGGCCAGTGATTACAACGTGCTGATGTTCGCCCGGGTGATCACCGCGCTGTGCCACGGTGCCTTCTTCGGTATCGGTTCAGTGGTGGCCGCCGGCCTGGTGCCCGCCAACAAGCGCGCCTCGGCCGTGGCCCTGATGTTCACCGGCCTGACCCTGGCCAACGTCCTTGGCGTCCCGCTGGGCACAGCCTTGGGCCAGGCGGCCGGCTGGCGCTCGACCTTCTGGGCGGTGACGGTGATCGGCGTGGTAGCACTGATCGGCCTGTTGCGCTTTTTGCCGGCCAAGCGCGATGAGGAAAAACTCGACATGGGTGCGGAACTGGCCGCCCTCAAGGGCGCTGGAATCTGGCTGTCCCTGAGCATGACCGCGCTGTTCGCCGCGTCGATGTTCACCCTCTTCACCTACGTTGCGCCGCTGCTCGGCGATGTCACCGGCGTCTCGCCCCAGGGCGTGACCTGGACCCTGCTGCTGATCGGCCTGGGCCTGACCCTGGGCAACATCATCGGCGGCAAGCTGGCGGACAAGCGCCTGGGCGCCACCCTGATCGGCGTGTTCGCGGCCATGGCGGTGGTTTCCACCGTGCTGACCTGGACCAGCGTGGCGTTGATTCCCACTGAGATCACCCTGTTCCTCTGGGCCACCGCTTCGTTTGCCGCGGTGCCGGCGCTGCAGGTCAATGTGGTGACCTTCGGCAAGGCCGCGCCAAACCTGGTTTCGACCCTGAACATCGGCGCCTTCAACATCGGCAACGCCCTGGGCGCCTGGGTCGGCGGCAGCGTCATCGCCCACGGTTTCGGCCTCACCAGCGTACCGCTGGCGGCTGCGGTGCTGGCGATCCTGGCCCTGCTGGTGACGCTGATTACCTTTCGCCAGGGCGGCAACGCCGAACTGGCTGCTGCAACCCACTGATCCGACTCTTTCCTCTATAGAAGGCTGCATTCCATGACCACTCTGTTTGATCCGATCAAGATCGGCGACCTCGAACTGTCCAACCGCATCATCATGGCCCCGCTGACCCGCTGCCGCGCCGACGCCGGCCGCGTGCCCAACGCGCTGATGGCCGAGTACTACGTGCAGCGGGCATCCGCTGGCCTGATCCTCAGCGAAGCCACTTCGGTCACCCCGATGGGCGTCGGCTACCCGGATACCCCCGGCATCTGGTCCAACGATCAGGTGCGTGGCTGGGCCAACGTGACCAAGGCGGTGCATGGCGCCGGCGGCAAGATCTTCCTGCAGCTGTGGCACGTGGGGCGGATTTCCCACCCGTCCTACCTGGACGGCGAAACCCCGGTGGCCCCGAGCGCCATCCAGCCCAAGGGCCATGTCAGCCTGGTGCGTCCTCTGGCCGACTACCCGACCCCGCGGGCCCTGGAAACCGCTGAGATCGCCGACATCGTCGAGGCTTACCGGGTCGGCGCGGAAAACGCCAAGGCCGCCGGTTTCGATGGCGTGGAAATCCACGGCGCCAACGGTTACCTGCTGGATCAGTTCCTGCAAAGCAGCACCAACCAGCGCACCGACCAGTACGGCGGCTCCCTGGAGAACCGTGCCCGCCTACTGCTGGAAGTCACCGACGCGGCCATCGAGATCTGGGGCGCCGGGCGGGTGGGTGTGCACCTGGCACCTCGCGCCGACTCCCATGACATGGGCGACGCCAACCTGGCGGAAACCTTCACCTACGTCGCCCGCGAGCTGGGCAAGCGCGGCATCGCTTTTATCTGCTCGCGCGAGAAAGAAGGCGCCGACAGCCTGGGCCCGCAACTGAAAGAAGCCTTCGGCGGCCCGTACATCGCCAACGAACGCTTCACCAAGGACAGCGCCAACGCCTGGCTGGCTGCCGGCAAGGCTGACGCCGTGGCCTTCGGCGTGCCCTTTATCGCCAACCCGGATCTGCCCGCGCGCTTGAAGGCCGACGCGCCGTTGAACCAAGCGCATCCGGAAACCTTCTATGGCAAAGGTCCGGTGGGCTACATCGACTACCCGACGCTGTAAGCCGTTCCCGGTAAACCAAAAAGCCCCGGCTCTCGCGAGCCGGGGCTTTTTGCCGAGCATGCCGCAGTTGCCCAGGCCGATCAGGGCCATCCCCTTGATCGGCTGTTCTGCGCCGTTGAACGGTGAAGGGTTCACACTCATTCACACACACGCAACAAAATCCCTACAAAATACGTAGCTCGCTATCTATCAAGATGCGGCCAGCCCATATATAAATGCACCCCATCGCGATGGCGAGCGCGGGAGTGAGTATCCGTCGCGGTAAGTCTTGACACAATTGGATTCAATTACGCATGTTGTCTTAATGACGCAAGTTCGGGCTCAAGCGCAACATATCCAGCCCGATGTCGATCCAGCGCTCTGCCTCGGTGTGCAGGGCGAAGCTCTCAGGGGCCAGCAGCCATTGGTAAAGGATGCCATCGATAAAGGCACGCATGCTGATAGCCGCCCGTTGCGTATCAAGATCTTCGGGCAATTGCCCGCGATTCACTGCATTGGTCAGCGCCAGCTCGATACGCACGTTGCACTCCAGGCTGGCGGTGCGACGCTGGCGCCGCAGGTCGCACATTTCATCGGTGAATTCGCACTTATGAAACAGAATTTCATTAATGCGTCGGGTTTTCGGGTCCAGGGCCACTTGATGGAACAAATGAATCAGCAACTTGCGCATCCAGCCCAACGGATCCAATTCATCTACATTCTCACTGGCGGCAGCCATCTCATCCAAAGGTTCACGCAGGCTGTCGAGCATGGCCTGGACCAGATCGGCCTTATTGTTGAAATGCCAATAGATGGCACCCCGCGTCACCCCCGCCAACGCGGCGATATCGGCCAGGGTAGTACGCGCCACGCCACGCTCGTAAAAGGCCTTTTCGGCGGCCTCGAGTATCTGGCTACGAGTTTCTTGAGCTTCCTCTTTGGTACGACGGACCATGGCAGTAAAACCTCGATCAGGATCTTTCAGCGATGCGTGAAGACCTTCTGAATAAATATGGAACGGCCTCTCGGGGGCCATTTGCCCAGCCTACAATTCAACACCTACAGGGGCTTGTGTAACCGGATGGGTACGCCGCCAGGGTATTTACAAACAGCCGCGAACGTAAGTATATTCCTTAGCAAGCTACTAATCCACTCAGCCAACTCTTTCTTACTTTCCACTTTTCTTGTGCGCATCTTGCGTGCCTGACCCGAGGATCTTCATGCAACTCAAGCCAGCTGTTACCGCTCTGGTCACTGCCGTCGCCCTGGCATCGCTGCTCAGCGGATGTAAAAAGGAAGAGGCGGCGCCAGCCCCTCAAGCTCCTCAGGTCGGCGTCGTCACCCTGCAACCACAAGCCTTTACCCTGACTTCCGAACTACCGGGGCGGACCACAGCGTTCCGTATCGCCGAAGTTCGTCCGCAGGTAAATGGGATCATTCTTAAGCGCCTGTTCAAAGAAGGCGGGGACGTCAAGGAAGGTCAGCAGCTTTATCAGATCGATCCATCGGTCTATGAGGCAACGCTGAAGAGTGCCGAGGCCAATCTGCAATCGACCAAGTCGATTTCCGATCGCTACAAGCAACTGGTCAACGAGCAGGCCGTGAGCCGCCAGGAATACGACACCGCCGTGGCCAACCGCCTGCAGTCGGAAGCCGCCCTGCAAAGCGCTCAGATCAACCTGCGCTTCACCAAAGTGCTGGCGCCGCTGACCGGTCGCATCGGCCGTTCCTCGGTGACCGAAGGCGCCCTGGTCAGCAACGGCCAAGCCAATGCCATGGCGGTGATCCAGCAACTGGACCCGATCTACGTCGACGTCACCCAGTCCTCGGTGGAACTCCTGGAACTGCGCCGCGAGCTGGAAAGCGGGCGCCTGCAGAAAGTCGGCGACAACGCCGCCAAGGTCAAACTGACCCTGGAAGACGGCAGCCAGTACAAGCTCGACGGCAAACTGGAGTTCTCCGAAGTCTCGGTGGACGAAACCACCGGCTCGGTGACCCTGCGCGCCGTGTTCCCCAACCCTCAGCACACCCTGCTGCCGGGCATGTTCGTCCACGCCCAGCTGCAAGCCGGGGTCAACAGTGCGGCGATCCTGGCCCCACAACAAGGCGTGACCCGCGACTTGAAAGGCACCCCGACCGCCCTGGTGGTTGGCCCGGACAACAAGGTCGAGCTGCGCCAGCTCAAGGCCAGCCGCACCGTCGGCAGCCAGTGGCTGGTGGAAGACGGCCTGAAAGCCGGCGACCGGCTGATCACCGAAGGCCTGCAATTCGTCAAGCCGGGCATTGAAGTCAAGGCCAGCGAAGCCACCAACGTAGCCGCGAAAAACCCGGCCCCTGCACAGGCAACCGACAAAGCTGCAGGCGGCAAAGGGGAGTAAACCATGTCGAAATTTTTTATCGACCGTCCGATCTTCGCCTGGGTTATTGCCCTGGTGATCATGTTGGTCGGGGCTCTATCGATCCTCAAATTGCCGATCAACCAGTACCCGAGCATCGCCCCGCCGGCGATCGCCATCTCCGTGACCTACCCGGGCGCTTCCGCACAGACCGTGCAGGACACCGTGGTCCAGGTGATCGAGCAGCAGCTCAACGGTATCGACAACCTGCGTTACGTGTCCTCGGAAAGTAACTCCGACGGCAGCATGACCATCACCGCGACCTTCGAGCAGGGCACCAACTCCGACACCGCGCAGGTCCAGGTGCAGAACAAGCTCAACCTGGCCACCCCGCTGCTGCCGCAAGAAGTGCAGCAACAGGGTATCCGCGTGACCAAGGCCGTGAAGAACTTCCTGCTGGTGATCGGCGTGGTGTCCGAGGACGGCAGCATGTCCAAGGACGACCTGTCGAACTACATCGTGTCGAACATGCAGGACCCGATCTCGCGGACCGCGGGCGTCGGTGACTTCCAGGTGTTCGGTGCCCAGTACGCCATGCGCATCTGGCTCGACCCGGCCAAGCTGAACAACTTCAACCTGACCCCGGTGGACGTGAAGACCGCGGTGGCCGCGCAGAACGTCCAGGTATCGTCCGGCCAGCTCGGCGGCCTGCCCGCCCTGCCCGGCCAGCAACTCAATGCCACGATCATCGGCAAGACCCGCCTGCAGACTGCCGAGCAGTTCAAGGCGATCCTGCTGAAGGTCAACAAGGACGGCTCGCAAGTGCGCCTGGGTGATGTCGCGGACGTCGGCCTGGGTGGCGAGAACTACGCCATCAGCGCCCAGTTCAACGGCAAGCCGGCCTCCGGCCTGGCGGTGAAACTGGCCAACGGCGCCAACGCCCTGGACACTGCCAAGGCGCTGCGCAAGACCATCAGCGACCTGGAACCCTTCTTCCCGCAAGGCATGAAGGTGGTATTCCCCTACGACACCACGCCCGTGGTCACCGAATCCATCAAGGGCGTGGTCGAGACCCTGGTGGAAGCGATCGTCCTGGTGTTCCTGGTGATGTTCCTGTTCCTGCAGAACTTCCGCGCCACGGTGATCACCACCATGACGGTGCCGGTGGTACTGCTGGGGACCTTCGGTATCCTCGCGGCGGCCGGTTTCAGCATCAACACCCTGACCATGTTCGGCATGGTGCTGGCCATCGGCTTGCTGGTGGACGACGCCATCGTCGTGGTGGAAAACGTCGAACGGGTGATGCACGAGGAAGGCCTGTCACCCAAAGAGGCCACGAAGAAATCCATGGGCCAGATCCAGGGTGCCCTGGTGGGTATTGCCCTGGTGCTGTCCGCGGTACTGCTGCCCATGGCGTTCTTCAGCGGCTCCACCGGGGTGATCTACAAGCAGTTCTCGATCACCGTGGTTTCGGCCATGGCCCTGTCGGTCCTGGTGGCCCTGATCTTCACCCCGGCGCTGTGCGCCACCATGCTCAAGCCTGTCATCCCGGGGCATCACGCGGAGAAACGCGGCTTCTTCGGCTGGTTCAACCGCACCTTCGATCGCAGCGTGAAAAGCTACGAGCGCGGCGTGGGCAACATGCTGCGCCACAAGGCCCCGTACCTGCTGGCCTATGTCTTGATCGTCCTGGGCATGATCTGGCTGTTCACCCGCATTCCGACCGCGTTCCTGCCGGAAGAAGACCAGGGCGTACTGTTCGCCCAGGTACAGACCCCAGCCGGTTCCAGTGCCGAACGGACCCAGGTGGTGGTCGATGAAATGCGCGCCTACCTGCTGGACAAGGAAAAGGACACCGTGGCTTCGGTGTTCACCGTCAACGGCTTCAACTTCGCCGGTCGCGGCCAGAGCTCGGGCATGGCCTTCATCATGCTCAAGCCGTGGGGCGAGCGTTCTGCGGAAAACAGCGTGTTCAACCTGGCGGCCCGCGCCCAGCAGCACTTCTTCAGCTTCCGTGACGCGATGGTGTTCGCCTTCGCCCCTCCGGCGGTACTGGAGTTGGGTAACGCCACCGGTTTCGACGTGTTCCTCCAGGACCGCGCCGGTATCGGCCACGAGAAGCTGATGGCGGCCCGCAACCAGTTCCTCGGCATGGCAGCCCAGAGCAAGGTGCTGTCCCAGGTGCGTCCGAACGGCCTGAACGATGAACCGCAATACCAGTTGAGCATCGATGACGAGCGCGCCAGTGCCCTGGGCGTGACCCTCACCGACATCAACAACACCTTGTCGATTGCCCTGGGCAGTAGCTACGTCAACGACTTCATCGACCGCGGTCGGGTGAAGAAGGTCTACATCCAGGGTCAGGCCGGTGCACGCATGAGCCCCGAAGACCTGAAGAAGTGGTACGTGCGCAACAGTGCCGGGACCATGGTGCCGTTCTCCTCCTTCGCCAAGGGCGAGTGGATCTACGGTTCGCCGAAACTGGCCCGTTACAACGGCGTGGAAGCCATGGAAGTCCTGGGTGCCCCGGCCCCTGGCTACAGTACCGGTGAAGCCATGGCCGAAGTCGAAGCCATTGCCGCCAAGCTGCCGCCGGGCGTGGGCATCTCCTGGACCGGGCTGTCCTACGAGGAGCGCCTGTCGGGCTCCCAGGCTCCTGCGCTGTACGCCTTGTCCCTGCTGATGGTGTTCCTGTGTCTGGCGGCGCTGTATGAAAGCTGGTCGATTCCGATCGCGGTCATGCTGGTGGTGCCGTTGGGGATCATCGGTGCACTGATGGCCACCAGCCTGCGCGGTCTGTCCAACGACGTGTACTTCCAGGTGGGGCTGTTGGTGACCATCGGCCTGGCGGCGAAAAACGCCATTCTGATCGTCGAGTTCGCCAAGGAACTGCACGAGCAGGGCCGCTCCCTGGTGGATGCTGCGGTGGAAGCCTGCCGCATGCGTCTGCGGCCGATCATCATGACCTCCCTGGCCTTCGTCCTCGGGGTGGTGCCGCTGGCCGTTTCCACCGGCGCAGGTTCCGGCAGCCAGCATGCCATCGGCACCGGGGTCATCGGCGGTATGCTCACCGCGACGATCCTGGCGATCTTCTGGGTGCCATTGTTCTTCGTCACCGTATCGTCCATGGGCCGCCGACAAGCGGACCTGTCAGAAACTACTGCAACTCCTAAAGAGGCTGGCCAATGAGCAAGTCGCTCCTCTCCCTGGCAATCACCGCCATCGCGCTAAGTGGTTGCTCGCTGATACCGGATTATCAGCGCCCGGAAGCGCCGGTGGCGGCGCAATTCCCCCAAGGCCCCGCCTACTCGCCCAAGGAGGCCGCCAACGTGGCGGCCGCCGAACAGGGCTGGCGGCAGTTCTTCCACGACCCGGCGCTGCAGCAGCTGATCCAGACCGCCCTGGAAAACAACCGCGACCTCAAGGTCGCGGCGCTGAACATCGACGCCTATGCCGCGCAGTACCAGATCCAGCGCGCCGACCTGTTCCCCGCGGTTTCAGCCAACGCCAGCGGCAGCCGCCAGCGCACGCCGGCACGCATGTCGCAGACCGGTGAAGCCGGCATCTCCAGCCAGTACTCAGCCACCGTGGGCGTCAGCGCCTACGAGCTGGACCTGTTCGGCCGGGTTCGCAGCCTGAGCGAACAAGCCCTGCAAACCTACTTCTCCAGCGAAGAGGCCCGGCGCAGCACGCAGATCAGCCTGGTGGCCAGCGTGGCCAATGCCTACATGACCTGGCAGGCCGACAAGGAGTTGCTCAAGCTGACCCAGGAAACCCTGGCTGCCTACGAGGAAAGCTACCGCCTGACCTCGCGCAGCAATGAAGTGGGCGTGGCCTCGGCCCTGGACCTGAGTCAGGCGCGGACCTCGGTGGAAAACGCCCGGGTGCAACTGGCGCGCTACACCCGCCAGGTGGCCCAGGATGAAAACAGCCTGACCCTGCTGCTGGGCACGGCGATTCCGAGCAACCTGCCCGCGGCCCAACCGCTGTCGGCCAATCTGTTGAGCGAGCTGCCGGCCGGCCTGCCGTCGGAGCTGCTGCAACGGCGTCCGGACATCCTCGAAGCCGAATACAAGCTGAAAGCGGCGAATGCCAATATCGGCGCGGCGCGGGCGGCGTTCTTCCCGAGCATCAGCCTGACAGCCAACGCCGGCACCCTGAGCCCGGACCTCTCGGGCCTGTTCAAGGGCGGCTCGGGCACCTGGCTGTTCCAGCCGCAGATCAACCTGCCGATCTTCAACGCCGGCAGCCTGCGCGCCAGCCTGGATTACTCGAAGATCCAGAAAGACATCACCGTGGCCCAGTACGAGAAATCCATCCAGACCGCCTTCCAGGAAGTCTCCGATGGCCTGGCGGCGCGCCAGACCTACAACCAGCAGTTGCAGGCCCAACGTGATTTCGTCAACGCCAACCAGGACTACTACCGTCTGGCCGAGCGCCGCTATCGCATCGGGGTCGACAGCAACCTGACCTTCCTCGACGCCCAGCGTTCGCTGTTCAGTGCCCAGCAGGCCCTGATCACCGATCGCCTGGCGCAGCTCACCAGCGAGGTCAACCTGTACAAGGCCCTCGGCGGCGGCTGGAGCGAGCAGACGGCGAAGAGCCAGCCACTGGCTGAAAAAGCCCCGGCGCTGCACCTGTTCTGACACAGGATCCGGCTGCAGGAAAAACCCACCTCATGGTGGGTTTTTTTATGCCTGCGCCCCTCAGCCGCCCACCCCGTTGAGCAAGAACACCGGCTCACGCATATAGTCCAGGCCCAGGCGGGTTTCGAAAGTCTCGTCGCGCAGGGCGGCCGTGGTGCAACTCCTGAGCCCCAGGGCCGTCGCCACCAGGGCGAAGCTCTGGCTCAGATGACCGCAGTCCATCAAGGCCACCCGCAAGGCCCGGCTGCCCGGGTACTTCCAGGCCAGGCGCTGCAGGCAGGCGGTGGAGAGGAACAGCACCGAAGCCTGCTCGATCCAGCTCTGGTCGCCGCAGGCCGCACCGACCCAGGACCTGGGATCCTCGCGCGACAGCAGTTCAAGCCCGTGTCGCCGCACCGAGTAGTGATACAGGCCGGCCTCCAGGCCCTGCACATTGAGCAGGAGCGGATAGACCTCGATGGCATGCAGGGAGCCCCCGGACGCCGAGGTTTTCTTCAGGAAGAAATCCCCCATGGGGTTGCGCCGCATCTGACTCGCTCCCCAGGTGTAATACAGCAGCGCCGACAACTGCTGGGCGCTAATGGGGGCCCCGTCGAAGGTCCGGCAGGTCTGGCGACGGGCCAGCACCTCCAGCAACTGCGGCTGCTCGAACAGCACGGGCGGTGCCAGCAAGGGATTGTCCAGGGCCTGGAACGGATGGGAAAAGTAGTCCTTGAACGCCGACGGCTGGCGCTGCTGCAGCGCCTTGCCGGCCAGTTGCTCCTCCATCTGCGCCACGCTGAGGTAGGGCGTGGCGGTTTGCGTGCGTGTCCCCAGGTAGAAATCCAGCGCGACCTGCCAGTGACTCCAGATATCGCCGGCCGCCTCAGGCTCGGAGGGCCCCGGAGCCTGCTCGTCCACGGGCTGCAGCAGCCCCCGGGCGATCAAGTCCTGAAGCAGCGCCAGGCTGGGGTCTTCCAGCGCACCGGGGAGCAGCAGCGCGCTGTCCAGGGTTCGCGGACAGAGAAAATGCCGGACCAGCGGCAGCAGCTGTATCGCCAGCTCCAGGTCCAGGGCCCGCCGTCGATCCCACAGGGTAAAGCGGTCCCGGTCGATGCCCAGCCAGGTGCCCGCGCGCAATTGCAGCAGGGTCTGGCCATCCAGCGGGCTGGCCGCCGGTGCCGGAGCTTCGGCCAGGGTGCCGGCCTGCCAGAACAGCGGCTCGGGCCGCAGCGCCTTGATCTCGCGGATCAGCGCCGCCAGCTCTGGATCGCCGGCGCGATCGGCGATGTCCCACTCGATGGTGACCGCCTTGAGCGGCCCATGGCCGAACAACTGCCGCAGGATGTCCCAGTCCCGTCGCGGATCGCCGACATGCACCTCGATCAGGCGCTTGAGCGGCAGTGACCGCAAGTACTCGCGCAGGTCGTAGCCCAGGGCCCGGGCAGTGCAGATGGCGCTGTCCAGGTCCAGAAGAAAGCCGCTGTGGCTGCGCTCCACCACGCTGCAAATGAATCCGCCCTCGGACAGTTCCTGGCCAATGTCCATGGCAAACAGCCGTGGCGCGTTCTCCAGCACCAGCGGGGTGCCGGTGAAGGCCTGCAGTTCGATGGCGTTGGCCACCACCGTATCGGCCACTTCCCGAGCCAGGCTTGGCAGGATGAAATGCTGGGTATCACCGCCTTGAAAGCGTGACCAGGAAATGTGCTCCGCCAGCCACGGCGAGGCGGTCCGCTGGCACAGGCGACGGGTCATGTGCAGGAACTCCCGGTCCATCTCGATGCCGACGCTGCCCAGGGACAGGCTCGACGAGTGCAGCAGCACCGGCACCTGTCCGCCCAGCTCGGTCAAACGCGGCTGCAGGATGCAGTGGGTGGGCTGAAACTCCAGGTAATCGAAGTACGGCAGCCCTTCAGCCTGAATCCGCTCGAGGCTGGGATCGAGCCCGACCGCACCGCTCCCGGCGCCCGGCGGCAAATGGTATTCCAGGCCCACCCCGGCGTCGGGGAAACGCGAAGAGTCGAAGTCTTGCATGTCCGCCTCCCCGGCTCAGGCCGTCATGTGCAAGGTCGCGGCACCAGCGCTGGCACCCGCGTCCGCATCCCGAATCAGCAAACCGGCATGGCGGCGCTCCAGGCGGTGCACCTCCTGCAGCAGATTGCCCAACAGTTCCCGCCCCTGCGCGGTAAAACCCGGGGCGCTGGCAAAATCCGCCTGCGCCTTGCTCAAGCCCCGCAGGATGAACAGCAGGCGTTGCTCGGCCCGGCGCATCTCCTGCGCTGGACGGTCGCGGACCCGTTCCAGGTACTTGACCAGGGCGATATAGACGTAAAAAGCATGGAAATAGCCATATAAGTCCCGCTGCTGCCCCGACCAGGGCAGGGTGTACTGGGCCTCCCGCGAAGCCTGGGGCTCAACCACCGCGGCGACTTCGACCACGTTGTACAGCAGTTGGTGAGTCGCCTCATGCACCAGCGATTCCTCCAGATCGAGTATCGAGTGATCCCGGCTCGACAGCAGGATCACCCCGGTATAGCGGGACGCGGAGCAGCTGCGAAACCCGCCGTCGGGCAAGTAGCACACGGCCTTGACCAGCACCTGCCACTGTTCATGACAGGCCGGCCAGGTGTGCTTGATCCGCTGCAAGGCCAGCTGCATGACATCCCGGAAAAACTCTTTGGAATAACCCGTGCGCTCCAACTGACGCCGGGTCCCGTCGTCTGGCGGGTAGTCATAACTGGGGTGCGTGACCTGAGTGATCAGCGGATCGACATCGAAGCGATACACCGGCGGGTATTGTTCATCGGGCCGTGCCTGCTGCGTAGCTTCAATCCGTTGCAGCACTTGGGGAAATTCCAGCAGCCTGGCTTTGACTTCACCGTCGTCCAGAGTCTTGCCAGTCAATAGATAGTTGACATCGCGAAATGTCAGCACGCTCCAGATCTGAAATACCGGATGCGCGATCAGTGAATCACGGACACTTTCCGGCGATAGAATAATATCCAGCGCCATTTTGAAAAACAGCCGCAACGCAGAATCCGCAACAAACAACTTCGACAGTTCCGCATATAACGCGACAAACATCGTATAGCGATTCTTCGCGACTTGTTCCTGCAACTGGAGAAAGCGTTGCGTTTCGCTGTCCGCAAGAAAAGTAGTGCCCTTAAACAACTCGTCGATGGAAAGTTCCGCTTGTTTGCTGTTAACACTGTCCATGGTTCAACCATCCCTAAAGTTCACGGCAAGGGCTTGCTCATCGTCAGGCTGGCGACTTCATAGCCCAGCAGTTCATAAAGACGACGCGCTTCAAGGTTGCGACCGAAGACATGCAAACGCATTTCATCACAGCCCCACTGGCGCGCCAGCGACTCACCGGCCAGCAGCGTCTGCCTGGCGTAACCCCGGCGACGTTCGATCGGCTCGATATAGAGATCGAGGATGAAGGCAATCCGTCGGGAACCGGCCTGACGTTCGGCGATCCACAACTCGCCCACCGCCCGCCCGGCATACAGCGCCCGCCACAGGTGGTTGCGCGGGCTCAGGCGCCCCTGCGGAAGCAACTGGCGGAACACCTCCGCCGCCTGGAACGAGGCCTGCTCCGGCGGCCATTCACCGGCGGCCACCATGCCGGCGGCATACTCCTCGAGGGCTCGCCGGGCGAAACGCTCGAAGTCGGCTTCCTGCATCGACACCAGGCTGATGGACACGGACCGGCACTCCAATGTGAACTTGAATCCCGATTCCGCTGTGTCGCACTCATGCAGACTTGAATGCGCCACAGCGGATTGCACAGGTCCCACTCAGTCCATTCGCGCCTGTTGCTGTTGAGTGTCAAAGATCGCCGCGACACCGATCTTGTCGCGAATGGCCGACCCGGCACTGGTCAGTTTTGCCGTGTCGATACTTTTCACGGCGCCCACTTCGGTAGCACTCAGGTGCACGCCGATGCCTTTGGCGGCCGCTTCAGGATCCTGATGCAACTGCGCCGCGAAGTCCTTATCCAGAAGTGCACGGCCGACTACTGATGCAAGGCGCTCCTGATTGACTTTCGTACTCATGGTATTTCTCCTTATATATTGAAAGCACGATAACAACCTTTCTCCTGACGAAACTTACAACTTATCCCTATTCGCCCTGAGGAATTTCAATATAGCAAGGAGAGTCTGCATTTCCAGCACAGGCAAAGTTTTCGCTTAAACCTTTTTACGATAATAGATAACACCGAATTTAAAGTTTAACTGGCGATTACTCCTATATCTTTTATACAAGTACGCCACTTGCGGACAATGGCTTACAACCAAAGCAATAAACACTTTTAGTGAATCTGTGGCGCGCCAGATATACAGCACAAGGACCACGCCCGATTGAGCAACGCGGGCAACCCCTGGATTCAACAGCAATCCCGGGGCTGTCCGAGCCCCTGCAACGGACTCGATAAGTGTTCGTTAATCGCCCAAAACCGCCATTCGCCAATTGATCGCCCCTGGGGGGCGACGCACCATTCCCGGCACCCGAACACACCAATAACAACAGGTTCGATGTCATGCCCCCACGCCCTGCCCGCTCCGGCTGATCCCACCCGCTGCACCTTCCAGGTATTGCACGTTGTCCGCAGATTCTTGCCGGCAGTGCGTTGCTGCGCCCCTAACAATTAGAGAGACCGACACATGAAGCCAATCACCCCGCCACAACACCTCGTGCCCTGCCTTCTGGCGGTGGCGTTGACCAGCCTCGCCCTGCCGGCAGGGGCCGAAGAATCAGGCTTTTTCGAAGACGCCCAGGCCAACCTGAACCTGCGCAACTTCTACATCAACCGCAACTTCACCAACCCGACCAAGGCCCAGGGCAAGGCCGAAGAGTGGACCCAGAGCTTCATCCTCGACGCCAAGTCGGGGTTCACCCAGGGCACCGTGGGGTTCGGCATGGATGTGCTGGGCCTGTACTCACTGAAACTCGACGGTGGCAAGGGCACCGGTGGCACCCAGTTGCTGCCCCTGGACCACGACGGCCGCCCGGCGGACAACTTCGGACGCCTGGGGGTCGCGTTCAAGGCCCGGTTGTCGCAGACCGAAGTCAAGGTCGGCGAGTGGATGCCGGTGCTGCCGATCCTGCGTTCCGATGACGGTCGCTCGCTGCCGCAGACCTTCCGCGGCGGCCAGATCACCTCCAGGGAAATCGCCGGCCTGACGCTCTATGGCGGCCAGTTCCGCGCCAACAGCCCGCGCGACGACAGCAGCATGAATGACATGACGATGTTCGGCAAAGCGGCCTTCACTTCCGACCGCTTCAACTTCCAGGGCGCCGAATACGCCTTCAACGACAAGCGCACCCAGGTCGCCCTGTGGAACGCCCAGCTCAAGGACATCTACCGCCAGCAGTTCGTCAACCTGATCCACACCCAGCCGCTGGGCGACTGGACCCTGGGCGCCAACCTGGGCTTCTTCTACGGCAAGGAAGACGGCAGCGCCCGTGCCGGCGATCTGGAAAACCGCACCTGGTCCGGCCTGTTCTCGGCCAAGTACGGCGGCAACACCTTCTACGTCGGCCTGCAGAAACTCACCGGCCCCAGCGCCTGGATGCGGGTCAACGGCACCAGCGGCGGCACCCTGGCCAACGACAGCTTCAACGCCAGCTACGACAACGCCCAGGAAAAATCCTGGCAACTGCGCCATGACTACAACTTCGCCGCCCTCGGCGTGCCAGGCCTGACCCTGATGAACCGCTACATCAGCGGCAGCAACGTGCACACCGCCACGGTCAGCGACGGCAAGGAGTGGGGCCGGGAAAGCGAGCTGGGCTACACGGTGCAGAGCGGCACGCTGAAGAACCTCAACCTGAAATGGCGCAACTCCACCATGCGCCGGGATTTCAGCAACAACGAGTTCGACGAAAACCGCCTGATCGTCAGCTATCCGCTGAGCCTGCTGTAAAACGCCTCACCGCGAGCGCAAGCACGCTCCTGCAGGAGCGTGCTTGCTCGCCACCCCACATCGACGGGCTCCTTCGCCGGCAAGCCGGCTCCTACAACAACATCCGCTTCTGGTAGGAGCGAGCTTGCTCGCGAACAAAGACGCCGCGCAATGATGAACGGCCCCTCTTCGCCGACAAGTCGAATGCCTAGAGGCGCGACTCGGTGCCCAGTTCGTCCCACACCGATTCGGCCAGGTGGAAGGTGGCATTGGCTGCCGGGATGCCGCAGTAGATCGCGCTCTGCATGATCACTTCCTTGATCTCGCCACGGCTCACGCCATTGTTGGCGGCAGCCCGCAGGTGCAGCTTGAGCTCTTCGTTGCGGTTCATGCCGATCAGCATGGCGATGGTGATCAGGCTGCGGGTGTGCCGCGGCAGGCCCGGACGGGTCCAGATATCACCCCAGGCGTGGCGGGTGATCATTTCCTGGAATTCCGAGTTGAACTCGTTCAGGGCATTCAGGCTGCGGTCGACATGGGCATCGCCCAATACCGCGCGGCGCACCTGCATGCCGGCGTCATAACGTTGTTTCTCGTCCACAAGGGGCTCCTCGAATCAGTGCTCAGGCCAGCAGGAATTCCACGACACGGGCGCTGAACGCGTCGCCGGCCTGGACGTTGGACAGGTGCGCGGCATAGAACTCGGCGTACTCGGCGCCGGCCACGTGCTGCTCAATGAAGCGGCCGCCGGAGGGCGGGGTCACCGCGTCGTCGCTGCCGACAATCACCAGGGTCGGCACCTTGATCGCGCCCAGTTGCTCGCGAAAATCCGCATCGCGCACCGCCGCGCAGTTGGCGGCATAGCCCTGGGGCGAAGTGGCGGCGAGCATGTCGGTGATCAGCTTGGCCTGGTCAGGGTGGGCCTCGGCAAAGTCGGCGGTAAACCAGCGGGCGATGGAGGCATCACGCAGTGCCACCATGGCCGCCGGGCCGTCACGCAGCACCGTCTCGATCCGCGGGTTCCATACCGAGGGATCACCGATCTTGGCGGCGGTGTTGCACACCACCAGTTTGTGCAAACGCTCGCCGGCATTGATCCCCAGCCACTGGCCGATCAGGCCGCCCATGGACAGGCCGCAGAAATGCGCACGCGGGATATCCAGGGCATCGAGCAACGCCAGCACATCCCGGCCCAGTTGCTCGATGCTGTAGGGCCCCTCGCTGACCAGCGAACGGCCATGGCCGCGGGTGTCCATGCGCAACACCCGGAAGTGCCGGGTAAAGGCCGCCATCTGCTTGTCCCACATGTGCAGGTCGGTGCCCAGGGAGTTGGACAGCACCAGTACCGGCGCCCCCTCTGGTCCTTCGAGTTGATAGTGCAGATCGCCCTCGGCGAGTTTCACGAATCCCACAGCAGTCTCCTTCAGGCCTTCAAGGCAAAATGTTCAGCCACGGCGCGCTCGACCCAGGCCTGGGCCTGACCGAGGTAATGCGCCGGATCCATCAGACGATCCAGCTCTGGCGCCGACAGCTCGGCGCTGACCCGGGCATCGTCTGCCAATACCTCGCGCAGATGGCGTTGTTCCTCCACCGCACGCTTGCAGCATTGTTCCAACAGGTGATGGGCGGTTTCCCGGCCCAGGCGCTGGGCCAGTTCAATGCTCACCGCTTCGGCCAGGACCAGGCCCCGGGTCAGGTCGAGGTTGCGCGCCATGCGGGCGCTGTCGACCTGCAGCCCTTCGGCCACCAGCAAGGCTTGCTGCAGCGCCCCGGACACCAGGCAGCAGATCTCCGGCAGGGTTTCCCATTCGGCGTGCCACAGGCCGAGGCTGCGCTCGTGCTCCTGGGGCATGGCGGCGAACATCGTCGCCAAGAGGCCAGGAACCCGGGTCGCGGCGCTGATCAATACCGCTGCGCCCACCGGGTTGCGCTTGTGCGGCATGGTGGACGAACCGCCCTTGCCCGGCGCCGCCGGCTCGAAGACCTCCGCCGCCTCGGTCTGCATCAGCAGGCTGATATCACGCCCCAGCTTGCCCAGGCTGCCGGCCAGCAGGCCCAGCACCGAGGCGAACTCCACCAGACGGTCGCGCTGGGTATGCCAGGGCTGTTCCGGCAGGCCCAACTGCAGCTCCTCGGCCAGGGCCCGGGCAATCGGCAGGGCCTGCTCGCCGAGGGCCGCGAGGGTTCCGGAAGCACCGCCGAACTGCAGCACCAGCAGGCGCGGCTTGAGTTGTTGCAGGCGCTCGCGGCTGCGGGTCACGGCCCCCAGCCAACCGGCGATCTTCATCCCCAGGGTCACCGGCGTCGCGTGCTGCAGCCAGGTGCGACCGGCCAGGGGCGTGTCGGCATGGCGCTTGGCCTGGGCCGCCAGCAGCTCACCCAGGCGCAACAGATCCTGCTCCAGCAACTGCACCGCAGCGCGCAATTGCAGCACCAGCCCGCTGTCCATCACGTCCTGGCTGGTGGCGCCCAGGTGCACATAACGTTCGGCCTCACCATCGCTGCGGGCGATCTGCTTGCCCAAGGCCTTGACCAGGGGAATCGCCGAATTGCCGGCCGTGGCAATCGCCTCACCCAGAGCCTGAAAATCATAGAGTTGAGCCCGGCAGGCCGCCTCGATAGGGGCCACGGCGCGCTGCGGGATCAGCCCGATCCGCGCCTCGGCCCGAGCCAGGGCCGCCTCGAAGTCGAGCATGGCCTGGACCCGCCCCTGGTCGCAGAACACGCCGCGCATTTCCCGGGCAGTGAAGTAGGCATCGAACAACTGGTTGCTCGCAGTCAGGGTCATAAACAGTCCTTAGCAGGCCTGCGCCCGAGTCGGGCGCAGGCACACAGGTCAAAGATCGTGGTGCAGGTAGGCCGCCTGTTTCGGCAGGCGCAGGCTGAACAGGAAAGCGATCGCCATCATCGCCGTGACGTACCAGTAGAAGGTGTTTTCCATGCCCATGTTCTTGAAGTTCAGGGCAACCCATTCCGCCGAGCCACCGAAGATCGCATTGGCCACCGCATACGCCAAGCCCACCCCCAGCGCGCGCACTTGTGGCGGGAACATCTCGGCCTTCACCAGGCCGCTGATGGAGGTGTAGAAACTGACGATGGCCAGGGCCAGGGTGATCAGCACAAAGGCCAGGAACGGACTAGTAACGGTCTTCAGGGTCAGCAGGATCGGCACGGTGAACAGCGTACCCAGGGCGCCGAACCAGAGCATGGAATTACGCCGGCCGATCTTGTCCGCCAGCATGCCGAACAGCGGCTGCATGCACATATAGAGGAACAGCGCGCCGGTCATGATGTAGCTGGCGGTCTTGGCGTGCATGCCCGCTGTGTTCACCAGGTACTTCTGCATGTAGGTGGTGAAGGTGTAGAAAATCAGCGAGCCACCGGCGGTGTAGCCGAGCACCGTGATAAAGGCCGCCGAGTGATGCTTGAACAGCGCGGCAACGCTGCCGGCGTCCTTGTTCTCGCGTATCTCCTTGCTGGTGGTTTCCTTCAGCGAACGGCGCAGCAACAGCGAGATCAGCGCGGCGATGGCGCCAATCACGAACGGAATGCGCCAGCCCCAGGCCTTGAGCGCGGCCTCATCGAGAAACTGCTGGAGCACCACCAGCACCGACACCGCCAGCAGTTGCCCGCCGATCAGGGTCACGTACTGGAATGAGGCGAAGAACCCGCGCTGGCCCTTGAGCGCCACTTCACTCATGTAGGTAGCGGTGGTGCCATATTCACCGCCCACCGACAGGCCCTGGAACAGGCGCGCCACCAGCAGCAGGAACGGCGCCCAGGCACCGATGCTGGCGTAGGTCGGCAAAAAGGCGATGACCAGGGAACCGGCGCACATCATCAGCACCGAGATCATCATCGAGTTCTTGCGTCCGTGGCGGTCGGCAACCCGGCCGAACAGCCAGCCGCCGATGGGCCGCATCAAAAAGCCGGCGGCGAACACCCCGGCGGTGTTGAGCAACTGCACCGTGGGATCGTCGGAGGGGAAAAACGCCGGGGCGAAGTAGATGGCGCAAAAGGCATAGACGTAGAAGTCGAACCATTCCACCAGGTTGCCGGAGGAGGCACCGACAATGGCAAAGATCCTTTTGCTGCGCTCCTCTGCGGTGTAGTGACTTGTGCTTGTTGTCATGATTTTTCACTCGTGGGGGACAGTGTGAGTCTAGACACACCTGGCAACACTCCCGTTCCCCGTGGAGAGTGCCCTGCTGCGGCGGCGGTCACCGCAGGCCGGGTCAGTAATCAAAGAACACGGTTTCGGCGTCGGTCCCCTGGAGAATCACGTTCCACTGGTAGTGACCGGCGGCATCGGCCTTGGCCAGCAAGGTGTCGCGGCGCCCCTCGGGCACGCAGGCCAGCAACGGATCGGCGGCGTTGGCCGGCTCGCCGTCGAAGTAGATACGGGTCAGCAGGTGCTTGACCAGGCCACGGGCAAACACCAGCACCACCAGGTGCGGAGCCTGGGTCGAGCCCTTGAGGCCCGGCACCGTACCCGGCTTGATGGTGGTGAAGCGAAAGCGCCCTTCGGCGTCCACCGGCACTCGGCCAAAACCCTGGAAGTGCGGATCCAGGGGCTTGTCCTGCTGATCTTCCGGGTGGCGGTACTTGCCGGCGGCATTGGCCTGCCAGACTTCCAGCATGGCGTCGTTGACGAAGTGGCCGTTGCCATCCACCACCTGGCCGGTGATTGCCACCCGCTCGCCCTGGGTGCCTTCCTCGGTCAGGTCTTCGCGGTTCAGCCAGGTCAGGCCAATGTGGTAGTAGGGGCCGACGGTGTGGGAGGTAGTCGCGGTCAGGCTCATGTCATTTCTCCATCGGCGTGGCATCGCGGCCGCGCAGAACGATGTCCCAACGGTAACCGAGGGCGTAGGAAGGGATGGTTTTCTCCAGGTCGAAACTGGCGATCAGGCGTTCCTTGGCGCGGGTGTCCGGCACGCAGTTGTAGATCGGGTCATATTCCAGCAGCGGGTCGCCGGGGAAATATATCTGGGTCACCAGGCGGGTGAGGATGCTCGGGCCGAACAGCGAGAAATGGATATGCGCCGGACGCCAGGCATTGTGATGGTTACCCCAGGGGTAGGCGCCGGGCTTGATGGTCTGGAACTGATACCAGCCGTCGGCATCGGTCACGGTGCGCCCGGTGCCGGTGAAGTTCGGATCCAGCGGCGCGTCGTGCAGGTCGCGGTCGTGGTTGTAGCGACCGGCGGCGTTGGCCTGCCAGATCTCCACCAGGATGCCCGGCAGCGGCAGGCCGTTTTCGTCCAGCACGCGGCCGTGGATGATGATCCGCTCGCCCTGTGGCTGGCCTGCGTGCTGCGCGGTCAGGTCGTTGTCCCGTTCCCGGATCGATTCGGCACCGATGCTCGGGCCGGTGATTTCCGACAGCGAATGGGGCAGGAACACCAGCGGCTTGGACGGCGAGCGGGTGTTGGTCGACTGGTAGGCCGGGTGCAGATAATCAGGCTGAGTGCCCGCTTGCGGGCGCCGGTAACCGGGCTTGTCACTCATGGTGGTTCCTCGTTCTCTTCTTATATAAGCAGGCGCTCAGACCCGCTCGATGGCCAACGCCAGCCCTTGGCCGACACCCACGCACATGGTGGCCAGGCCTTTTTTACCGCCGCTCTTTTCCAGCTGATGCAGGGCCGTCAGCACCAGGCGCGCACCACTCATGCCCAGTGGATGGCCCAGGGCAATGGCGCCGCCATTGGGGTTGACCTGTGGCGCATCGTCCGCCAGGCCCAGCTCGCGCAGCACCGCCAGGCCCTGGCTGGCGAAGGCTTCGTTGAGCTCGATCACGTCGAAATCGCTGACCGCCACGCCCAGGCGTTCGATCAACTTGCGCACCGCCGGCACCGGGCCAATGCCCATCACCCGCGGCGCTACACCAGCGCTGGCCATGCCCAGCACCCGCGCACGCGGGGTCAGGCCGTGTTGCTTGACCGCCTCGGCCGATGCCAGGATCAGCGCCGCGGCGCCGTCGTTGACCCCGGAGGCGTTGCCGGCGGTAACGGTCTTGTCCGGGCCGTTGACCGGCTTGAGCTTGCCCAGGGTTTCCAGGGTGGTGTCGGCACGCGGATGTTCGTCCTGCTCAACCACTGTCTCGCCCTTCTTGTGGGCGATGCGCACCGGAACGATTTCCTCGGCGAAGAACCCGGCGGCCTGGGCCGCGGCGGTGCGCTGCTGGCTGCGCAGGGCGAAGGCGTCCTGGTCGGCGCGGGACACCTGATAGTCGTCGGCCACGTTGTCCGCGGTCTGCGGCATGGCGTCCACACCGTACTGGGCCTTCATCAGCGGGTTGATGAAACGCCAGCCGATGGTGGTGTCTTCCAGCTTCATGTTGCGCGAGAAGGCGCTGTCGGCCTTGCCCATGACAAAGGGCGCGCGGGACATGGACTCGACACCGCCGGCAATCGCCAGCTCCATCTCGCCGCTGGCGATGGCGCGGAACGCGGTGCCGATGGCGTCCAGGCCCGAGGCGCAGAGACGATTGAGGGTGACACCGGGCACGCTGTCCGGCAGGCCCGCCAGCAGCAGCGCCATGCGCGCAACGTTGCGGTTGTCCTCGCCGGCCTGGTTGGCGCAGCCGAGGAACACCTCGTCCAGCGCGTTCCAGTCCACGCCCGGATTGCGCTCCATCAGCGCCTTGATCGGCACTGCCGCGAGGTCGTCGGCACGGACGGCAGAAAGGCCACCGCCAAAACGGCCGATGGGGGTACGAATGGCATCGCAGATGAATACGTCACGCATCAGGCTTCTCCAGGCGCTTGGCCATGGGCCGCGGCAGTGCGCGCTTCCAGGTCACGCAGGGCGGTCAGTTCGACTTCGGTGGGGGCGGTCGTTTCGGCCACTTGCTCGGCAAAGCGGATCGCCCAGCCGGTGGCAGCCACCACCTGCTCGCGGGTCACGCCCGGATGCAGCGAGGTGACGATGAATTCGTGGGTGCCGGCTTCCGGCTCCATGATGCACAGGTCGGTGATGATCCCCACCGGACCGGCGCCGGGCAGGCCCAGGCGCTTGCGCGAGTCGCCGCCCTCGCCGTGCCCGACGGAGGTGATGAAGTCCAGCTTGTCGACAAAGGAACGGGACGACTGCTTGAGGATGATCAGCACGCTTTTCGCCGAGCCGGCGATTTCCGGAGCACCGCCGGCACCCGGCAGGCGCACCTTGGGTCGGTGGTAATCACCAACCACGGTGGTGTTGATGTTGCCGAAACGGTCGACCTGGGCCGCACCGAGGAAACCCACGTCGATGCGTCCGCCCTGCAGCCAGTAGCGGAAGATCTCGCCGGTAGGCACCACGGTATCGGCGGTTTCCGCCAGCTCGCCGTCGCCAATGGACAGCGGCAGCACGCTGGGCTTGGCGCCGATCGGGCCGGATTCGTAGATCAGTACCACGTCTGGCGACGAGGTCAGGCGTGCCAGGTTGGCAGCCTTGGACGGCAGGCCGATGCCGACGAAGCACACCGAGCCGTTCTGCAGGCGACGGGCCGCGGCCACGGTCATCATTTCATTGGTGGAGTAGTTCATTACTGGGCCTCCGAAGCTGCGGCCAGCTTGGCCTGGAATTCGCTGAAGTCGGCACTGCCGCGGATGTATTCGTTGATCCAGGCGGTGAAGGTTTCACGGTCGCGGGCGATCGGATCCCAGGCCTGGTAGAAACGATTGTCACGCTCGGAGTAGCCGTGGGCGTAGGACGGATGGGCACCACCCGGCACATGGCAGACCGCGCTCAGGGCCCAGGTCGGCAGCACGCAGGCGTTCATCGGGGCGTTCAGGTCGTCGACGATTTCCTCGACGGTGACGATGCAGCGCTTGGCGGCCAGGGCGGCCTCTTTCTGCACCCCGAGGATCCCCCACAGCAGGACGTTGCCCCTGCGGTCGGCTTTCTGCGCGTGGATCACCGTGACATCGGGGCGTACCGAAGGCACCGCGGCCAGCACTTCGCCGGTGAAGGGACAGGTCACGGTCTTGATCAGCGGGTTGACCTTGGGCAGGTCGGAGCCGGCGTAGGCTCGCAACACGGCGAACGGCAGGCCCGAGGCGCCGGCGACATAGGCGTTGGCCAGGTCGGCGTGGCTGTGCTCTTCGATTTCCAGCGGCTGTGGCCACTGTTTTTCCACGGCATCGCGCAGGCGATGCAGGGAGCCCACGCCCGGGTTACCGCCCCAGGAGAAAATCAGCTTGCGAGCGCAACCGGCACCGATCAACTGGTCGTAGATCAGGTCAGGAGTCATGCGCACCAGGGTCAGGTCTTTCTTGCCCTGGCGGATGATTTCATGACCTGCGGCCGTAGGAATCAGGTGGGTGAAGCCTTCGAGCGCGACGGTGTCGCCGTCGTTGACGAATTGCTTCACCGCGTCGTGCAGCGAAAGGATTTCAGCCATGGATGGGGTCCCCCGATTGTTATTCAGCGACTGGAGAAAAAGGCGCTCTGGGCGCGCCGCAGTGACTGAAGATTAAGCGGGAGCCAGACCCCAAACAATCCGATAATCGACTGAGCGTTCGATTATCGAACAGATTGTTGCAGGGCTATCGATTACCCCTCTGCAACCCCAAAACAGCCTTGGCGGCTCGGTTGCGGCCGTTGCCGCAGGCGGCGATGGGGCTTGAAGAACCTTGCGCAGGGCCTTGGAGCAGCGGGCCCTCAAGGCCCGCGACAGCGACTACGGGCCGAGATGGCGTCAGGTCGCGTCCGCATGGCTGACCATGCCCTTGATCACCACGGCGGTGGTGGCCAAGGCCGCCGGAATCACCAGGGCGGTCAGCACCTGCTCGAAGTTCCAGCCCAGGCCCAGCAGGGTCGCCCCCATCCAGGCGCCGAGGATGGCACCGAAACGACCGATGCCGAGCATCCAGGACACTCCGGTGGCCCGCCCCTGGGTCGGATAGAAACGCGCTGCCAGGGACGGCATCGCCGATTGCGCGCCGTTGACGCACATGCCGGCAATCAGTACCAGGGTGGCAAGCAAGGTGATGTTGCCCAGGCTTTGCCCCACGGCGTAGGCAAAGACCCCGGCCAGCAGGTAGAAACAGCCGATCACCTTGTGCGGATTGAAGCGGTCCATGGCCCAGCCCACGGCTACGGCGCTGAGCACCCCGCCGAACTGGAACAGGGCGCCGATAAAGGCTGCCTGCTCCATGCTCGCCCCGCTGTCGCGCATCAGGGTCGGCAGCCAGCTGGTCAGCAGGTAGACGATCACCAGGCCCATGAAATAGGTCAGCCACAGCAGCAAGGTGCCAACGCTGTAAGTGCCGGAGAAGATCACCGCGAAGACGTTGCGCGCCTTCACCGTCTTCTGCTCGGGCACGCTGAAACTGCCGGCCTCGCCAACGATGGCCGGGGCGATCGGCGCCAGGGTCTTGCGCACCCTGTCGGTGCCGCGATTGCGTACCACCAGGTAACGCGCCGACTCCGGCAGCCAGACCACCAGCACCAGGGCCAGGAGCAACGGCAGGATGCCGCCGATCAGCAGCAGGCTGTGCCAGCCAAAGGCCGGGATCAGCTTGGCGGAAATGAAGCCACCACCGGCCATGCCCAGGTTGAAACCGCAGAACATGCTGGTGACCAGCAACGACTTGTGGCGCTCGGGGGTGTATTCCGACAGCAGCGTGGTGGCGTTGGGCATGCCCGCCCCCAGCCCCAGGCCGGTGAGAAAGCGCAGGACCAGCAACTGATCGACATTACTGCTATAGGCCGACGCCAGGCTGAAGGCGCCGAACAGCAGCACCGCCCCCACCAGCACCACCTTGCGCCCGAAACGGTCGGCCAGGGGCCCCGAGCCCAGGGCGCCGAAGACCATGCCGATCAGCGCGGCGCTCATCACCGGGCCGAGGCTGGCGCGGTCGATGCCCCAGTCCTGGGACAGTGCCGGGGCAATGAAGCCCATGGCGGCGGTGTCCAGGCCATCGAGGAAGACAATCAGAAAACACAGGATCACCACTCGCCACTGGTAACGGGACAAGGGCTGGGCATTGATGAAGGACTGCACATCAAGGCAGTTCCCTACAGCGGATTGAGGTTGGTTCATTGTTGTTATTTCCACACTAAAACGCAGGCGAGCAAAGGCCGCCAGGGGCTGATCAGGTCACGTAGAAAGGGTGGAGTCAGTCAGGCGACTCGGGCGGGACGGCAGGAACGGTCACGGCAACGACGCAGGGAGAGCATGCACATGAGTTGGCCTCTTCATTATTATTGGACGGGTCATCGGCCGCAGACCGGCAATGCCGGCTGGCCGCCGATGACGCTGCCGCGACATTAATGAGCCAGGGGAAACAGCGTCAATTCGCCAGAGGCGGATCTGTGCGTTTATCGAACAGCTTAAGCAAACAGCTGGGCGCTCAGATCGCGGCTGGCGCTCAGCAGGCCGGGCAAGAAACGCTGTTCCAACTCGGCGCGGCTGACCCGGCCGGCGTGGGTGCTGACGTTCAATGCCGCCAGCACCTGGCCCGAGGCGTCGTACACCGGCACCGCGATGGAACGCAGCCCCTGCTCCAGCTCCTGGTCGACGATGCACCAGCCTTGCTGACGCACTTGTTGCAGGCATTCCAGCAAGGCTTCCGGTGTATGCAGGGTGCGGCTGGTCTTGGCCTGCAGGTCGGCGTGCTCCAGGTATTCGTGCAGCGAAGAGTCGTCCAGGGCCGCCAGCAGGATGCGCCCCATGGACGTGCAATAGGCCGGCAAGCGCCCGCCGACCGACAGGTCCACGGAAATCAGGCGCTGGGTGGTGGCGGAACGGGCGATGTAGAGAATGTCGTCGCCTTCCAGAGTGGCCATGTTGCAGGCTTCGTGGAGCTGCTCGCTCATGCGGTCCAGATAGGGTTGCGCGGAAACCGCCAGGGGCGTCGACGACAGGTAGGCATGGCCCAGGGTCAGCACCTTGGGCAGCAGCGAATAGGTACGCCCGTCAGTTGTGGCGTAGCCCAGCTTGATCAGGGTGTGCAGGCAACGACGCACCGCGGCCCGGGGAATTTCCGTGCGATGGCTGATCTGGGCGATGGTCAGGTGGCGCTTGCGCTCCTGGAAGGCCTGCACCACGGCCAGACCGCGGGCCAGAGAAGTCATGAAATCCGGGTCACCGGTCAACGCCTGAATCCTCTTCGCCGCCGAAGCCACGATCGGTGGCGCCACCGAGGTAAAGGAGTTACGCATCTGATCGTTCATTTCAGGTTCCCCGCGACAAAATTCGGCCGTATTACAAGCCGTATTGGAGAGACAGCACAAGCTACCAGCGGCAACATTGGGCGATTATCGAACCGACGACCGATAATCGCAATCTGCGGCGCTTGAGGACACCTCCCTCCCTCGCACTCTTTTATTGCAAAAACTCATAGTAATAATCGCCAGCCAAAGCTTGCTCTAGCCCGGATTTCTCATGAGGCCGGCAGGCGTGGCCGGTGAAGCCTCGGTGTATCAACAACCTGCCTTCCACCGCTAAAAATTGATCGTTTTTTATTCAATTCCCGCGTATGGGGCGCACTGCCCCCTTTCCCCCATTGAGCCGGGCCGGGGGCGCCCGCCTGTTCAGGTCGGCTTGAGGCGGGCAACCAGCCCCGCAAAGAGTTCCTGATGCGGATAGGCCTCGCTGATCAGCACGCGGATGCGCCGGCTGTTGCGAATGATCACCGCACCGATCTTGAGCAGTTTCAAGCGCAGGTTATGGATGCTCATGCGCGCCAATGCGGTGCCCTGGAGATGATCGCGTAGCCGTTCGAACAGCACATAGGCAAAGGCCGACAGCATCAGCCGCCACTGGTTGGTCCACCAGCGTGGGCTGGAGGTGCGGTCGGCGAACAGATCCAACTGTTGGTCCTTGATCCGATTCTCCATGTCGCCACGGCCGCAGTAGTCTTCGTAGTACTGCTGGGCAGCATCCTCGGCAAAGCGGGACACGACGATGAAGCGTGGATTGGCACCCTGCTCGCCATGTTCCAGGCGCGACACGACCAGGCGGCGCCTACGCCAACTACCGGCCTGATAGAGGAAGCGATACACGCCGGACATCTTCTGCCCGGTTTCTTGGTAGGCCTCGGCGACAGCTTGCATGGCCGGCGCCGCCATCCGCTGCAGGCGGGTGTTGCGGGCCAGACCCACCACATAATCCACCTGCTTGCGGTCACACCAGTCGAGCATGCGATGTCGGCAAAAACCGCCGTCACCGCGGAACACGATGCGGGTCTCTGGCCAGAAGCGGCGAATGAACTTGACCAGCAGTGCCAGGATGGCCCAACTGTGTCGGGCGCCATCGATGTTGCTCGGGCGCAAATAGCTCACCAGCAGATGGCGACCACAGAACACATAGAGCGGCAGGAAGCAGTAATGGTCGTAATAGCCATGGAAGAAGCGCCCTTCCTGATCACCATGCACCGGCACATCGGTCGCATCGAAGTCGAGCACGATCTCAGCCGGCGCCTGGTCATGCTGGGCGATGAAGTGCTCCCACAGCAGGCGATGGGCTTGCACCACCGTTTCGCGATCGGCTTGCTGTTCCAGGCGCCCCAGAGTGGATTTGCCGGCCAGCGGTTGCAGGCGGTTGACCGCAGTCTGCAGCGCGTAGTCATGGCGCAGGCCGTCATGATCGTTGAGATCCTCGTAGCCGGCGGCCAGTGCATAGATACGCTGGGCGAGCAGTGTCTGCAGTCCATGCTGGACACGCCCAGGATCACGCCGATCGGGAACGATTTTGGCCAGGCGGCGGGTCAAGCCATGTTGCCGGTCGACCTCGCGCAGCAGCAACAAGCCCGCATCCGAGGTGATGTGACCACCGGTGAAAGAGGCCTCGACGAGGCGGCGAGAGAGGGGTGAAAAGTGGAGTTTTTCTGGTAGCATTTTGTGCGCGGCTGAAGACTTATGGGGCTTTGTTTGGCGACAAGAATCATAAGGCTTTCAGCCGTTTTTGTTTATGCGGTCATGAGAAATCCGGGCTAGGCGATGTTTTTCCATTCGCCACTTGTATAAAGAGCAGCGACGCCCCATCTAGAATTCCATTGGTCGAGTACGAAAACAGGAAGCATCGAGTAGGAAGTGTTTCGAACTTTCGTGTCACAAAATGCTCACAATGAAGTTGGCTATTTTAAACTTGTCGCCCATAGAGTTATTCTTCGCCGCGGCTATACTGCACGAGCGAGGAACACGGAGTGAGTCCCGCTCCCCCTCGTCCAGGTGACACTAGGCTGTAATCGATCACCTGTCGCAAGCGCTTGACCTCAAACCAGTTTCGGCCAATCCGCTTGCAACCAGCACTACTGTTGCTACGACAGTTGTCTTCATCCGGTGACGTGGCCGCATGCAACAAAAGGCACGCTAGAACGGATCAGGAATCAGCAGCCCCAGAGGCTCGATTCGGATTCTTATAGTCGCCCACAGGCAATGCGTTGCACCGGAATGGACCTTTACTCAATTAGGTAACACTGTGACGAAAGACGAACTGCGCGCGGAACTTGAGCGCCAGGAACAACGTTACAAGGAAGTTTACGGCGGCGAGATCACCCGCTATGCCGCCCAGCCTGAACCGGAACGCAAACCCTGGCGCAAACGCGCAACTATTCGCGACCAGGCTTTCATGCAAGAACTGCAAAAGATGGAAAAAGAGCTCAAGGCCGAACAGCCATAATGCTGGCGGCCTGACTTTCATAGGGCTTGCTCGCTGGTCCGCACGATGATCTCGGCGGCCTGGCAGACTATTGATGCTCGCCACCCCGGGCCCTTCGCCACCTTGTCCCATCCGGACGAGAATTGGCACCCGGCAGGCCCTTTCGCTGAAATTTAATACGATCGTTTTAACCTTTGCTTCACGCCGGTCGAACCCGCGCTCATCGCGCCCAAACCCAATAAACTCAATGGGTTGCCGGGCTCGAAGAGAATCGACAAAAACTCTGCTCTGGGTCAGTTTTTTCGTTGAAGAATGTTACCGGTGAGCACCTTGTGCATTGATTACCAGGGTTTTCTGGCATAATCGCGCCCCCTTATGACCGGGTCAGAAAACCTTCATGATCGATTTATTCAGCGGACTGGATGCTTGGGTGCTTGTGAGCCTCTTGCTCGCCCTGGCTTTTGTCCTCGCCTACGAGTTCATCAACGGCTTTCATGACACCGCTAATGCGGTTGCCACTGTTATCTACACCAAAGCCATGCCGCCGCACCTGGCCGTATTCTTTTCCGGTGTATTCAATTTTCTCGGTGTGCTGCTGGGCGGGGTCGGCGTGGCCTATGCCATCGTCCACCTGCTGCCGGTGGAACTGCTGATCAATGTCAACACCGGCCACGGTCTGGCCATGGTCTTCTCGCTGCTGGCGGCGGCCATCGCCTGGAACCTGGGCACCTGGTATTTCGGCATCCCGGCCTCCAGTTCCCACACCCTGATCGGCTCGATCCTCGGTGTCGGCCTGGCCAATGCCCTGCTCAACGACATCCCTCTGGGGGACGGCGTGAACTGGCAGAAAGCGATCGATATCGGCGCTTCCCTGGTGTTCTCGCCAATGGCCGGCTTCCTGATTGCCGCACTGGTGCTGATCGGCCTGAAATGGTGGCGGCCGATCTCCAAGATGCACAAGACCCCGGAACAGCGACGCAAGATCGATGACAAGAAGCACCCACCGTTCTGGAACCGTCTGGTCCTGGTGATCTCGGCCATGGCCGTGAGCTTCGTCCACGGTTCCAACGACGGTCAGAAGGGCATTGGCCTGATCATGCTGGTGCTGATCGGTATCGTCCCCGCGCAATTCGTGCTGGACCTCAACAGCACCACCTACCAGATCGAGCGGACCCGCGACGCGACCCTGCACCTGAGCCAGTTCTATGAGCGCAACCACGACTCCCTGGGCGAATTCCTGGCCTTGGGCAAGAGCGTGAAAGACGACCTGCCGGGCAAGTTCCGCTGCAATCCGCAACAAACCGAGCCGACCATCAGCGCCCTGCTGAGCAGCCTCAATGGTGTCGCCGATTACCACTCGCTGTCGCCGGAGAGCCGCATCGAAGTGCGTCGCTACCTGCTGTGCCTGGACGATACGGCGAAGAAGGTGGGCAAACTGCCGGACCTGGCAGCCCGTGAAAAGGCCGACCTGGACAAGCTGCGCAAGGACCTGACCGCCACCACCGAGTACGCGCCGTTCTGGGTGATCCTGGCGGTGGCCCTGGCACTGGGCCTGGGCACCATGATCGGCTGGAAGCGCGTGGTGCTGACCATTGGCGAGAAGATCGGCAAACAGGGCATGACCTACGCTCAGGGCATGTCGGCACAGATCACCGCTGCGGGCCTGATCGGCCTGGCGAATATCTTCAGCCTGCCGGTGTCCACCACCCACGTGCTCTCCTCCGGCGTGGCCGGGACCATGGTCGCCAACAAGAGCGGCCTGCAAGGCGGCACGGTGAAGACCATCCTGCTGGCCTGGGTGCTGACTCTGCCGGCCACGGTGGCCCTGTCGGCCGGCCTGTTCTGGGCGGCGTCGAAGGTCCTGGGCACCTGATCCACCGGTCCGAGAATAAAAAAGGTGCGGATTTCGGAGCACCGTGACCGGCCGTTTCGGTTGATCGTGACCGGTCATTTCGCTAACGCGTGACCGCTCATTTCGGTAGCAACGTGACCGATTTTCCGCCTGTTCCGAAACAGGTGGTCACGGCTTACCGAAATCGCCGGTCACGACTTAGCGAAAGCCTTCCCCTTCGTTGCGCATGACCTGATGCGCCGCCATCCTCGACCGATTTCGGGAGAGGAAGATGGCGGCGCCGCGAGTAGCCATGCGAAACATCAAAGAATGTCTGCGCCTCAAGTTTGAGGCCGGCTTGTCCCACGAGAAGATTGCCCGTGCCTTGCAGCTGTCCAAGGGCGTGGTTAGCAAGTACATCGCGGCGGCGCGGGTGGCCGGGCTGGACTGGCCGGCGCTGGTGGCCATGGACGAGGCCGCGCTGGCGGCCGCCTTGTTTGCACCGACGTCGACGAACAAGCCGCGCGGTGAGCGAGTGCTGCCCGATGTGCTGAGCATCCACCGCGAGTTGCGACGCAAGGGCGTGACCTTGCAGCTGCTGTGGGAGGAATATCTCGCCGCGCATGCGGGCCAGCCGACCTACCGCTACACCCAGTTCGTCGAGCACTACCGGCGCTACGCCCAGACGCTCAAACGTTCGATGCGTCAGCTGCACCGTGCGGGCGAGAAGCTATTCATCGACTATGCCGGGCCGACGCTGCCGGTGGTCGACCCGGCCACCGGCGAAGTGCGCCGGGCGCACATCTTCGTCGCCGCCCTGGGCGCCTCGAATTACACCTATGCCTGCGCGACGCCAGGCGAAACCCAGGTGGACTGGCTGACCTCGCTGGGCCAGGCTCTGACCTACTTTGGCGGCGTGCCGGAAATGGTTGTGCCGGACAATCCGCGCGCCCTGGTCGCCCAGCCGGATCGCTACGAGCCGGGCCTGAACCGGGCCACGCTGGAGTGCGCGCGTCATTACCAGACGGTGATCCTGCCGGCACGGCCACGCAAGCCTCAGGACAAGGCCAAGGCCGAGGTGGCGGTGCAGGTGGTCGAGCGCTGGATCATGGCGCGGCTGCGCCATCGGCAGTTCTTCAGCCTGCATGCGCTTAACCAGGCCATCGCCGAGCTGCTGGAGGATCTGAATCGGCGCCCGTTCAAGCGGCTCGATGGCTGCCGGCGCGACTGGTTCGAGCGCCTGGATCGCCCGGCCTTGCGAGCGCTGCCGGTGCATCCCTACGAGGTCGCCACCTTCAAGCGCTGCAAGGTCAGCATCGACTACCACATCGAGGTCAATGGCAGCTTCTACAGCGTGCCCTCCGCCCTGGCCCGGCAGAACGTGGACGTGCGACTGACGGCACACACCCTGGAAGTGCTGCATGGCAACCGGCGGGTGGCCAGCCACCTGCTGCTGGGGCGACGCGGCGCTTACAGTACCCAGCGCGAGCACATGCCCGCGGCGCACCAGGCGCATCGCGAATGGACGCCACAACGCCTGCTCGACTGGGGCGCGCGGATCGGCCCCTACACGCGCCAACTGATCGATCACCAACTGACCCACAAGCCGCACCCGGAGATGGGCTACCGCGCCTGCCTCGGCCTGCTCTCGCTGGCCCGGCGCTATGGCAATGCACGCCTGGAAGCCGCTGCCGAACGTGCCGTACACCTGCGCGCCTTCACCGGGCGCAGCGTGCGCAACCTGCTCCAGCAAGGCCTGGATCAACAGCCGCTGCCCCAGCGTGCCGCCGAAACGACCTTACCCGGCGACCACGAGAACGTCCGTGGCGCCGACTACTACCAACCCCCGCAACAGGAGCTGTTCGATGATGCCGCAACACACCCTGAATCAACTGCACCAGCTACGCCTGGACGGCATGGCCCGCGCCCTGGAAGAGCAATGGACGCTGCCGGCCAGCCACAGCCTGAGCTTCGATGAACGCCTCGGCCTACTGCTCGACCGCGAACTGGCCTGGCGTGACAACCAGCGCCTGGTACGGCTGCGCAAGAAGGCCAAGCTCAAGTACGCCAACGCCTGCCTGGAAGATCTCGACCGCCGCACCGGACGCGCCCTGGACGAGCGTCTGATCGCCACCCTGGCCAGTGGCGACTGGATCCGCCAGCAGCACAACCTGCTGCTGACCGGCCCGACCGGTGCCGGCAAAACCTGGCTGGCCTGCGCCCTGGGCAACCAGGCCTGCCGCCAGGGCTATAGCACCCTGTACCTGCGCACCCCGCGCCTGCTGGAACAACTGCGCATCGCTCATGGCGACGGCAGCTTCGGCCGTACCCTGCAACAGCTGGCAAAGGTCGACGTCCTGGTGCTGGACGACTGGGCGCTAGCCCCGCTGGAGGAAGGAGCCCGGCATGACCTGCTGGAGGTGATCGACGACCGCGCTGGCAGCCGCTCCACCATCCTGACGAGCCAACTGCCCATCGAGCACTGGCACGGCTGGATCAACGACCCGACCCTGGCCGATGCCATCCTCGACCGCCTGGTGCACAACGCCTACCGACTGACGATGAAAGGCGAGTCGCTGCGCCGAAAAAAAGCCGAGGAACAAGCCGCATCGTGACCGATGCGATTACAATCCAGAACCCGCGCAACCGGGGTGGAAGCACCGGTCACGTATTAGCGAAACGCTCGGTCACGTTCACCGAAATCCGCAAAAAAGGTGCGTCCCCGGGGACGCACCTTTTTTTATGCCTCACGCTTTTCTGCAGGCAAAAAAAAGGGCAACCGAAGTTGCCCAAAATGCCTTGCGTGCTCGTTGCTCTGGAGAGACTTAAGGTTTTTTACGCTTATTCGCGTCTTTCCAGATGAAGAATCCAAACCCTGCGAAAAACAGAACCATGAGGCCGACAGTCAGCACTCCGGCGATCACCACATTGTCGAAAAACATGACTGGCCTCCTGCTCTTGCCCTGTTGCGATGGGGCTAAGTTAACCAAAGAGGCGGCGGGGAAAATTGACCGGGGTCAATGTCGCCCATGAGTGGGCGCGAGGAAGGGGGAATAACTGACTTGTATCAACAAAAAAGCGCCCTGTTCAGCGCTTTTTCGGTTTGTTTTTCGGTTTTTTCTTGGCTTTGCCCAACGGCATGGCCTGTTCGAATGCCTGGCGCACTTCGTTCAGGCGCTTTTCATTGAGGTCATGCACGCGCTTGGCGCGCTCGGCAGTCAGGTCGATCAGTTTGTCGTCTTGATTCATGGCTTGGCTTGCATCACTCGAAGTCAATATCGTCCGCGCGGTCTGGAACCCGCGGCGGCCCTGGCGAATGTGCCAATAATGCGACGCGGCGCCGCACCTGACCAGTGATCAGACCCACGCGAATGCAAGAAAGTCGCTGCCGGAAGGTTTTTTTATCCGCACAATGGCCGCCCCCACCCACAGGAAAGCGGATGTGCAAACGCCCCAGCACCTGCCCCCCCTACTGGCCCTGCGCGCCTTCGAGGCCGTGGCCCGCCACCTGAGTTTCAGCAAGGCGGCCCGAGAGCTGTGTGTCAGCCAGAGCGCGATCAGCCATCAAGTGCACAAGCTCGAACAGCACCTGGGCCAGCCACTGTTTGTGCGGCGTACCCGCGCCATCGACCTGACCGCCGCAGGCGCCAGCTATTACCGGCAGATCCAGCCAGCCCTGGAGCAGATCGCCGCCGCCACCCGGGCACTGCTGCCCGCGCAACCGCCGCGGGTGCTGCGCGTTGGCCTGCTGGCGTCCTTCGCCACCTTGTGGCTGGCCCCGCGCCTGGTGGACTTCAGCCGCCGTTACCCACAGATCCAGCTGGAACTGCAGCCGGCAATCGACCTGGCGGATGTGGCCGGGGCCGAGGTCGACCTGGCCATTCGCTACGGCAAGGGCAACTGGCCCAAGGTCGAGGCCAGGCGCTTTCTCGCCGAACAGCTGTCGCCAGTGTGCAGCCCGGAGTTCAAGGCCCGTGCCCTGGCCAATGGCACCTTGCTGATGGCCCGTTCCCACCGGCCGTTTGAGTGGGACGACTGGAACAGGCAGAACAGGATCGACCTCGGCTCCCACCCCAGCGTCATGCTCCATGACTACAACATCGTGGTGGAAGCGGCAGTGGCCGGCCAAGGCATCGCCATGGGCCGCCGCCAGTTGATTCGGCGCCACCTCACCCAAGGCAGCCTGGTGGATGCCTTCGACCTGCCCTCCCTGCACAGCCCTCACATCGGCTACTGGCTGGTGACCGCCGAAGGCGCAGCCAATCCGTCGGCCGAGTGTTTTGCGCACTGGTTGTTAGAGCAGGGGTTGTTAGAGCAGGGGTTGTTAGAGCAGGAGTTGATGGAGCAGGGCCGCGACACATGAGAAATTCAGATACGTCGGATTAGATCTATCCGTTTGTCGCCCCGGGAGCGAACACCGATGCTGCAAGCCTTTCATTCGAGGACTTGCCATGAGCGACTCTCTGCAGCAACGAGTGCAACAACTGGGTCTTGAACTGCCGCCTCCTGGCCAGCCGATCGCCAACTACGTCAACCATGTCCGCAGCCAGAACCTGCTGTTCATCTCCGGGCAGACGCCGTCGGCCGAGGAGCATCCGCAGTTGCTTGGCCGGCTCGGTGACCACCTCAGCGTCGAGCAAGGCGCCCAGGCCGCCGAGCTGGCAGCCCTGGCCCTGCTGGCGCAGCTGGCGGCCGCCCTGGGTGACGACCTGTCACGGCTGCAACGCATCAGTCGGCTGGGGGTGTTCATCGCCGCCAGCGCCGACTTCAAGCAGCATGGCCAGGTCGCCAACGGGGCCTCCAACCTGTTGGTCAATGCCTTGGGCGAGAAGGGCCGGCATGCCCGCACCTCGGTGGGCGTCGCCAGCCTGCCCGCCGGTGTCGCGGTGGAGGTCGACGGGATTTTCGAGCTCAAGCCGTGAAGCCCCTGGGCCTGGAGCAGATCTCCCGGCTGCGGGCCGCCACGCCAGGGTGTGCCCGGGTCTGCCATTTCAATCATGCCGGGGCTTCATTGCCCAGCCAGGGCACCCTGGACGCTATGCTGGACCAACTGCAACGCGAAGCGCATAGCGGACCGATGGAAGCCGCCCGCCATGGCGCGCAGTGGCAGGAGCAAGCGCGACAAGCCGCGGCCCGTCTGCTCAATACCAGCCCGCAAGCGATTGCCTTTGCCAGCAGTGGCTCGGCGGCCTGGGGCATGGCTTTCCACGCCCTGCCCGCCTGGCAACCGGGAGACCGGATCCTCGTAGGGCGCCAGGAATGGGCCGGCAACCTGGCCTGCATGACCCCGGCCATAGCGGCTGGCGCGCAGCTGGAGGTGATTCCCTGCGACAGCCAAGGCGCGGTTTCAGTCCAGGCGCTGCAATCCATGCTCGACACCCGGGTGCGGTTGATCGCCCTGACCTGGCTGCCGGCCAACGGCGGGCTGATCAACCCGGCAGCCGCCATTGGCCAGTTGGCGCGCCAATGGCGCATCCCCTATTTCATCGACGCCGCCCAGGCTGTGGGCCAGTTGCCGTGTGACGTGCAGGCGCTGGGCTGCGATGTGCTCAAGGCCGCCGGGCGCAAATACCTGCGCGGCCCTCGGGGCACAGCCTTGCTCTATGTACGGCCGGGCTTCCTCGAACAGCTCAACCCGCTGCCACGGGACGTCTTGTCGGCCCCCTGGGACGGCCAGGGCTTCGCCCTGCGCAACGATGCCCGACGCTTTGAAACCAGTGAAGTGTCGATGGTGCTGCTGGCCGGTCTGGCCAATGCCCTGCAGGAGCTGGAGCACATCGGCATTGACGCCATCGCCCAGAGGATCCAGATGCTGAGCGACAGCGTACGCCGGGGGCTGGAGCGTTTGCCCGGCGTGCAACTCCGGGATCTGGGCCGCCCGGGGCAGCAATCGGCCTTGATCGCCTTCACCCTCGAAGGCTGGGACGGGCTGACGCTGAAGGAGGAACTGGCGCGCCGCCACATCAACATTGGCGCCAATGGCATTCACTACACACCGCTGGACATGCAGGCCCGGGGCCTAAGTGACATAGCCCGGATCGCAGTGAGTTATTTCAATACAGAAGAGGAAATCGAGCGCCTGTTGCAGGCCCTCGCGGAACTGGCGCAAGCCCATCGGCCCTAGACTTCGACATCCACCCACAGGCCCTGGCGCGGGGCGTCTTCAATCAGCGGCACCACCGGCACGGTGTTGTCGGCGTTCAACTCGTCCCCGGGTACGGCCAGGTGCTGCTCGGGATCATCATCGGCCTCACGCTTGCGCCGCTGTTTTTCCTGCTGGCGCTGCTGCTCTTCGCGCAATAGCAGGGCCGACTGCTCGGCATCGCGCTTTTGCAGGTCGATGGTGCTTTCGTTGGAGCTTTCCTGCACCGGCACCACAGGTGGAATGTCCGGTCGCTGGCGGACCGGATCCTGCTGGGCGGTGATGGGCACGGCACTCAAGGGGAGCATCGGTGGCAACATATTATGGTTCTCCTGTCGGCAGGCTGTCGGCTGCGGCATGGGCGACTTGAGCCATCGGTCGCAAAAGTGTGACCCAGTCGTCAGCCGATAGTGCCCCGCCACCCGACGAATGCACGCCTTACGCTACCTTTTAATCCAGGGGTTTTTATCAGAGTTCTTTGGACTGGAAGCGTCGTTCCGTTAAGATAGTCGGCTTTTTCAAAGCGGGAGTCAGGCAGCATGGCGCAGCAGTATCAACCGGGGCAACGCTGGATTAGTGACAGCGAAGCCGAGCTGGGTTTAGGCACCGTTCTGGCACAGGACGGTCGCTTGCTGACCGTGCTCTATCCGGCCACTGGCGACACCCGCCAGTATGCGCTACGGAATGCGCCCCTCACCCGTGTGAGGTTCTCTCCGGGTGACAGCATCACCCACTTCGAAGGCTGGAAAATGACCGTTCAGGAAGTCGACGATGTCGATGGCCTGCTGGTCTACCACGGCCTCAACGGGCAGAACGAAGCCGTCACCCTGCCGGAAACCCAGCTCTCGAACTTCATCCAGTTCCGTCTGGCCAGCGACCGTCTGTTCGCCGGGCAGATCGACCCGCTGGCCTGGTTCTCCCTGCGCTACCACACCCTGGAACACACCAGCCGCCAGCTGCAATCCTCGCTCTGGGGCCTGGGTGGCGTGCGCGCCCAACCCATCGCCCACCAGTTGCACATTGCCCGTGAAGTGGCCGACCGCATCGCGCCGCGGGTCCTGCTGGCGGACGAAGTGGGCCTGGGCAAGACCATCGAAGCCGGTCTGGTGATCCATCGCCAGTTGCTCTCGGGCCGTGCCAGCCGGGTGCTGATCCTGGTTCCGGAAAACCTCCAGCACCAGTGGCTGGTGGAAATGCGCCGACGCTTCAACCTGCAAGTGGCGCTGTTCGATGAAGAGCGCTTTATCGAAAGCGATGCCAGCAACCCGTTCGAAGACACCCAGCTGGCCCTGGTGGCCCTGGAGTGGCTGGTGGACGACGAGAAGGCCCAGGACGCGCTGTTCGCCGCTGGCTGGGACCTGATGGTGGTGGACGAAGCCCACCACCTGGTGTGGCACGAAGACCAGGTCAGCCCGGAATACGCCCTGGTGGAACAGTTGGCCGAAACCATCCCCGGCGTGCTGCTGCTGACCGCAACCCCGGAACAACTGGGCCAGGACAGCCACTTCGCCCGTTTGCGCCTGCTGGACCCGAACCGCTTCCACGACCTCGCGGCCTTCCGTGCCGAGAGCGAAAACTACCGTCCAGTGGCCGAAGCCGTGCAGGAACTGCTAGACAAGGGCCGCCTGTCCGCCGAGGCGCACCAGACCATCCATGGCTTCCTCGGCAACGAAGGCGAAGCCCTGCTGGCCGCGGTCAACGACGGCGACAGCGAAGCCAGCGCGCGCCTGGTGCGCGAACTGCTGGACCGCCACGGCACCGGCCGCGTGCTGTTCCGCAACACCCGCGCCGCGGTGCAGGGCTTTCCGGAGCGCAAGCTGCACGCCTACCCGCTGCCATGCCCGGACGAATACCTGGAACTGCCCCTGGGCGAACACGCCGAGCTGTACCCGGAAGTCAGCTTCCAGGCGCAGCCCGAGGCCGGCGACGAAGAACAGCGCTGGTGGAAATTCGACCCGCGGGTCGAGTGGCTGATCGACCAGCTGAAAATGCTCAAGCGCACCAAGGTCCTGGTGATCTGCGCCCACGCCGAAACCGCCATGGACCTGGAAGACGCCCTGCGCGTGCGTTCCGGCATCCCGACCACGGTGTTCCATGAGGGCATGAACATCCTTGAGCGCGACCGCGCCGCCGCCTACTTCGCTGACGAAGAGTTCGGCGCCCAGGTGCTGATCTGCTCGGAAATCGGCAGTGAAGGCCGCAACTTCCAGTTCGCCCACCACCTGGTGCTGTTCGATCTGCCGTCGCACCCGGACCTGCTGGAGCAGCGCATCGGCCGTCTGGACCGGATCGGTCAGAAACACGTAATCGAACTGCACGTGCCGTACCTGGAAACCAGCCCGCAAGAGCGTCTGTTCCAGTGGTACAACGAAGCCCTGAACGCCTTCCTCAATACCTGCCCGACCGGCAACGCCCTGCAGCATCAGTTCGGCCCGCGCCTGCTGCCGCTGCTGGAGAATGCCGATGATGGCGAGTGGCAAGCCCTGATCGACGAAGCCCGCGGCGAACGCGAGCGCCTGGAAGCCGAACTGCACACCGGCCGCGACCGCCTGCTGGAACTCAACTCCGGCGGCGCCGGTGAAGGCGAGGCGCTGGTGGAGGCGATCCTCGAACAGGACGACCAGTTCGCCCTGCCGATCTACATGGAAACCCTGTTCGACGCCTTCGGCATCGACAGCGAAGACCACTCGGAAAACGCCCTGATCCTCAAGCCCAGCGAGAAGATGCTCGACGCCAGCTTCCCCCTGGGCGACGACGAAGGCGTGACCATCACCTACGACCGCAACCAGGCGCTGTCCCGCGAGGACATGCAGTTCATCACCTGGGAACACCCGATGGTGCAAGGCGGCATGGACCTGGTACTGTCCGGCTCCATGGGCAACACCGCCGTGGCGCTGATCAAGAACAAGGCGCTGAAACCCGGCACCGTGCTGCTTGAACTGCTGTACGTCAGTGAAGTGGTGGCTCCACGCTCGTTGCAACTGGGCCGCTACCTGCCGCCGGCCGCCCTGCGCTGCCTGCTGGATGCCAACGGCAACGACCTGTCGCCACGGGTGGCTTTCGAAACCCTCAACGACCAGCTGGAAAGCGTGCCCAAGGCCAGCGCCAACAAGTTCATCCAGGCCCAGCGCGACCAGCTGGCGCCGAAGATCAACGCCGGTGAGGCCAAGGTTGCGCCACGCCACGCCGAGCGCGTGGCTGAAGCGAAACGTCGCCTGGCCGCCGATACCGACGAGGAGCTGGCGCGCCTGACGGCCTTGCAAGCGGTCAACCCGACGGTACGTGACAGCGAGCTGGTCGCCCTGCGCAAGCAACGGGAACAGGGCCTGGCGATGCTGGATAAAGCCGCCCTGCGCCTGGAAGCGATCCGGGTGCTGGTGGCGGGCTGATTGCCTGGCTCCATCCGCTCAACAAAAAGCCCGCATCATGCGGGCTTTTTGTTGCCTGCCATCTGTAGGAGCGGGCTTGCCCGCGAAAGCGCCCTCGCAGCAACGCCCCAACCTCGAACTCTTTCGTCCGCTTCGCCGGCAAGCCGGCTCCTACGGAGGGCGCGGCGCGCAGGCTCAGACCACCAGCGCACGCGCAGCAGGCGCGGCCAGCGCCAAATCGTCCTTCATGCGCTGGGAGTCGCCGACAAAGCAACGGGCGGCCTGAAACAGAAACACCAGGGTCAGGAACAGCGCCACCGGAATCAGGTACATGGCGTCATGCAGGCCGATGGCCTTGAACTCCTCGGTCATCTGCTGCGCGCCCGCGGCATACATCGCCGAGTGGGCAAAATGGTCCGACAGCGCACCGACCACCACCGGCCCCAGGCCGCCACCCAGCAAGTACAGGCCGGCGAAGAACAGGGCCATGGCGGTGGCCCGCAAGCGCGGTTCGACCACATCCTGCAGGGCGGTGTAGACGCAGGTGTAGAAGTTGTAGGCAAACAGCCAGCCAATACTGAACACCGCGACGAACACCCCGATCTCGACGCGCCCGGCATGCAGCGCCCAGGCGGTGGCCAGGGTCGAGATGATCAGGCTGCAGGCGGCGAACAGCAGTCGCCCGTTGGCAACCCGCTGATGGATCTTGTCGGCGAACCAGCCGCCCAGGGTCAGCCCCACCAGCCCGGTGACACCAACAATCAGCCCGGTAGCCATCGCCGCCTCCTGCAGGGGCATGAGGAAGTAACGCTGGAGCATCGGCACCAGGAACGAGTTGCAGGCATAGGTGGCGAAGTTGAAGGTCAGCCCGGCCAGGGTCAGCCAGAGAAAGGTCGGTATCGCCAGCACCCGGCGGATCGGTCGGTCGATAGGTACTTGCGCTACCTTCACCGTTTCCGCGGCGCCGCGCTTGGGCTCCTTGATGAAGAACATGAACACCGCCAGCACCAGCCCCGGCACCGCGGCAATGAAGAATGGCGCCCGCCAGCTGTCGAAGGCCTTGACCATGGCCCCGATGGTGAAGAACGCCAGCACCAGCCCCAGGGGCAGGCCGAGCATGAAGATCCCCATGGCCCGGGCCCGACGATGGGCCGGAAACAGATCGCCAATCAGCGAGTTGGCCGCCGGCGCATAGCTGGCTTCGCCGATGCCGACCCCCATGCGCACCAGCAGGAAGCTCCAGAAACTGCCGACCATGCCGTTCACTGCGGTGAGTCCGCTCCACACCGCCAGCCCCCAGCCCATCAGCTTGCTGCGCGAGCCGGTGTCGGCCAGGCGCCCCAGGGGCAGGCCGGCGATGGCGTAGACGAGGGTGAAGGCGGTGCCGATGATCCCCAGCTGAAAGTCGCTCAGGTGCCATTCCATGCGGATCGGCTCGATGATGATGGCGGGGATGGTGCGATCGAAGAAGTTGAACAGGTTTGCCAAAAACAACAGGAACAAAATGCGCCAGGCATTTGCCGCTTGAGTCGAGTTATCCATGGGTCGATCTCTTTATTGTTATTCGGCCAGACGCAAGCGAGCCTGGAAGCTGCAATCTAGTCAGGCCCGCTGCAGCTGTCTGTGATTATTCGCCAGCCTGATATCGACTCATCGCAGCCAGGCGCCCGGGGCGGGCCTCAAGGCACCGATCCGGGCATCGGCCAATCCGCCACAGCCCCCGCCACCCGGGCGCTTGCCAGTCTTTTCAAGGACTTGGCCGAGGTTGAAAAAATACCTCGCCCCCCCCTTCCCATGGCCGATGGGAAGCCTAGAATAGCCGCCTGCCTACCCCCTTTACCCTCCCCCTTTCCCTTTGAATACGCCTATGTCCGAAGCCAGTCCGTGTCTGAATTGCGGTGCCTGCTGTTCATACTTTCGTGTGTCTTTTTTCTGGGGCGAATGCGCCTCATCCGGTGGTACGGTCCCCGACGATCTGGTGCAGAGCATCAATCCCACTCGGGTGGCCATGCTCGGCACCGACTGCAAGTCGCCGCGCTGCATCGCCCTTGAAGGCGAAGTCGGCGAGCGCGTGAGCTGCACAATTTATCAACAGCGTTCCAGCCCGTGCCGGGAGTTCGAGGCTTCCTGGGCCGACGGCCAGCACAACAGCGATTGCGACGCCGCCCGCGCGGCCTTCGGCCTCGCGCCCCTGGACCCCATCGATCACGAGCCCTGGTTCGAGAAAAGCGCTTAGCGCCATTGGCGATAGCGCTCATAAGCAAATCATTGGCAGCAAAATGCCACCCCCGATTGCAGCCACCGGGTGCCTTCTATACTCCAAGCACTCGTTGGCGCGCGGCTCCGCCGACCTCCTATGACTCAGAGATGGGCATTCTATGGACTGGCTGGGTGTGCATTTCATCAGCGAGCTTCCAGACAGTGGGCAGGTGGTTCTGCACTGCACTCATAACCCGGTTCTGGTGCTGCTGGCCTACCTGGTGGCCTGCGCCGCCAGCTTCGCGACCCTGGACATGGCCGAACGCGTCAGCCACGTCGAGCAACCGACCAGTCAACGCCTGTGGCGCTGGGTCGGCGCCTGCTGCCTGGCCGGCGGTATCTGGACCATGCACTTCATCGGCATGCTGGCGTTCGAAGCGCCTCTAACGATTCACTACGACCTGTCACCGACCCTGCTTTCCCTGCTCATCGCGTTGATTGCCGCCTGGCTGGCGATGAACACCTTGAGCCACCAGCAATTGCCATTGTGGCGCTGCGCCGTTGCCGCGATATGGATCGGCCTGGGCATCAGCGGCATGCACTACGTCGGCGTCTCGGCCATGCGCTCCAGCGCCAGCCTGTATTACCAGCCGCTGCTCATGGGCCTGTCGCTGCTGCTGGCGATCGCTTGCAGCCTGGCGGCGCTGCTGCTGTCCCGGCACCTGCGCGAAGGCAGCGGGATGTTCCATCAACTGCTCAAGTACGCCAGCAGCCTGTTGCTGGGCGGCGGCATCGTGCTGATGCACTTCACCGGCATGTGGTCCATGACCCTGGTCCTGCCCGCCGGCAGTCCGGCCGTCCCGGCGATTCCCGACGAGCACCTGCAACTGGGCCTGACCCTCAGCGTGATCATCCTGCTGATCATCGGCAGCGGCATCAGCGCGGCCCTGGCGGACAAGAAACTGCAGCACAAGGAACGCGACCTGCGCCGGGTCAATGCCTTGCTCTCGCAACTGGACCAGGCCCGGATGTCCCTGCAGCAGGTGGCCCACTACGACGCCCTGACCAACCTGATCAACCGCCGCGGCTTCAACCAGCTGTTTGCGGAAAAACTCATGGAGAAGACCCGCTACGGCGGCATGCTGGCGGTGATGTTCCTCGACATCGATCATTTCAAGCGCATCAACGACAGCCTGGGCCACGACGCCGGCGACGAGCTGCTCAAGGTCATCGCCGGGCATATCAAGAGTTCCACCCGCAGCCATGAAGACGTGGTGGCCCGCCTCGGCGGCGACGAGTTCTGCATTCTCCTCACTCTCCACGAGCGCGATGAGGCGCGGCACATGGCCCAACGCATCATGCACAGGATGAAGGAGCCGATCGAGCTTGGCGGCCGGCGCATGGTGATGACCACCAGTATCGGTATCAGCGTCTTCCCCGATGACGGCAAGACGTGCGAGGAACTGCTGAAAAACGCCGACCTGGCGCTGTATGAGTCCAAGGACTCCGGGCGCAATAACCTGCATTTCTTCAACACCAGCCTCAAGACCCGGGCCAGCCTGGAGCTGCAACTGGAGGAGGAGCTGCGCAATGCCCTGCGCGACGATCAAGGGCTGCTGCTGCACTACCAGCCGATCTACGACCTCAAGCACGCCAGGGTTACCAAGCTCGAAGCCCTGATCCGCTGGCAACACCCGCAACACGGTCTGCTGAGCCCGGATCGCTTCATCAACATCGCCGAAGCCAACGGCATGATCGCCGAACTGGACAACTGGGTACTGCGCAAGGCCTGCCAGGACCTGAGCTTCCTCTCGCAACAGGGGCGCGACGAACTGAAGATCGCGGTCAACTGCTCGGCCCTGAACCTGACGCGCGAGGCCCTGGCCACGGAAATCCAAAGCGCCCTGCGCGGCGCCCGGGTGGCGCCGCAGCGCCTGGAACTGGAGGTCACGGAAAATGCCCTGATGGGCAATATCGCCAGCACCCTGGCGCTGCTCCAGCAGATCCGCGAGCTGGGGGTATCGCTGTCGATCGACGACTTCGGCACGGGCTATTCGTCACTGGCCTACCTCAAGCGCCTGCCGCTGAACACCCTGAAGATCGACCGCTCGTTCATTCAGGACATCCCCCATTCAACCCAGGACATGGAGATCGTTCAGGCGATCATCGTCATGGCCCACACCCTGCACCTGCAGGTGGTCACCGAGGGGGTCGAGACGCTGGAGCAACAGCGCTTCCTGGAACGCTACGGCTGCGACTACCTGCAGGGCTACCTGCTCAGCCGCCCGGTGCCGCTGCAGGACCTGCACCGGGTGCTGGATGAACTGGACCAGCGCCAGGACCGGCTCAATCCAGTGCTGTCGAATCCCGGTACAGGCGGACCAGGGTCGCCGGATCCTGCTCCAGGTGGCCCTGTGCTCCATGCAGGCGCATCAACTGTGCAGCTAATCCGCTGATCGGAGTCGCCGAACCCTGTTCCCGAGACAACTTCACCGCGCCATCCAGGTCCTTGAGCAGGGTCCGCACATGCCACTTCACCGGCTCGAAACGGCTCTCGGCCATTTGCGGAGCGAGAATCTGCAAGGGTTTCGAATCGGCAAAGCCACCGGCCAGGGCCTCGGCGATGCGCTTGGCATCCACCCCCGAACGCTCGGCCAGGGCCACCACTTCGGCAATCACCAGGGCGTTGCAGGCGACGATCATCTGGTTGCAGGCCTTGGTCACCTGACCGGCGCCCACCGCGCCCATGTGCGTGACCCGCTGCCCCAATGCCAGCAACACCGGGCGCACCCGCTCGACATCTGCCGGCGCGCCACCAACCATGATCGCCAGGCTACCGGCCTCGGCGCCTTGCGTGCCGCCGGAGACCGGCGCATCGACCCAGGCCATGCCTCTGCTGCGAGCCAGTTCGGCGGCCATTTCCCGAGTCGCCGTGGGCTCCAGGCTGGACAGGTCCAGCAGCAGCTGCCCGGCCCGCGCGCCCTGGGCGATACCTTCCGGGCCAAACACCACGTCGCGCACCACCTCGGTGTTGGCCAGGCACAACAGCACCAGGTCCGCCTGTTCGCAGAGCTGCGCCGGTGTGGCTACTTGTCGCGCCCCGGCGGCCACCAGGGGCGCGCACTTTTCCGGGTTGCGGTTCCATACCGCCAGCGGATAGCCCGCCGCCAGCAGCCGATGGCACATCGGCAAGCCCATCAGGCCGATTCCGGCAAACCCGAGCGAAGGTAACGCTGACATCATATTGCCCCCATTTGATTAAAGATCACCGAATACTGGCCGATTCATCATGATTCAGGAAAGGATTCCCCCGAGCGCCGCTCAGTAAATACCCTGACGCCTTGGGCAAAATTCGCGCTCCACACAGCGACGAGGTCCCATTCCGTGATGGTTCGCTGACACCTCGTCCCCGAGCCAACCAGACCAGGCATATGGCGCACAATGACTTCTAAAAACAACCCTGCCAACGCAGTCTCCGAGATGACGCTGACCTCCCCCACATCAAGCCCCTCAGATACGAAGCCATTGTCCAGTTCACGCCCCCTGTCGACCCAGCAGTACCTGTACTTCACCGAAACCAACACCGACCGCATCCTCGACAACCTCGACGGCCTGCGCGATTCCGTGTTCCCGCGCCCAGCGCACCTGGAAGACGAGCAGGAAAACCGCCGCGACCAGGAGTTTCCGTCGGTGTGCCTGATCGGCCTGGGCCGCTGCGGCTCCAACATCGCCCTGGATGTCGCGGAGCTGGTGTACAACGCCCGCAAGTTCTACCTCAACGAATTCAACAACGAAGACAAGACCTACGAAGGCGGCTACAGCCCCGCGCAGTGGATTCGCCAGAACCTGCGCCTGGGCCAGAGCAAGGCCAGCAAGCCGGTGTTCCTGGTGGAACCGCTGGTGATGCTCGGCGACCTGGACAAGGACATCGCCGGGCGCATCCGCTTCTCGCGCAAGGGCGAAAAGAGCGGTTTCATCCGCGACTACAGCAAGATGAAGATCATGGACCTCTCGGAAGTCCACGCCGGTGGCGCCGGTAACGCGCCGATCCTCGGCCAGTACCTGGCCAAGATCATCCTCAACAAGGACACCCAGCGCTTCTCCAGCCCCGACTGGAAAATGATCCACTCGTACCTGATCGACTCCTGCGGGATCAAGGCCAACCAGTCGCGCCTGTACTTCTCGATCTTCAGTGCCGGCGGCGGTACCGGTTCGGGCATGGCCTCGGAATTCGGCCTGGCCCAGCAGTACTCGTACATGAACAAGACGTTCGACACCAAGCCGATGGACGAGCACGACAGCAAGAGCGGGCACTCCTTCGTCTTCGAGCCAATCTTCACCAGCGGCATCTGCGTGCTACCGAACATTTCGGACCACCGCAGCGAAATGTCCGAGGCGCTGCACATCAACGCCGGCCGCCTGCTGTGCAAATACCTTTCGGAAGAGTGGGACTTCTCCTACAACTTCGACAACGAAGACAGCAGCGAAGCCAGTGTGATGGGGCGGATCCGCCCATGGAACGCGATGATGCTGATCTCCAACGACATCATGCGTTACGCCGAAGAAAGCGATGACGGCAACATCCAGAACATCGACGTCAACGCCATGGAGAAGCACGCCAACCAGTACATCTCCCAGCAGATCTTCAACATCCTCACCGCTCAGGCGGTGACCACCGACTACGACCAGAACTACTTCCGGCGCGCTGGTATCGACATCGGCGAAACCATCCGCCTGGACGCCAACGACCTGTTCATGAGCCTGGCCGGCCCGGTGGCGATCGCCTACGCCGAATCCGTGGTGCCGGAGCAGCCGGTGCCCACCGGCGACAAGTTCAAGGTGTTCGAGAAAGAGCCGCAGCGCCTGAACATCGACGACCTGTTCTTCCGCTCCATCGACCTGCCGCACTTCAACAAGGTGACCCAGGCCATCGAGGGCATCAGCCTGCTGCCGATCGAGTCCAAGCGCTATCGCGCGGCCCTGGAGCAGTACAAGGCTTCGGGTTATGACGCGGCGGCGCTGCACGACCTGCACTTCTTCAAGAACTGCTCGTCGGTGGTGTCGATCGTCTCCCTGCCCAAGGACTACAAGCTGTCGTACATGGACCTGAACCGGCTCAAGACCCACCTCAACAGCCTGTTCCCCAACACCACCCTCAAGCGCTATGCACTGGTGATCGGCGCCTCGGCCAACCTGTCGCTGACCACCCTGATCGCCAAGAGCCCGTGCCTGTCGGACGATTTCCTGACCCTGATCGTGGCCTTTATCAAGCGTTGCTTTGCGCGCAATCCGTACCGCTTCGACGACACCCTGGACAACTCGGTGCTGGATTTCATCGTCAGCGAACAATTCGACGAAGACCGCATCGACGACCTGCTCAACGAATTCGAGAACCCGGCGAAGATCCTCGACACCAACTGGTACGCGATCAAGCCGATGTACGAGAAGAAATACCGCGAGCTGATCAACGACAAGGACAAGTTCGTCTCGATCAACGACATCCGCCTGTCCCGGGATTGCGTGAAGAAGGCCATCAAGTACCTGCGCGAGATCTACCGTCACCGCATCGGCAAGACCCGGGTCATCTCCCTCAACAGCCACACGGGCAAGACGGCGTATTAAGAAGGGCTTCGCCAGCAAGCCGGCTCCTACAGGGCGTAGGAGCCGGCTTGCTGGCAAATGGCTTTTTTGCTTACAGCACGAAACAATTAAGCAGCTCGTCGGACCGACTTGAAACTGTGCCCCTTCCGTGAACGTCACCCTGGCTGAAACCCTTGTGGGGCCTTTCTCTACGGCAAGATGCCATCACCGGATTCACAGTTACTCGGCTACACACTTTTGTCCTACAAAACAGCGCACTTGATCGGTGCACGCCTTCAGCGCAACGCCCTTTCCTGGGTCAGAATCCACGGCGAAACCACCACCGCCCACAGCTCCGGATCGCGTTCCAACAGATCGGACGCCCGCGTCGCAGACAGCTTTTCAACCTTCCCTTCGGCCAACCAGGCCGCGACTTTTTCTGCCTGATTCTCGGCCACGGCCTGGGCTGCCTCGATCAGATCCAGGTCGGCCTCGACCCACAATAGGGCACCCTTGGCGAAGAACGGCTCCAGTTCCTTCCAGCTGATAGATGCGGTCTCACCAAGCAGCTTGGCATAGAGGGTGCTAGGTTCTTGAGTCATGGGACTGTCCAGAAATGAAATCGGCGCAATCATAACGTCGGTGCTCTGGCAGAAAAACCCAGAAGCAAATGCGTCACCGATCGAGAAGCTCAGAAGCGCCAGGGACTGACGCCAAACCGGGCGCAAGCCACGCCGCAAATCTGTCTTTTTCTTTCAATTAAGCGACACTCCGCGTTTTTGCCCCCAGCCGCCAGCTTTTCAAGCGAACAACCGGCGCTCTACACTGTACCGGTACAGTTGCCAGGGGCATTTCCGACGGATATTCGCGAAGTATCTGATTCGGTTCTGCGACCCAAGGCCGCCGGAACTATAAAAATTACAACAGTAAGAGTGGAGCACTATGAATAAGGCTACTAAGCAGATTTCCAAACTGTTTGCCGCTATGGTCCTGGCCGGTGTTGCCAGCCATTCGTTCGCAGCTGACACCATCAAGATCGGTATCGCCGGCCCCAAGACCGGCCCGGTAGCCCAGTACGGCGACATGCAGTTCAGTGGCGCCAAAATGGCCATCGAACAGATCAACGCCAAGGGCGGCGTCAACGGCAAGAAGCTCGAAGCCGTTGAATACGATGACGCCTGCGACCCTAAACAAGCCGTGGCGGTGGCCAACAAAGTGGTCAACGATGGCGTCAAGTTCGTGGTCGGCCACCTCTGCTCCAGCTCCACTCAACCCGCTTCCGACATCTACGAAGATGAAGGCGTGGTGATGATCACCCCCGCCGCCACCAGCCCGGACATCACCGCTCGTGGTTACAAGATGGTGTTCCGCACCATCGGCCTGGACAGCGCCCAGGGCCCGGCCGCCGGCAACTACATCGCCGATCACGTGAAGCCCAAGATCGTCGCCGTGCTCCACGACAAGCAGCAGTACGGTGAAGGCATCGCCACCGCCGTGAAGCAGACCCTGGAGAAGAAAAACACCAAAGTGGCCGTGTTCGAAGGCATCAACGCCGGCGACAAGGACTTCTCTTCGCTGATCGCCAAGCTCAAGCAAGCCAACGTCGACTTCGTCTACTACGGCGGCTACCACCCGGAGCTGGGCCTGATCCTGCGTCAAGCCCAGGAAAAGGGCCTGAAGGCCAAGTTCATGGGTCCGGAAGGCGTGGGTAACGACTCCATTTCGCAGATCGCCAAGGACGCTTCCGAAGGCCTGCTGGTAACCCTGCCGAAATCCTTCGACCAGGACCCGGCCAACGTCGCCCTGGCTGACGCGTTCAAGGCCAAGAAAGAAGACCCGAGCGGTCCTTTCGTATTCCCTTCCTACTCCGCCGTTGAAGTGATCGCTGGCGCCATTACCAACGCCAAGAGCGAAGACGCGGGCAAGGTGGCTGAAGCCATCCACGCCGGCACCTTCAAGACCCCCACCGGTGACCTGAGCTTCGATGCCAAGGGCGACTTGAAAGACTTCAAATTCGTGGTCTACGAGTGGCACTTCGGCAAACCTAAAACCGAAGTTTCTCCTCAGTAAGGCGCGGCCTGACTGACTGCCAATAAAGCCCACGGCTCGCCGTGGGCTTTGTTTTACGAATGTATGGGCCTGTATTCCGTGATCCGGAATCCCGCCCACCTGAAAATCTCAAAACCGTCATCAGCGGTTCGCTGGCAAAACCCAGCCCGAAGTGGGTGCAGATCCACGGGGCCTGGGCGGGAAAATGACTCCACCAGTGAAATGCGTATCAGGTTTTTAGGAGCGTTGTAATGCCTGACATCTATCACTTTTTCCAACAGCTGGTTAACGGTCTGACCGTTGGCAGCACGTATGCCCTGATCGCCATCGGCTACACGATGGTCTACGGCATCATTGGAATGATCAACTTCGCCCACGGCGAGGTATACATGATCGGCTCCTACGTGGCGTTCATCGCCATCGCCGGGCTGGCCATGATGGGACTCGACAGTGTCCCGCTGTTGATGACCGCAGCCTTCATCGCGAGCATCGTGGTAACCAGTGCCTACGGCTACAGCATCGAACGGATCGCCTACCGCCCATTGCGTGGCAGTAACCGCCTGATCCCGCTGATCTCGGCCATCGGCATGTCGATCTTCCTGCAGAACACCGTTCTGCTGGCGCAGGACTCCAAGGACAAATCCATTCCCAACCTGATCCCGGGCAACTTCTCCATCGGGCCAGGCGGCGCACATGAAGTGCTGATTTCCTACATGCAGATCGTGGTATTCGTGGTGACCCTCATCGCCATGCTCGGTCTGACGCTGTTCATCTCCCGTTCTCGCCTGGGACGCGCCTGCCGCGCCTGCGCCGAGGACATCAAGATGGCCAACCTCCTGGGGATCAATACCAACAACATCATCGCCCTGACCTTCGTGATCGGCGCCGCACTGGCGGCCATCGCCGCCGTGCTGCTGAGCATGCAATACGGTGTGATCAACCCCAACGCCGGTTTCCTGGTGGGCCTGAAGGCCTTCACCGCAGCGGTCTTGGGCGGCATCGGCAGTATCCCGGGCGCGATGCTCGGCGGGCTGGTGCTGGGGGTGGCCGAAGCCTTTGGCGCCGACGTGTTCGGCGACCAGTACAAGGACGTCGTGGCGTTCGGCCTGTTGGTTCTGGTGCTGTTGTTCCGTCCGACCGGCATTCTGGGCCGTCCGGAGGTTGAGAAAGTATGACTAGGAATCTTAAATCGGCGCTGTTCAGCGCCCTGTTGGTCTGGGCCGTCGCCTACCCGGTGCTGGGCCTGAAACTGACCATCGTCGGCATCAACCTGGAAGTCCACGACACCAGCCCGGCCATTCTCGCCACCATCGCGCTGTGCTCGGTGCTGATGTTCCTGCGGGTGCTGTTCCACAGCCAGATCAGCGCCGCCTGGAAGTCCTCTCCCAGCATGCCGCTGATCCCGGCCAAGGCCAGCAACTTCCTGACCCTGCCCAGCACTCAACGCTGGATCATCCTGGCGTTGATCCTTGGCGCCCTGATCTGGCCGTTCTTCGGCTCCCGGGGCGCGGTGGACATCGCAACGCTGATCCTGATCTACGTGATGCTGGGCCTGGGCCTGAACATCGTCGTCGGTCTGGCCGGCCTGCTGGACCTGGGCTACGTGGGGTTCTACGCCGTGGGTGCCTACAGCTACGCGCTGCTGTCGCACTATTTCGGCCTGAGCTTCTGGATCTGCCTGCCGATTGCCGGCCTGATGTCGGCCACCTTCGGCTTCCTGCTGGGGTTCCCGGTGCTGCGCCTGCGCGGCGATTACCTGGCCATCGTGACCCTGGGCTTTGGCGAGATCATCCGTCTGCTGCTGCGCAACATGACCGATCTCACCGGCGGCCCGAACGGCATCAGCAACATCGAGAAGCCGACGTTCTTCGGCCTGACCTTCGAGCGCAAGGCGGCGGAAGGCCTGCAGACCTTCCACGAGTTCTTCGGCCTGGAATACAACTCGATCAACAAGGTGATCTTCCTCTACCTGGTGGCCCTGCTGCTGGCGCTGGGAGCGCTGTTCGTCATCAACCGCCTGCTGCGCATGCCGATTGGCCGCGCCTGGGAAGCCTTGCGTGAAGACGAGATCGCCTGCCGCGCCCTGGGCCTGAACCCCACCGTGATCAAGCTCTCGGCCTTTACCCTGGGCGCCGCGTTCGCCGGGTTTGCCGGCAGCTTCTTCGCCGCGCGCCAAGGCCTGGTGACCCCGGAATCCTTCACCTTCATCGAGTCGGCGATCATTCTCGCCATCGTCGTGCTGGGTGGCATGGGCTCGCAGTTGGGGGTAATCCTGGCGGCGATCGTGATGATCCTCTTGCCTGAACTGATGCGTGAATTCAGCGAATACCGGATGTTGATGTTCGGCGCCATGATGGTGCTGATGATGATCTGGCGTCCTCAAGGTCTGCTGCCCATGCAACGTCCTCACATGGAGCTGCGCAAATGAGCCGCGAGATCCTCAAAGTAACCGGCCTGTCGATGCGTTTCGGCGGCCTGCTGGCGGTCAATGGCGTGGCCCTGACCGTCAAGGAAAAACAAGTGGTGGCATTGATCGGCCCGAACGGCGCCGGCAAGACCACGGTGTTCAACTGCCTGACCGGTTTCTACCAGCCCAGCGCCGGCAGCATCCTTCTGGACGGCGAGCCGATCGAGGGCCTGCCGGGCCACAAGATCGCCCGCAAGGGCGTGGTGCGGACCTTCCAGAACGTGCGCCTGTTCAAGGACATGACCGCGGTCGAGAACCTGCTGATCGCCCAGCACCGGCACCTGAACACCAACTTCCTGGCTGGTCTGTTCAAGACCCCGGCGTTCCGCAAGAGCGAGCGCGAGGCCATGGAATACGCCGGCTACTGGCTGGACAAGGTCAACCTGCGGGAGTTCGCCAACCGCCCCGCCGGGACCCTGGCCTACGGTCAGCAACGGCGCCTGGAAATCGCCCGCTGCATGATGACCCGTCCGCGGATCCTCATGCTCGACGAACCGGCCGCCGGCCTCAACCCCAAGGAAACCGAGGACCTCAAGGCGCTGATCAGCGTGCTGCGTGAGGAGCACAACGTCACCGTGCTGCTGATCGAGCACGACATGAAGCTGGTCATGAGCATTTCCGACCATATCGTCGTGATCAACCAGGGCACGCCCCTGGCCGACGGTACGCCGGAACAGATCCGCGACAATCCCGAAGTGATCAAAGCCTACCTGGGGGAAGCGTAAATGCTGCAGTTCGAAAACGTTTCCACCTTCTACGGCAAGATCCAGGCGTTGCACAGCGTCAACGTCGAGATCCGCCAGGGCGAAATCGTCACCCTGATCGGCGCCAACGGTGCTGGCAAGTCCACCCTGCTGATGACCCTCTGCGGCTCGCCGCAGGCCCACAGCGGCAGCATCCGTTACCTGGGTGAAGAGCTGGTGGGGCAAAGCTCGGCGCAGATCATGCGCAAGAGCATTGCCGTGGTTCCCGAAGGCCGCCGGGTATTCGCCCGCCTGACCGTGGAGGAAAACCTCGCCATGGGCGGCTTCTTCACCGACAAGGGCGACTACCAGGAACAGATGGACAAGGTCCTGGCGCTGTTCCCACGGCTCAAGGAGCGCTTCACCCAGCGCGGCGGCACCATGTCCGGCGGCGAGCAGCAGATGCTCGCCATAGGCCGGGCGCTGATGAGCAAACCCAAGCTGTTGCTGCTGGACGAGCCATCCCTGGGCCTGGCGCCGATCATCATCCAGCAGATCTTCGACATCATCGAACAGTTGCGCCGCGACGGTGTGACGGTGTTCCTGGTGGAGCAGAACGCCAACCAGGCGTTGAAGATCGCCGACCGCGCCTACGTGCTGGAAAACGGCCGGGTGGTGATGCAAGGCACCGGCGAGGCGCTGCTGACCGATCCGAAGGTACGCGAAGCGTATCTGGGCGGCTAAGCACGCACCGCAATGAAAACGGCCCTTCGGGGCCGTTTTTTCATTCCGGAATAAAAAACTCCGCTCCGGGCTGTAACAAATCCCCAGGTGCCTTCTCTAGAGGGATAAGCAAGCAAACACGCTTTCTTGAACCCACCCCGATCCGGAGAAACACCATGAGCACCACTCGCACTCTGTCCGCCACCGCCCTGGTCCTGGCCCTGGGCTCCGCCCTGAGCATCGCCGCGGTGTCCACCACTGCCCATGCCGCCGACGACATGGAGAAGTGCTTCGGCGTGGCCATGAAGGGCAAGAACGATTGCGCCGCGGGCGCCGGCACCACCTGCGCCGGGACTTCCAAGGTCAACGATCAGGCCAATGCCTGGAAACTGGTGCCCAAGGGCACTTGCGAAAAAACCGCCAGCAGCACCTCGCCCACCGGTTTCGGCCAGCTCGAAGCCTTCAAAGCCAAGTCCTGATCCGGTATTAGCCTGAGTGTCGATGATGAACAGCGCCCTGAACCACAACCCCCGCCACGACATTCAGGCGTGCTGCGGATTTCGGTGAACGTGACCGAGCGTTTCGCTAATACGTGACCGGTGCTTCCACCCCGGTTGCGCGGGTTCTGGATTGTAATCGCATCGGTCACGATGCGGCTTGTTCCTCGGCTTTTTTTCGGCGCAGCGACTCGCCTTTCATCGTCAGTCGGTAGGCGTTGTGCACCAGGCGGTCGAGGATGGCATCGGCCAGGGTCGGGTCGTTGATCCAGCCGTGCCAGTGCTCGATGGGCAGTTGGCTCGTCAGGATGGTGGAGCGGCTGCCAGCGCGGTCGTCGATCACCTCCAGCAGGTCATGCCGGGCTCCTTCCTCCAGCGGGGCTAGCGCCCAGTCGTCCAGCACCAGGACGTCGACCTTTGCCAGCTGTTGCAGGGTACGGCCGAAGCTGCCGTCGCCATGAGCGATGCGCAGTTGTTCCAGCAGGCGCGGGGTGCGCAGGTACAGGGTGCTATAGCCCTGGCGGCAGGCCTGGTTGCCCAGGGCGCAGGCCAGCCAGGTTTTGCCGGCACCGGTCGGGCCGGTCAGCAGCAGGTTGTGCTGCTGGCGGATCCAGTCGCCACTGGCCAGGGTGGCGATCAGACGCTCGTCCAGGGCGCGTCCGGTGCGGCGGTCGAGATCTTCCAGGCAGGCGTTGGCGTACTTGAGCTTGGCCTTCTTGCGCAGCCGTACCAGGCGCTGGTTGTCACGCCAGGCCAGTTCGCGGTCGAGCAGTAGGCCGAGGCGTTCATCGAAGCTCAGGCTGTGGCTGGCCGGCAGCGTCCATTGCTCTTCCAGGGCGCGGGCCATGCCGTCCAGGCGTAGCTGGTGCAGTTGATTCAGGGTGTGTTGCGGCATCATCGAACAGCTCCTGTTGCGGGGGTTGGTAGTAGTCGGCGCCACGGACGTTCTCGTGGTCGCCGGGTAAGGTCGTTTCGGCGGCACGCTGGGGCAGCGGCTGTTGATCCAGGCCTTGCTGGAGCAGGTTGCGCACGCTGCGCCCGGTGAAGGCGCGCAGGTGTACGGCACGTTCGGCAGCGGCTTCCAGGCGTGCATTGCCATAGCGCCGGGCCAGCGAGAGCAGGCCGAGGCAGGCGCGGTAGCCCATCTCCGGGTGCGGCTTGTGGGTCAGTTGGTGATCGATCAGTTGGCGCGTGTAGGGGCCGATCCGCGCGCCCCAGTCGAGCAGGCGTTGTGGCGTCCATTCGCGATGCGCCTGGTGCGCCGCGGGCATGTGCTCGCGCTGGGTACTGTAAGCGCCGCGTCGCCCCAGCAGCAGGTGGCTGGCCACCCGCCGGTTGCCATGCAGCACTTCCAGGGTGTGTGCCGTCAGTCGCACGTCCACGTTCTGCCGGGCCAGGGCGGAGGGCACGCTGTAGAAGCTGCCATTGACCTCGATGTGGTAGTCGATGCTGACCTTGCAGCGCTTGAAGGTGGCGACCTCGTAGGGATGCACCGGCAGCGCTCGCAAGGCCGGGCGATCCAGGCGCTCGAACCAGTCGCGCCGGCAGCCATCGAGCCGCTTGAACGGGCGCCGATTCAGATCCTCCAGCAGCTCGGCGATGGCCTGGTTAAGCGCATGCAGGCTGAAGAACTGCCGATGGCGCAGCCGCGCCATGATCCAGCGCTCGACCACCTGCACCGCCACCTCGGCCTTGGCCTTGTCCTGAGGCTTGCGTGGCCGTGCCGGCAGGATCACCGTCTGGTAATGACGCGCGCACTCCAGCGTGGCCCGGTTCAGGCCCGGCTCGTAGCGATCCGGCTGGGCGACCAGGGCGCGCGGATTGTCCGGCACAACCATTTCCGGCACGCCGCCAAAGTAGGTCAGAGCCTGGCCCAGCGAGGTCAGCCAGTCCACCTGGGTTTCGCCTGGCGTCGCGCAGGCATAGGTGTAATTCGAGGCGCCCAGGGCGGCGACGAAGATGTGCGCCCGGCGCACTTCGCCGGTGGCCGGGTCGACCACCGGCAGCGTCGGCCCGGCATAGTCGATGAATAGCTTCTCGCCCGCACGGTGCAGCTGACGCATCGAACGTTTGAGCGTCTGGGCGTAGCGCCGGTAGTGCTCGACGAACTGGGTGTAGCGGTAGGTCGGCTGGCCCGCATGCGCGGCGAGATATTCCTCCCACAGCAGCTGCAAGGTCACGCCCTTGCGTCGCAACTCGCGGTGGATGCTCAGCACATCGGGCAGCACTCGCTCACCGCGCGGCTTGTTCGTCGACGTCGGTGCAAACAAGGCGGCCGCCAGCGCGGCCTCGTCCATGGCCACCAGCGCCGGCCAGTCCAGCCCGGCCACCCGCGCCGCCGCGATGTACTTGCTAACCACGCCCTTGGACAGCTGCAAGGCACGGGCAATCTTCTCGTGGGACAAGCCGGCCTCAAACTTGAGGCGCAGACATTCTTTGATGTTTCGCATGGCTACTCGCGGCGCCGCCATCTTCCTCTCCCGAAATCGGTCGAGGATGGCGGCGCATCAGGTCATGCGCAACGAAGGGGAAGGCTTTCGCTAAGTCGTGACCGGCGATTTCGGTAAGCCGTGACCACCTGTTTCGGAACAGGCGGAAAATCGGTCACGTTGCTACCGAAATGAGCGGTCACGCGTTAGCGAAATGACCGGTCACGATCAACCGAAACGGCCGGTCACGGTGCTCCGAAATCCGCAGGCGTGCGTCCCGAGCCTGCCGTCCCGCGCAGGCCTGGGGCTCAAGAGCGAACACTTCAAGGAGGTTCTCGAACAGCGGCCCGAGCTGGGCTTTTTCGAGGTGCACGCCGAAAACTACATGGTGGCCGGCGGCCCCTTCCATCATTACCTGGGGCTGATTCGCCAGGATTATCCGCTGTCGCTGCACGGCGTCGGCCTGTCCATCGGTGGCGAAGGCCCCCTGGACAGCGAGCACCTGCGGCGCCTGGCGGTGTTGATCGAGCGCTATCAACCCCAGTCCTTTTCCGAACACCTGGCCTGGTCCAGCCACGGCCCGGTGTTTCTCAACGACCTGCTGCCCCTGGCCTACGACGTGCCGACCCTGCAACGGGTCTGCGAACACATCGATCAACTGCAGAATCACCTGGGGCGCACCATGCTGCTGGAAAACCCCGCCACCTACCTGCAGTTCCAACGCTCGACCCTGGACGAGACGGACTTCATCCGCGAAGTGATCCAGCGCAGCGGCTGCGGCCTGCTGCTGGACGTCAACAACCTCTACGTCTCCTGCATCAACCACCAGCGCGATCCCCTGGCTTATATGCAGGCGCTGCCGCTGCACGCGGTGGGCGAGATTCATCTGGCCGGGTTCGCCGAGGACCGGGACAGCCTCGGCGACCGCCTGTTGATCGATGACCACGGCGCCCCGGTGGACCGGGAAGTCTGGGCCCTGTACCAGCAGGTGCTGGAGCGGATCGGCCCCATGGCCACCCTGATCGAACGGGACAATCAGGTGCCGAGCCTGACCACCCTGCTGGAGGAGGCCGCACAGGCACAGGCGCTGTTGCACCAGGCGCGGGCGCAGCCATGAGCAACCACGCCTGTTTTGCCCAGGCGCTGCTGAGCGCCGACTCCACCTGCCCGGCGGGGCTTTGCAGCAGCAACGGCGCCGATCCGGCCAGCCGCTTCGCGGTCTATCGCAACAACGTGCAAGGCTCGCTGATCAATGCCCTCACCGAGGCCTACCCGGTGGTGGCGCAACTGGTGGGGCAGGCATTCTTCAATGCCATGGCCGGCCTGTACGTGCAGGATTTCCCCCCACACAGCCCGTTGCTCAACGACTACGGCCAGGACCTGGCGGACTTCATCCAGGGCTTCGCTCCGGCGGCGGCCCTGCCTTATCTGGCCGATATGGCGCGCCTGGAACGGCTGCGGGTCGAGGCTTATCACGCCGCCGACGCCGAGCCCCTGCCACCGGCCCGGTTGCTGGCGGCAATGAACCAGCCCGATCGCCTCGGCCAGCTGTGCCTGCGGCTGCATCCATCACTGCGCACCCTGCACTCGGCCTTCGCCGTCGTCAGCCTGTGGGCCGCTCACCAGAGCGATGCCGCCTGGCCGACGTTCGACCTGCACCAGGGCCAGCACGCCCTGGTGCTGCGCAACGCTCTGGAGGTCGAGGTGATTGCCGTGGACCTCGGCGCCATGACCTTCATCGACGCTCTGCGCAATCACTGGCCGCTGGAAGTCGCGGCGGCCTATGCCCTGGATGCCCAGGCCGACTTCGACCTGGGCCAGTGCCTGGGCCTGCTGCTGGCCCACGGCGCCCTTATCGATCTGCAACCTCACCAGAAGGCGTGACCATGAACACCCAGACACCTGCCCCCGCTAGCGGACTGCTGCACCGGATCATTCAAGGGTTCGAGCGCATTCCCTACAGCCTGATCGCCTTTATCGCGCGGTTTTCCATCGCCGCGGTGTTCTGGAAATCCGGCCAGACCAAGATCGAAGGACTGGCCATCGACCTGTTCTCCGGGACCTTCGAACTGGGCTGGCCGCGCCTGGCCGACTCCACCATTCCCCTGTTCCAGAGCGAATACCACGTGCCCTTGCTGAGCCCGGAAGTGGCGGCGCACCTGGCGGCCTTCGCCGAGCACTTTTTCCCGGTGCTGATCCTGCTGGGACTGGCCACGCGTTTCTCCGCCCTGGCACTGCTGGGGATGACCCTGACCATCCAGCTCTTCGTCTACCCCGATGCCTACCCGACCCACGGCACCTGGGCGGCGATCCTTCTGCTGCTGATGGCCAAGGGCCCTGGAGTGTTGTCCCTCGACCACCTGCTGGCCCGGCACTTCCAGCGCGGCACGCTGTAGCCGCAGGAGCTTCAAGCGCTTCAAACCGGCGGCTGGCGGTGGCATCCCGCCCCAGGAACATGAGGCTACAAGCGATCCAGGGCCTCGCCACTGCGGCGGAACCAGTCCATCAGGTAATCGGCCAGCACCTGGGTACGCCTGGGCAGGCCGCCCTGATAGGGGTGCACCAGATACATCGGCATGCTGCGGGTCTGGTAGTCCCGCAACAGCCAGCGCAAGCGGCCATCGGCCAACTCGCTGTGCAGCACGTAGGACGGCAGCCGGGCGATTCCCGCCCCTACCAGGGCGGCCTTCTTCAGCAGGTTGTAGTGATTACTGGCAAAGGGCCCGGAAACCCGCACCCGCAGCAGCTCGTGACGCTGGTGATAGAGCCACTCTTCCCGCCCGCTGTAGTGGCTGTTGAGCAGGCAGCGATGCTCGGCCAGCTGCGCGGGGGTCTGCGGCTCACCGTATTGCTCCAGATAGGCCGGACTGGCGCAGGTCATTTCATGCCAGGCCAGCAATGACCGGGCTACCAGGCGCTGGTCGCTGGCCACCTCGGAACGCACGGCCAGGTCAAAACCGTCCCGGGTCAGGTCGCGGTAGCTGTTGTTCAGGTCCAGCTCGATCTGCACCTGGGGATAGTGCCGGGAGAACTCCAGCAGCAGGCCGTCGAAAAAGGTTTCGCCCAGGGACACCGGTACGGTCAGGCGCACCGGCCCGGCCATCTCGTCCTTGAGCCGCGCCAGGGCCTGATGCGCCCGTTCGACCTGGGCCACCAGCGCCTGGGCCTGGGGCAGCAACGCCGCGCCGGCGGCGGTCAGGTCCAGGCGCCGGGTGGTGCGTTGCAACAGCACCACCGCGTAGCGCGCCTCCAGGGCGCTGAGGCGCTTGGACAACTGGCCCTTGCTGCACCCCAGGCGTTGGGCCGCCAGGGTAAAGCTGCCCGCCTCTACCAGCACGGCAAACGCCGCCAGATCATCCATCTCGCTCATGGACTGTTTCCATTTGAAAACCAAAGGTTGCCTATTAGCGCGTTAATCCACGAAAAAAACCACTCTAGACTGCAAGTCTCTTCCCCCCTTTCGAGGAACAAACCATGAAGATTCTCTTGATCGGTGCCAACGGCACTATTGGTTCGGCGGTCGCACGCGAGCTGGAGCAACGTCACCAAGTGGTACGCATCGGCCGCACCAGCGGCGAGTTCCAGGTGGATATCAGCGACAGCCAATCGATCCGCGCCCTGTTCGAGAAAACCGGGCGCTTCGATGCGCTGGTCTGCGCCGCCGGCAACGTCACCTTCGCGCCCCTGGCGGAGATGACCGCTGAGCACTTCGAGCTGGGCCTCAGGGACAAGCTGATGGGCCAGGTCAACCTGCTGCTGATCGGCCGCGAGTACGCCAACGACGGCGCGTCCTTCACCTTCACCACTGGCATCTTGAGCCACGACCCGATCCGCAGCGGCGCTTCGGCGGCCCTGGTCAACGGCGCCCTCGACAGCTTCGTGCGCGCCGCCGCCATCGAACTGCCCCGTGGCCTGCGGATCAACTCGATCAGCCCCAACGTGCTGCTGGAAGCCATGGACAGCTACGCCCCGTACTTCCGCGGCTTCAAGCCGGTGCCGGCGGCTGACGTGGCCCTGGCTTACGCCAAGAGCGTGGAAGGCCTGCAGACCGGCCAGACCTACCGCGTCGGCTAAGCCGGCTTGTGTAGGAGCTGGCGCTGCTGCGGGCAATCCGGGGTTGTGGTGACCGGGCGGGCTGCGTAACGTGTCGGCTCCCGCTTGGAGGCCCGATGATGCGCACTGCCCGTTCACTGCTTTGTTTCGCCCTGCTACCGCTGTTTGCCGGCTGCCAGATGCTGCCGATGTTCAACCCTCAGCCCCAGGTGCCGTCCATGGCCGGGCTGACCCGGATGCAGGGTGAACTCAGCGCAGCGGACGGCAAGTTGCTGTTCAAGCCCTGCACTGAGGATCGCCGTTATACGGTCAGTGACGGCGGCGGCACCAGCGTGCTGCAAGAGGCCGCCACCCTGGCGGAGAAACAGGGCAAGCTGTTCGTCGACCTGCGAGGCAAGTTCTCTGCCAGTGGCAGCAGCGACGGCCAACTGGACCTGCGCCAGCTGTACCGCGTCGAGCGCTCCGCCGGTGCCTGCGGCGACCCGAACTTCCAGCGCCTGATCCTGCGGGCCGGCAGCAAGAACCCGGCCTGGAACGTCGACGTCAGCGCCAAGGGCATGATGATCGAACGCGCCGGCCAGCCGACCCTGGCCCTGCCCTATCTGGAAGAACAGCTGGGAGACGGCCGTTTCAACCTCACCAGCGAAGCCAATCACCAGCGCGTGGAGCTCTGGGTAGCGCCGCAGCGTTGCGTCGACCCGGTGACCGGCAGCGTCCAGCACCTCAGTGCCGAACTGCGGGTCGACGGTCAGGTGCAGCGCGGTTGCGGCTATTTCGGCGGCTCACGCAACGACTGATTCGACGAGCAGCGGTTTTAGCCTCACGGCGAGGGAGGATTGCGGCTTATAATCGCCGGTTTGTGCAAAGCAAGCCGGCGCACTGTTGCGCACCGCCTACCCGGACCCTGTCATGTTACGAATCACCGAACTCAAGTTGCCGATCGACCATCCCGATGAAGACCTGCGCGCCGCTATCGTGCAGCGCCTGGGAATCGCCAGCGATGAGCTGCTCGATTTCACCTTGTTCAAACGCAGCTACGACGCCCGCAAGAAGTCATCCGAGCTGTGCTTCATCTACACCATCGACCTCAGCGTGCGCGACGAAGCGCCGCTGCTGCTCAAGTTCGCCGACGACCGTAACGTCAACCCGGCGCCGGATGTCAGCTACAAGGTGGTGGGCCAGGCTCCGGCAGAGCTGAGCGAACGGCCGATCGTGGTGGGGTTCGGCCCTTGCGGGATCTTCGCCGGCCTGTTGCTGGCACAGATGGGCTTCAAGCCGATCATCCTCGAACGCGGCAAGGAAGTGCGCCAGCGCACCAAGGACACCTGGGGCCTGTGGCGCAAGAGCGTGCTCAACCCCGAGTCCAACGTGCAGTTCGGCGAAGGCGGTGCCGGAACCTTCTCCGACGGCAAGCTCTACAGCCAGATCAAGGACCCGCAACACCACGGCCGCAAGGTGCTCCACGAGTTCGTCAAGGCCGGTGCGCCGGACGAGATCCTCTACGTCAGCAAGCCGCACATCGGCACCTTCCGCCTGACCGGCGTGGTGGAAAACATGCGCCAGCAGATCATCGCCCTGGGCGGTGAAGTGCGCTTCGAGCAGCGGGTGACCGACGTGTTGATCGAAGACGGCCAACTTCAAGGCGTGGAGCTGGCCAGCGGCGAACAGCTGCATTCGCGGCACGTGATCCTGGCCCTGGGCCACAGCGCCCGCGACACCTTCCGCATGCTCCATAGCCGTGGCGTGTACATGGAAGCCAAGCCGTTCTCGGTGGGTTTCCGCATCGAACACCCGCAATCGCTGATCGACAGCGCGCGCCTGGGCAAGTACGCCGGCCACCCGAAACTCGGCGCCGCCGACTACAAGCTGGTGCACCACGCCAAGAACGGCCGTTCGGTCTACAGCTTCTGCATGTGCCCGGGCGGCACCGTGGTCGCCGCCACCTCCGAACCGAACCGGGTGGTGACCAACGGCATGAGCCAGTACTCGCGCAACGAGCGCAACGCCAACTCCGGCATCGTGGTCGGCATCACTCCGGAAGTGGATTACCCGGGCGGCCCGCTGGCGGGTATCGAGCTGCAGGAGCGTCTGGAATCCCACGCCTTTGTCCTCGGGGGCAGCAACTATCAGGCCCCGGCACAGCTGGTGGGCGACTTCATCGCCGGCAAGCCGACCACCGCCCTGGGCAGCGTCGAGCCCTCCTACAAGCCCGGCGTGAGCCTGGGCGACCTGGCCCTGGCGTTGCCGGACTTCGCCATCGAAGCCATTCGTGAGGCGTTGCCGGCCTTTGAGCGGCAGATCAAGGGCTACTCGCTGCACGACGCGGTGCTGACCGGTATCGAGACCCGCACCTCATCGCCACTGCGCATCACTCGCGATGCCTCGATGCAGAGCCTGAATGTGAAGGGGCTGTACCCGGCCGGTGAGGGCGCCGGTTATGCCGGGGGGATTCTCTCCGCCGGGGTCGACGGGATTCGCATTGCCGAAGCCGTGGCCCGCGACATCCTCGGCATTCAGGCCTGACGCAACGGCCCTTTCGCCGGTAAGCCGGCTCCTACCGCCTACCGTAGGAGCGGCATGCCGGCGAGGGTGTCCACGGCTCAAGGGCCCCTTCGCCGGCAAGCCGGCTCCTACGACAGGTTCAGATGCCGGCGCGCAATACGCTGGCAGGCAAGGCCTGGCCTCGCTCGACGCTGGCCGCCACCGCATCGATCAACGCCGCCAGTTCATACCCCTGCTCTGCCAGCCACTGCTCATCGTAGTAGGTGGTCGCATAACGCTCGCCACCGTCACAGAGAATCGCCACGATCGAACCCGTCTCGCCGGCCGCGGCCATGTGCTCGGCGGCCATCAGCGCTCCGATCAGGTTGGTGCCGCTGGAGCCGCCCACCCGCCGCCCCAGGCGCTGGGCCAGGTAGTGCATGGCTGCCAGGGACAGGGCATCCGGCACCTTGACCATGGCGTCGATCACCTTGGGCAGGAACGACGCCTCGACCCGTGGCCGGCCGATGCCTTCGATCCGCGAACCGCAATCCAGGCGCAGACTGGCATCGCCGCTCTGGTAGTAGTCGAAGAACACCGAACGCTCGGCGTCGGCACACAGTACCCGGGTGCAGTGCTGGCGATAGCGCACATAGCGCCCCAGGGTCGCGGTGGTGCCGCCAGTGCCCGGGCTGGAGATCAGCCAGCTGGGCTCGGGATAACGTTCGAAGCGCAACTGCTGGAAGATCGATTCGGCGATGTTGTTGTTGGCCCGCCAGTCGGTGGCGCGCTCGGCGTAAGTGAACTGATCCATGAAGTGGCCGCCGCTCTCACGGGCCAGGCGCTCGGACTCGGCATAGATCTGCGTCGGGTCCTGCACCAGATGGCTCTTGCCACCGTAGAAAGCGATCTGGGCGATCTTCTCCTGGGAGGTGGTCGCGGGCATCACGGCAATGAACGGCAGGCCCAGCAAGCGGGCGAAATAGGCCTCGGAAATCGCCGTCGAGCCGCTGGAAGCCTCGATCACCGGCGCGCCGGGCTTGAGCCAGCCGTTACACAGCGCATAGAGAAACAGCGAGCGGGCCAGACGATGCTTGAGACTGCCGGTGGGATGGCTGGATTCATCCTTGAAATACAGCTCGATGCCCGGCTGTCCCGGCAACGGCAATGGAATCAGGTGGGTGTCGGCGCTGCGCTGGAAGTCGGCTTCGATGATGCGGATGGCCTCGCGGGCCCACTGGCGATTGTCGCTCATGTTCTATTCTCGTCAGATCGGACGCCGTACCGGCGCAAGAAGATGAAATGCACCCAATGTTGGATGGTCCGGGGGCGGGGCTCACAGGCCTTTTCTCTGGAAAAATGTCCCGCAACGCCCCGGATCAGACATGTTATGAAATAACTTTCAGGGCTTACAGGTACAGCTGAGAAGCAATTGGAAACACAACTGCAAATGAGCATTTTTAAGCGGGCCCTTTAGCCTCTGCATATAACAAAAAAGAATATAATTTTTGTTTTAACAACTAACTGCACAGGTTAGGGTGTGCCACCTATTTTCAGATTTAGATGGAGAGCGACCTTGCCTCTGCGTAGCACTTTCACTCGTTTCTTTGCCATGGAAGCTGCCAGCGGTCTGTTATTGATCGCCGCTGCCATCCTGGCTCTCATCATCAACAATTCGCCGCTGTCCTGGCTCTACAACGGCCTGCTGGAAACCCCGGTGGTAGCGCAGATCGGCGCCTTGAAGATCGCCAAACCGCTGTTGCTGTGGATCAACGACGGCCTGATGGCGCTGTTCTTCCTGCTGATCGGCCTTGAGGTCAAGCGCGAAGTCCTGGAAGGCCAACTGTCCAAGCCTTCGCAAATCGTCCTGCCGGGCATGGCGGCCATTGGCGGCATGCTGGTCCCGGCGCTGATCTACTGGTTTCTCAACCGGGACAACCCCGCAGCACTCAATGGCTGGGCGATTCCGACCGCCACCGACATCGCGTTCGCCCTGGGCGTCCTGGCGCTGCTGGGCAAGCGCGTACCGACCTCGCTGAAGCTGTTCCTCATGACCCTGGCGATCATCGATGACCTGGGGGCCATCGTGATCATCGCGATCTTCTACTCCGGCGCCCTGTCGACCCTGTCGCTGATGCTGGCGGCCGCCTGTATCGCCGCCCTGGTGGCGATGAACCGCATGGGGGTAGTGAAACTCGGGCCGTACATGATCATCGGCCTGATTCTCTGGGTTTGCGTACTCAAGAGTGGCGTCCATGCCACCCTGGCCGGCGTGACCCTGGCGTTCTGCATTCCCCTGCGCACCCGCAATGCCGAGCCTTCGCCCTCGCAGGCCCTGGAACATGCGCTGCATCCCTGGGTGGCGTTCGGCATCCTGCCACTGTTCGCCTTCGCCAACGCCGGCCTGTCCCTGAGCGGCGTGACCCTTGAGAGCTTCACCCACCATGTGCCCATGGGCATCGCCATCGGCCTGTTGCTGGGCAAGACCATCGGCGTGTTCGGCCTCAGCTGGTTGGCGGTCAAGACCGGACTCACGGCCTTGCCTGCCGGCGCCAACTGGGGCCAGATCCTGGGGGTGGCGATTCTCTGCGGCATCGGCTTCACCATGAGCCTGTTCGTCGGCTCCCTGGCCTTTGAGCCCGGCAGCAGCGACTACGCGGGCATGGACCGCATGGGGATTCTCACCGGCTCGCTGCTGGCGGCACTGATCGGTTACACCGTCACCGCGGCCGCCAGCCGCAAGAATACGGCGCCGAGTTCCTGATCAAACAGGATCGGCCAACCTGAAAACACAAAACCCCGACCAGTTGCCTGGCCGGGGTTTTGTTTTGCAGCAAAGGTATCAGCGGGTAACGCGGCTGGTGCCGTTGACGGTCATAATGCGTACGCGATCGCCAATCCGGAACACTTCGTTTTCCTGCACCTGCTGCACATAGGCACGCATGCTGCCGTCATCTTCACGCACGGTGATTTCGACGCCCTGGGTGCGGGTCAGGCCTTCCTCAGTGGCCGAGCCCAGCAGACCGCCAGCAACCGCGCCGATCACCGCAGTGACGATGCTGCCACGACCGCCGCCGATGGCGCTGCCACCCACGCCGCCGATCACAGCGCCAGCAGCGCCGCCGATCGGGGTCTTGGTGCCTTCGATTTTTACCGGACGCAGGGATTCGATGGTGCCCATACGCACGGTTTGCACGCGACGCGCTTCGTCGCGGGAGTAGGAGTCACCGGTCAGGTTAGAGGCACAACCGCCGAGCAACGTTGCCATCGCGGTGAAAGACGCAACCAGCAAAACAGACTTACGCATAGGATCAACTCCAAAGGACAGATAGTCATTAGACTCCGCAGCTTGACGCCTGTCACGGCGCAGCCCGGATAAAATTGGTTTCATTCAGCCGAAGTACAGACGGTATGAACGCTAAAACTTCTCAATACGGTGATGCCGGTTTCCCGCAGAGCGCCACCGAACAAAGGATTCCCCATGGATTATTTCATCATCATCGTGACCACTGTCGCCGGTCTGTACTTCCACTGGTGGCTGTATGTACGCATCAAGCGCTGGACAGACCGGGACCTGGCGCTGTCCATGGCCGGGAGCGATGAGCAGAAGAAGCAATTCATGCTGCAACAACTGGCCGAGGCCCAACGCCAGAAAGTAAAACGCCGGGACCTGCCGCAATGGCTCGAAGCCGCTGCGGCCGGTTATCCCAGCGAGTGACCCGCAGCCCTCAGGGAGCCAGACGTTCGCGGACCCACTGCTCGCCCTGCAGGCGATAGTTCAAGCGATCATGCAGGCGGCTGGGACGCCCCTGCCAGAACTCGATACGCTCCGGCAGCAAGCGATAACCACCCCAGTGTTCCGGGCAATCGGGCTGGCTGTCGCTGAAGCGCGCCTCAGTGGCCTTGAGCAGTTCCTGCAACTCGGCGCGATCGGCGATCACTCGGCTTTGCGGTGACGCCCAGGCGCCCAGGCGGCTGCCCAGAGGACGAACCTGATAATAGGCATCGGACTCCTGCGGCGTGACCTTGGCCACCCGGCCTTCAATCCGTACCTGACGCTCCAGGGTTGGCCAGAAGAAGGTCATGGCAGCAAAGGGCCGTGCAGCCAGTTGCTGCCCCTTGGCGCTCTCATAGTTGGTGAAGAAGGTAAAACCTTGTTCATCCAACCCCTTGAGCAACAGGATGCGGCAATGGGGGCGACCGTCGGTATCGACGGTCGCCAGGGTCATGGCATTGGCCTCTACCGGGGGCTGCTCGGTTTTCACCGCATCGGCAAACCACTGGTGGAACAGCGCAAAGGGCTCGTCCGGGGCCTGGGCCTCGGACAAACCATCGCGGGTGTAATCGCGGCGCATATCAGCCAGAGACTGCGTCATGCCTGCTTCCTTTTCCTTGAGAATCAGTTGTTAGCTTGCGCGACCTTCTTGGCCGGAGCTGCCGCTTTTTTCGCCGGAGCCTTCTTGGCGGCAGGCTTCTTGGCGGCGCTGGACTTCTTCGCCGGTGCTGCGGCCTTTTTGCCACTTGCAGCTGGCACAGGCGGCTTGGCGTCCTGCACGGCGACCATTTCAGTCTCGGATGGCGTCGGCTGGTTGTACTTGCTCAGCAGGCCCAACAGGGTGCTGCGCTGGGTCAGCATGATTTCCACACGACGGTTCAGCGAACGGCCCTGCGGGCTGTCGTTGGCGGCGCGCGGCATCACGGCGCCCATGCCACGCAGCATCAGGCGGTCCTGCTTCAAGCCGCTGAGGCTGAAAATGGCCGCAACGGACTGTGCACGATCGCGGCTCAGTTTCTGGTTGGCCAGGGTCGGACCGGTAGCATCGGCATGCCCGAGGATCAGCACGGCCGTCTTGGGATCGCCTTCAACCGCCTTGGCCACGCGGGTGAACGGGCCCAGGGTCACAGGCAGCAGCATGGCCGGACGATCCGGGTTGAAGGAGGCATCGACCAGCGCCGTAACCACCAGCACGTTTTCACGGCGTTCCACTTGCAGCTTGCTGTCCTTCACCGCTTCACGCAGGCGTGGCTCGTAGTCGTCCAGCCAGGCCTGGGTGATTTTCGGATCGGGCATCGGCACGTCCGCCACATTCACTTTGCTCAGAGGCTTGGGCTCGCTCTTGGCAAACGGCCACCACCAGTGAGTCTCGGAATCCGCCGCCTTGGCCACAGCCGGAGCAGGAGCCGGCTCGGCCTTCTTGGCTTCGGCGACCGGCTTGTCGGCGGAGTCCTTGGAGGAGAACGGCCACCACCAGCTGCTGCTTTCGGCCTTCGCGGCGGGAGCGGCTGGGGCTGGGGCTGCGGCCACGGGAGCAGGTGCAGGAGCCGGTTCGGCAGCCGCAGCAACGGCCGGCTTGGCGGCGGCCGGTGCTTTGCCGGCTGGCGCTGCTGGTTTGGCAGAAGCGGTGGCTTTGGCGGCAGGCGCTGGCGCAGCGGCTTTGGCCGCTACCGCCGGTTTGCCCGCGGGAGCGGCAGGCGCCGCTTCGGCTGCGGCCGGTTTCTCGGCCGCTTGCGGGGCTTGATTGCTGCTGCTCTTGTCGGACCCGAACGACCACCAATGGCCGCCATCCGCTTCATTTTGTGGGGTTTGTGCGCAACCGGTAACGGTCAGGCAGATGGCCAAGGCTAGAGACTTGTTTGACGACATGGGATATCCACAAAATGAGATAAAAATTTCGGTCTAAATAACCGCTACAAACAGACGCTTGGAAATTATAAAAGCCACAGGGTTCATGCCTGCAGCTTTTCAAGCATGTTTAAGCAAAAAAGTTCTTAACAGCAACCTTTTTACAGACAATCCGACAAAACCCGCACCAGCTTCTGCGCCCGCGGATCCATCAAGACATAAGGCCCCAGGGTATTTGTCACAAAACCGAAGGCCACGTCATGTTCCGGGTCAGCAAATCCGATGGAACCGCCGGCCCCCGGATGCCCGAATGCCCGGCCGCCCAAGCCGAAAGTGGCATTGGCGACCTGGGGCTGGTCGAGCATGCAACCCAGGCCAAACCGGGTCTGGGTCAGCAAGGTCTTGTCCATGCCCAGGCTGTGCTCACGGGTCAGTTCCTCGAGCATGTCGGCCTCCAGCAAACTGCCATCGAGCAAGCCGCTGTAGAAGCCGGCAAGACTGCGGGCATTGCCATGGCCATTGGCCGCCGGCTGCTGCATGCGCCGCCACTCGGGTTTATTGGTGCTGGTCATGATAGACGGAGGATTGGTAAAGGCCCGGGTGGTCATCGCCGTAGGCTCGCGCATGGTCACTTGCAACAGGCGCTGGGCCGCGGCATCGCCGACATTGCCCTTGCCCCGGGCGATATGCGCGACCCGATGAAACTCCTCGTCAGCCAGGCCCACATGGAAATCCAGCCCCAAAGGCCTGGCCACGCGGGCCACGATAGACTCCCCCGGGCCACGGCCATCGGCCCGCCGGATCAGTTCCCCCACCAGCCAGCCATAGGTGATGGCCGCATAACCATGCCCTTCGCCCGGCGTCCACCAGGGCTGCTCTGCAGCCAGGGCATCGACCATGGTTTGCCAGTCGTACAGGGCTTCGGCAGGCAGCAACTCACGCAGCGCCGGCAGCCCGGCCTGGTGGCAGAGCAACTGACGCAGGGTAATCGCCGCCTTGCCCGAGGCGGCGAATTCCGGCCAGTAATCGGCCACGGGCGCATCCAGCTTGAGCTTGCCTTCGGCCACCAGTTGCAGCGCGGTGACTGCGGTGAAGGTCTTGGTGCAGGAAAACAGGTTGGCGATGGTGTCGCTGTGCCAGGCCTCGGCGCCATCCTTGTCGGCAGTGCCGGCCCAGAGGTCGATGACGGTTTCCCCACCGATCTGGATGCACAGCGCCGCGCCGCGCTCCTGTGGATCTTCGAACAATGCCGCGAAGGCCTCGCGTACCGCCTCGAATTTAAGTTCGTAATGGCCTTGAATCTGCACCCCTGACTTCCCCCGCAACAATGCTCGACAACGTGGCGCGCATTGTTCCAGCACCGAAGGCATTTGGGAACAGCCGCCAAGGCAGGCACGGTCTATCGCTCAAGGAGGCGACCAGGCGCTGCCCGGCGTCTCGCGAAAGCCGCTGATCAGGCCAGCCACTCAATGACCGTTACCCGAGTGGCCACCCGCGTGTCCGCCAAGCCCCTTGCCAGCGTGGGACTTGCCACCCCCCTCGCCTTCGCGCCCGCCAGCCTCCACCCGCGTCGCCTCGACCCGGGCCTGCTCCGCGACCTTGGCCAGTTGCTCCAGGGCCTGCAGGTTGCTCTTGCGCACCGTCTCGACAAAGCCCTGGAACGGCACATCGGTAATGCCCACCAGGCCAAAATGTCCGTTTTCACCGTCCAGCAAGCGCCCGGTCACGGGCTGGTCCAGATACTGGAACCAATGCACACCAACAATCGACGGCTCGCTCAGCGCCTGCTTGAGGAAGTTGGCGTAGGCCGGGCCACGCTCCTCTTCCCGGGCCAGTTCGGTCACACCGCCCCAGAACGGACCGCGATCCCGGGAGCCGAAGTTGAACTCGGTCACCAGCACCGGCTTGTCCAGGCTGCGCAAATAGGCGAAGTCCTGACCGTCCTGCGGCTTGAGGGTGTAGAGGTTGAAACTCAATACATCGCAGTACTGGGCGCAGGCGGCCACCGCTTCGGGGTTGCTGACGGCAAAACGACCGCCCAGCAGCAGGTGATTGGGGGCATGCCACTTCAGCGAGTCGGCGATGGTCTTGAAATAAGTCTCGGCAAAGACTTTCTGGAAATACTTGAAGTCAGCCTCGATTTCCGGGTGCTCGGGACTTGGCAACGGCGGTACGAAGCCCGGGTCCTCCATCAGCTCCCAGGCCGGCAGGTCGATGCCCCAGGCTTTCGACAGGCCCGCCTGATTGCGGTACTTGTCCCGCAGTTGCTTGAGGAAGGCGCGCTTGGCCGGAACGTCGGTGGTCAGGCGCAAGGTGCCGTAGGCCAGGGCATAGCGGGCTTTCGGATCATCTCCGGGGCCGGCCCAGGCCAGTTCGTTGTCGGCAAAGTAGCCAATCAGCCAGGGATCGTCGCGGTGATCGCGGGCGGCAATCGCCACCGCGCGCTCGGTGGCCATGGCAAAGCGCGGGTCGAAGGGATCGGGCATGCCGCCCCACCAATCGCTGCCGGTGCTGATGCTGGCGTAGTCGCCGACGATGGACAGCGGCACGGTGTAGGGCACACGGTCGGCCAGCCCCAGGGCCGGCGCGCTCCAGTTGCCGATGGTGTTGAACCCCCAGGCCTGCAGACGATCCAGGGTGTGCTCGACCCAGCGTTTCTCATCAAACGCCGGCGGCGCGCACGGAACGGCCGCCTCCGCCGCCGCAGGCTGGGCCTGGTTGGCGGACGCCCCGTCCGCCGCCGAGTCGTCATGGACGCAAGGTTTGCCATAGGTGCGCTGCAGGTTGGCCCGGTAGAAGTCGTACCAACGGCCGGCGTTATAGCCACGCCCCTGGTCGGCACCGTTGCCACCGCGGTTGTCGCCTTCGCCGTAATAGGCGGCCAGGGGCTCGCCATCCTTGGGCAAGGCGCTGAACATCCACTCGCGCCCGGCGACATAGGTCTGACTGTTGTCCGGAGCCACGGTGTTGACTCCCAGGGAGTAGAACGGATGCCCTTGCGGGGTCACCAGGAACCAGCGGCCATCGCGTTTTTCCGTGCGAAAGAAGCCGCTGGCCTTGAAGTCCGGGCCCTGGCTTGAGCCGCCGAACTTGTCCAGCGGCGCCTTCTCCTGCTCGCCGAGCCAGCCCTTGAGCTGTTGCTGCTCCCTGGCATCGGCTGCCTTGAGCTGATCATCGCTGCTGACCTTTTCCGGCCAGCGGGCCCGGGTCGACTGACCGTAGCCATCCACCAGCGAACCGTAGACCGCCTTGATCACGCCCTCATCATCCAGCACGCCGAAGCGCTCAAGGAGGATGCTCTGGGTTGCCTTGGGGTTATCCAGGGACAGGGTGACCGATACCACCTGACTGCGGTCCAGTTGCCCCTCGCTACTGGCCAGCAGAATGCGCTGGCCATCCACGGTCATCGGCATCGGCGGCGCGGCCTTCATGCCCTGGCTCAGGGGACCGCTGGCCACCAGGGGCACCAGCAAGGTCTGCGCCGGGCCGGCCGGCAGGTCGACGCGGCTGACCAGGGTCTTGCCGTCGTTGCTCTGAATGCTCACGTACAGGGTCAGGGCCCAGTTCATCGCACTCTGGATGCGCAGGCTCATCATCCCCGACTGCGACCAGTCCCAGGCGCCGCTCTGTGGCGTCAGGCTCAGGCTCGGCCTGGCGGTAGGGTTGAAGGTGATCCGCCGCAGCACTTCGCCCTCGGCCGTCTGCTCCGCATTGGACTGCGGCAGGCTGGCATCCTGTGTCGCCACCTGCACCACGGCGGCAGGTCGGACAAAGTTGAACAGCGTCTGTTGTCCGGTTGGGGCCGCCAGTACGGGCGCGGCAAACAACAGGGCAAATACAGTGGGCAACGAACGGCGAATCATATGAACCTGGCTCTCCCTAAAGGCCGATGAGCGGCCGGTGCTGAAGCGGTGACGTGAAATAGACAGCACGGCGCGCAAAGGTGCGCGCCGTGCTCAAGATATTTCTCGGCGAAATGGCGGCAAGGCATTGAGGATAGCCTTGCCATAGCGCTGGGTGACCAGGCGGCGGTCCAGCAGGGTGATGGTGCCGCGGTCCTGTTCGGTGCGCAGCAGGCGACCGCAGGCCTGGACCAGCTTGAGGGAGGCGTCCGGCACCGAGATTTCCATGAACGGATTGCCGCCCCGGGCCTCGATCCACTCTGCCAGCGCCGCTTCCACCGGATCGTCCGGCACCGAGAACGGGATCTTGGCAATCACCACGTGCTCACAGTAGGCACCGGGCAGGTCCACCCCTTCGGCAAAGCTCGCCAGACCGAACAGCACGCTGGAATCGCCGCCGTCGACCCGGGCCTTGTGCTTGTTCAGGGTTTCCTGCTTGGACAGGTTGCCCTGGATGAACACCTGCTTGCGCCAGTCGCGATCCAGGCCGTCGAACACGTCCTGCATCTGTTTGCGCGAGGAGAACAGCACCAGGGTGCCGCGCGAGCCCTCCACCAGCTCCGGCAGGTCGCGGATGATTGCCGCGGTATGCGCCGGCGCATCCCGTGGGTCGGCCCGCAGGTCGGGCACCCGCAGCACCCCGGCATCGGCGTGATGGAAGGGGCTGGGCACCACAGCGGTGACGGCTTTCTTCGGCAGGCCGGCGCGCATGCGGAAACGGTCGAAAGTGCCGAGAGCGGTCAGGGTCGCGGAGGTCACCAAGGCGCCGTAGGCCACGTTCCACAGATTGCGCCGGAGCATCTCCGCGGCGAGGATCGGGCTGGCGTTGACCTCGATGTCGAACAGCGAGCCGCTCTCGGCCAGGGTCAGCCAGCGGGCCATGGGCGGGTTGTCTTCCGGGTCCTCGACGGTGAACGCGGTCCACAACTCCCAGTTGCCCGAGGCCCGCGCCAGCAGGCTGCCGAACAGCGGGTACCACTCTTCGGCCTGGTTGCTGGCGATGCCGATATTGACCTCGCCATCCATGCCTTCCTTGAGCAGCTCGGTGAGGCGGGTGAACAGGTCGGTAAGACGGGAGAAGCCCTTCTTCAGCTCGATGCCCATCTCGCGCATGTGCTCGGGGATCAGCCCGCCGACGAAGCGATGGCGCGGCCGTTCGCGGCCCTCCATGTCTTCGCCGGTCTTGAAGTCGGCGATCTGCTCGCAGGCGCTGAACATGAACTGCTGCTGGGTCTTGATCTCCCGCGCCAGCTCCGGCACCTGCTCGATCAGGCGCCCCAGGTCCCCAGGCAGCGGGTGCTGGGCCAGCAGCTTGGTGAGGTTCTTGGCGGTCTGCTCCAGCCAGTCGGCGGTGGAACGCAGCCGGGTGTAATGGGCAAAGTGGCCGATGGCCTTGTCCGGCAGGTGGTGGCCTTCGTCGAACACATAGAGGGTGTCGCGCGGGTCCGGCAGCACGGCGCCACCGCCCAGGGCCAGGTCGGCCAGGACCATGTCGTGGTTGGTGACGATCACGTCCACCTTGCCCATGCCTTCGCGGGCCTTGTAGAAGGCGCACTGGCCGAAATTAGGGCAATGGCGGTTGGTGCACTGGCTGTGGTCGGTGGTCAGGCGCGCCCAGTCGGCGTCTTCCAGGGCCGTGGGCCAGCTGTCGCGGTCGCCGTCCCATTTATTCCCGGCGAGCTTCTCGATCATGCTGGTGAACAGCTTCTGGCTGGCTTCATCCACTTCGATCTTGAAGCCTTCCTCCTCGAACAACTGGGCCGTGGCGGTCTGCGCGTGGCCTTCCTGGAGCAGCATGTCGAGCTTGGACAGGCACATGTAGCGCCCCCGGCCCTTGGCCAGGGAGAAGCTGAAGTTCAGCCCGCTGTTGCGCATCAGGTCCGGCAGGTCCTTGTAGACGATCTGTTCCTGCAGGGCGACGGTGGCGGTGGCGATCACCAGGCGCTTGCCGGCGGCCTTGGCCGTGGGAATCGCCGCCAGGCTGTAGGCCACGGTCTTGCCGGTACCGGTGCCGGCTTCCACGGCGACTACCGCCGGGTCGCCACTGCGCCGGCCTTCGTCGTCGGTGTCGATATCACCCAGGACCTTGGCCACTTCGGCGATCATCAGGCGCTGGCCGTAACGCGGCTTGAGGCTCTTGGCTTCGAGAAAACGCGAGTAGGCGCCCTGGATCGTGGTTTTGAGTTCGTTGCTGATCATGGTTTTTCGGGCGCACAAAACGCTGGATAAATTTTCAGTGGTTCGAATCGGCCGCTATCATACCCCGCTAATTCATCCCGCGCAGAACGGAGTACCCAAATGACCGCTTTCGCCCTTGCCTACACCCTGCACGTGCTGGCCGCCCTGGTCTGGGTCGGCGGCATGTTTTTCGCCTGGATGGTCCTGCGCCCGGCGGCCGTGGCAGCCCTTGAGGGACCGGCAAGACTGCAGCTGTGGACGCAAGTGTTTCCGCGTTTTTTCGTCTGGGTCTGGGTCGCCGTGGTGCTGTTGCCGATCAGTGGTATCGGCCTGCTGCATTTACGCTTCAGCGGCTTTGAAACCGCGCCCAAGTATGTGCAGATCATGATGGGCCTGTATCTGGTGATGACCGCCCTGTTCATCCGCATCCAGTCCCTGCAACTGCCGGAGCTGCGCAAGGCCGTCGCGGCGCAGGACTGGCCGGCCGGCGCCGCGGCGCTGGGCAAGATCCGCCGGCTGGTGGGCAGCAACCTGATCATCGGCCTGCTGCTGGTGGCGCTGGCCGCGGCCCGGCCGACCTTCTGAATGCAAGCGCCCGCTACAAAAGCGGGCGCCTGGGCAACCGCGGCCTCAAGCCGCCTGTTACAAACGCTGGACCGTCAGCGAACCCGCTTCTCCCGCAGGTCCTGGCTGGCCTTGGGCGCCAGGGCGACCGCTCTTGCCACCATCGGTGCGATACACCAGGCAGCCCTTGGACTTGCCCCCAGCACCCGGCTTGCCTCCGGCACCGGCCAGGCCACCGGCACCACCATCGACCAGCACCTTGATCTGCTCGCTGGGGAAGTCACGGGGCAACTCGAGCCGGACCTGGGCGCCCGCCGCCCCTGGTCGTCCATTGCCACCGTTGTCCCCATCGGCGCCGCGCCCGGCTTGGCCCCAGGTGCACCCCGGCTCCTCACCGTTGGCGCCGTCGAGGCCGACATAACCAGGAATACCGGCACCGCCTCGAGCGTCCACGGACAAGGTCTCGGCCTTCAGGGATTCGAACCGCAGGTTCAGGTTGCGCCCCGGCTTGGGCGCCTTTTCAAAAGTGCCCGGCGCACCGCGGGAGCTGATCTGGCTGCCGCTGTCCAACTGCGCACGCTGGACCCGCAACTCCAGGCTTTGCCCGGTCGGCACGATGGCGATCCGCGCCTCGCGCCCCAGGTGCAGCTCGTCGACCTTGAGCTCGGTGACATTGGCCGGAATCAGCAAGGTGCCGTAGTCCGCCACGTCGAGGCGCTCCAGTTGCAGGGTGCTGGTGGTATTGGGCAGGCGCATGAAGGAGTTGCTTTCGACCTGCACCACCTGGGCCACGGCCAGGGGACTGCAGAACAGGGCCAGCAGGCAGAGCTTACGCATGATCGGTCTCGACAGCAGGAGCAACAGCGGGAAGGGTTTGCAGGTGAAAGATACCCACCAGCAGGATTTGCAGACGATCACGCCAGGGATGCGCACGGTCCTTGAGGCTGCCATTGAACAGCAGCAGTTCCAGCAAATGGGTCAACAGCAACAGACTGCCCGCCAGATTGACCAGCAGATGCAATGGATTGACCAATGGCTTGGCCAGATTGATCAACACCACCAGCCAAAAAACCAACGTCAGAAATTTACCCATCCCCCACAAGAACTTCATACGCTCCCCTCGTGAATTATTCTTTGCGCGCACAGTAACGATTTATCCCGGGGGGACGCCAGAGGAGGATGAAAATTCTTGCCGAAGCCTCTGTTTAGCGGCTCGATCGACGAGGTTCACCCGCCACGGCCGACCTCGGCGGGCGAATTAGCACCCTGGGGAAAATCAGCGCCGGCCTGGACAGCAATACCCCGAGCCGGGAGCCAAAAAGATCCTGCGCGGCAGTGGCGCCGCGCAGGTCATGGGGCTCAGCGGTTGATCTGGATTTCCGTGCGACGGTTCATCGCCCGGCCCTCGGCGGTCTTGTTGTCCGCCACCGGCTTGCTTTCACCAGCGCCCGTCACCGAGACGAAGCTGTTGCGTGGAATGCCGTTGCTAATCAGGTACTCCACCACCGAGTGGGCACGCTTGTCCGAGAGCTTCTGGTTGTAGGCGTCGCTGCCGACGCTGTCGGTGTGGCCGGTCACTCGCAGTTGCGCGCTCGGCGCCTCCTGTTTCAGGCGGGTGACGATGGTATTGAGCTTGGACTTGTCGGCATCGGTCAGCTTGGCCGAGTCGAAATGGAAGTACACGTCGCGAATGACGATGGTTTCTTCCTTGACCACTACCACCTCTTCCACCACGGGTGGCGGTGGTGGGCAGCCATTGGCATCGACCTTCACGCCCCTTGGGGTATGCGGGCACTTGTCACGGCTGTCCGGCACGCCATCGCCGTCCTCGTCGCCGTCACCTTTTACCCAGCAATAGGCGCCGGCCAGACCACCGACCAGCAACGCGCCACCGCCCGCCCACGAGGAGCTTTCGGTGGCGCCCAGCGCCGCGCCCGTGACACCGCCCACCGCGGCACAGATCGGCCAGTCGGTTTTCTGCAAACCTGCACAACCAGTCAACACACTGGTTAACAGAACCAAGGGTACTGCCGTCCGAATGATGCTCATCTGATTTCTCCTGAGGGATCGGCTCAAGGCCGATTCACGGAGTAAAGACCCCGGCATTGATCTGCGCCAGCAGTGGGCCATCGCCGGTTTAACCCCGTAAACACGGGAGCGTCGCGCAATAAGTGGTGAACCGCTCTAGGCCCGAAGGTGGCGGCGCGCTAGTCTTGGGCGTTCTGATCGAGGAGCTAAGATGAGCGCCGGCATTTCTACTCGTACACCCCAGCAAGCCCTGGCGGCCCTGCTGGATCGCTATGCACCGCAACAGCTGCTGCTGATCGGCGCCAGCGACTTCCCGGCCCTGGCGGCCTTCAAGGCAGCCCACCCCGGCACTCAAGTCGCTCAGGCAGCGCCCGGCCCTCTGCCCGCGGAACTGGCGGCCCGGCGTTTCGACCTGGCCCTGGCGGTGGACTGCCTGGAGCATCTGCCCAAGCGCGACGGCCTGAACCTGTTGGGGGGCATCCGCAACCTCAATGCCAGTCGGATTGCGGTACTGGCCGACCTGTCCGCCTGCGGCTGGCAGGAAACCGACTTTTTCTCCCTGGCCCTGCAGGCCAGCGAACGCTTCCAGCGGGAACAGCAGGTACTGACCCTGTTTACCTATGATCTGCTTGAATACAAACAGGTGCCCGACTGGCTCAATTCACGCTTCTGGGCGAACCCGGAAAACTTTGGAAAGTATTGGTGGTAAGACGATGAGCGCCTCGATTTGTCCCTGCGGCAGCGGCAACCTGCTGGATGCCTGCTGCGGCCATTACCATGCCGGCCATCCCGCGCCCTGCGCCGAGGCCCTGATGCGTTCGCGCTACAGCGCCTACGTGCTGGGCCAGGTGGATTACCTGCTGGCCACGACCCTGCCGGTGCAGCAGGCCGGGCTGGATCGCCAGTCCATCAGCGAATGGAGCGCGCAAAGCACCTGGCTGGGGCTGCAAGTGGAGAGCTCGGAGGTCTTCGGTGGCCAGCCGGAGCACGCCTTCGTCACCTTCACCGCCCGCTGGCACGACAACCAGGGCGAGCACAGCCACCGTGAACGCTCGTCTTTCGTACAGAACCAGGGACGCTGGTATTTCATCGATCCGACGGTGCCTCTGAACGCCGGGCGCAACGATGCCTGCCCTTGTGGCAGCGGGCAAAAATTCAAGAAGTGCTGCGCCAGCTACTTCACCCGCTGAACCAAAAATGCCCCGGGTCGAGGATGGCCCCAGGGAAGTCAAAGGGAGTCTTGCCATGATCGGTGAACTGCGCGTCCTGCGGACCCTCTGCCTGCTCGGACTGTTGAGCCTGTCGGGGTGCGTGTCCTGGTTCACCGAGGAGGAACTGGACCCAGCGGTGCACCTGGTGAAAGTCGAGGTGGTCAAGGCCAATCTGCTGGAACAGCGCTTCACTCTGCACCTGCGGGTGGACAACCCCAACGACAGCGACCTGACCGTGCGCCGCCTGACCTACCGGGTCTACCTGCAGCGCTTCCTGCTCAGCGAGGGCGAGCACGAACACTGGTTCACCGTCACGCCCCACAGCAGCCGCTTCTTCAAGGTGCCGGTGCGCACCAACCTCTGGCCGCAGATCCGCGACGTGGTGAAACTGCTGCGCAAGCCTGAACAGCCCATTCCCTATCGCCTGGAAGGCGAACTGGAAATCGGATTATTCATCGGCAAGGACGTGCACCTGAAGCGCAATGGCGTGATAATTCCCGGCGATTTTATTCCGGAGTAACCCGCAATGACCCAGCAACCTCATGTCCATGGCCCTGACTGCAACCACGATCATGACCATCACGATCACGACCATGGCCATGTTCACGGCCCGCACTGCAACCACGCGCACCAGGAGCCGGTACGCAACGCACTGAAAGACGTTGGGCGCAACGATCCTTGCCCTTGCGGCAGCAGCAAGAAGTTCAAGAAGTGCCACGGCGCTTGATCTGAACGCCGGGCGCTAACGCAGCCCAGTCTCTGCGGCCAGGAGCTGCTCCTGGCACAGGACCGTGGCGTACTCGCCATGCAGATTGGCCAGCGACATGGCATGCACCTCCTCGGCAGTACGGGCCCGACCGGCAAAGTCGGGCTTGTCGAAGGTGTAGCAGGCATCGGCCACCACCCATACCGCAAAACCCAGGTTGCCTGCGGTGCGCGCCGTCGACTCCACCGAGTTGTTGGTGGCCACACCGACGATCACCAGGCCGGTAATCCCTTCCCGGCGCAAATCCGCTCCCAGTGGGTTGGCGCAGAACGCGTCCGGCACCTGCTTCTGAATCAGCCACTCGCCATCCCGGGGACGAAAACGCGGCTGAAATTCCACTCCAGATTGCCCGGGCCAGAACACCGAGTCCTTGGAGCGCGACAAGTGCTGCACATGGATCACCGGCCAACCGCGGGCACGCCAATGTGCCAGCAACTCAAGCATCCGCGCCTCCGCCTCGGGGTTGTTGCGCGGCCCGAGCCGGGGTTCGAGGATGCCTTGCTGCTGGTCGATGAGCATCAGTGCGGTGCTGGCCGAAAGGGGCATATGTTCTTCGCTGCGTTTATTGAAGTTGATGCACTTGAGCATCACTTTGCCGCTCAGGCAAGCCATCGATCGCTGGTTCAACAGCATCCAGGCCCGACCGGCCAGGGAACGGGCCTATGCCCTGGTCGAGCAGGTCAATCCCGCCGTC